>NZ_JALMEX010000008.1:0-262776 GCF_023100605.1 Pseudomonas sp. MWU12-2020
AGCGGTGTGTCATCCAAAAATCTGCATCTGACCCACCGCTTTCGCGAGCAAGCCCGCTCCCACCCCGATCCGGTTCGGATTCAATTCCCGGGCCGATGCGTTAAACTCGCGCCCATTGCTGTCTGGAGCTTCTTATGCGCGAAGAGTTGAACCAAGGCCTGATCGACTTTCTCAAGGCCTCCCCTACCCCGTTCCACGCCACTGCCAGCCTTGTCCAGCGTCTGGAGGCCGCCGGTTATGTGCGCCTCGACGAGCGCGAGCCGTGGACTACCGAGGCCAACGGCCGCTACTACGTCACCCGTAACGACTCCTCGATCGTCGCAATCAAAATGGGCCGCAACTCGCCGCTGCACGACGGAATCCGTCTGGTCGGCGCCCACACCGACAGCCCCTGCCTGCGGGTCAAGCCACAACCGGAACTGCAACGTCAGGGTTTCTGGCAACTGGGCGTTGAAGTCTACGGCGGCGCGCTGCTGGCGCCGTGGTTCGACCGCGACCTGTCGCTGGCCGGCCGCGTCACCTTCCGTCGCGACGGCAAGGTCGAAAGCCAACTGATCGACTTCAAGGCACCGATCGCGATCATTCCCAACCTGGCGATTCACCTCAACCGTGAAGCCAATCAGGGTTGGGCAATCAACGCGCAGACCGAGCTGCCACCGATCCTCGCGCAGTTCGCCGGTGACGAGCGCGTCGACTTCCGCGCCGTACTGACCGATCAACTGGCCCGCGAACATGGCCTGAACGCCGACGTGGTGCTGGATTACGAACTGAGCTTCTACGACACCCAAAGCGCTGCGATCATCGGCCTGCACGGCGACTTCATCGCCGGTGCGCGCCTGGACAACCTGCTGTCGTGCTACGCCGGCCTGCAAGCCTTGCTCACCGCCGACACCGAAGAAACCTGCGTGCTGGTGTGCAACGACCACGAAGAAGTCGGCTCCTGCTCGGCCTGCGGTGCCGACGGCCCGATGCTCGAACAGACCCTGCGCCGTCTGCTGCCCGAAGGTGACGAGTTCGTCCGCACCATCCAGAAATCGCTGCTGGTCTCGGCCGACAACGCTCACGGCGTGCATCCGAACTACGCCGAAAAGCACGACGCCAACCACGGCCCGAAACTCAACGCCGGCCCGGTGATCAAGGTCAACAGCAACCAGCGCTACGCTACCAACAGCGAAACCGCCGGGTTCTTCCGCCACCTGTGCATGGCCGAAGAAGTGCCGGTGCAGAGCTTCGTGGTGCGCAGTGACATGGGCTGCGGCTCGACCATCGGCCCGATCACCGCCAGCCACCTGGGCGTGCGCACCGTGGATATCGGCCTGCCGACCTTCGCCATGCACTCGATCCGCGAACTGTGCGGCAGCCACGACCTGGCGCACCTGGTCAAAGTGCTGAGCGCGTTCTACGCCAGTCGCGAATTGCCGTAAAAGCTGAAAAGCTTCGCGAGCAAGCCCGCTCCCACATTGGAATGCATTCCAAGCTGTGGGAGCGGGCTTGCTCGCGAAAGCGGCAGTCCAGACAACACAATTTCATCATTGGACTGACTCAATTCTGATACACATCAGAACCGCTCCGCCAAAAGCGACCTAGACTTACATCATTCATTTCGACAAGGCAGTCTCCATGATTTCGATGTCCTCCTTCCACGCCATGCTCATTCCGATCCTGAGCGGGATGATCCTGCTGGCGATCGGCTTCAACTTCCGCGACAAGAACGCCGGCGTCTTTGCCATGTGGATTGGCATGCTGATGATCCTGGCGACCGTGGTCTACAAGATCCTCGCCAAACTCAACGAATAAATCCGCGCCCGGCTCGCATTGATTCTGGCTGCCTCGTACACTCGCTCAATTCGCCCCTTTGCGAGGTTGACCGCCTAGTGTTCGCTCGTCTGTTTGCTCTGCCCTGCCTGTTCCTTGTCTGCCTGATGACGCTGCTGCCGCTGGCCCCTGCCCATGCGGCCGGTTTGCCGGGCCTGCTCAACACCACCAAGACCCAGCCCGAAGCGCAAGAGCCGCTGGGTCAATCGCTGGATGAAGTCATCAAGTCGCTGGAAAACGACAAGCAACGCGCCCAGTTGCTGACCGATCTGAAAAAGCTGCGCGACGTCACCAAGAAAGCCCAGGCCTCGCCGGAAGAAGGCGTGCTGGGCCTTATCGGCGGCACCCTGGCCAGTTTCGAACAGCAGTTCTCCGGTGCCGACAGCCCGCTCACCCGCTGGTCCAATGAATTCGATCTGGCCAAGGACGAACTCGACGCCCTGATGCTGCCGGCCAGCGAATGGCTGCCGATCATCTTCGGCTTCGCGGTAATCCTGATGGTCTGGAGCCTGCTCGCCGCCGCGCTGATCTGGCTCGGGCACCGGGTGCGCATGCGCTTCGGCCTGACCGAAGAACTGCCGCAACACCCCAAGGCCCTCGATATGCTGCGCTTCGCCCTGCGCAAACTCGGCCCATGGCTGATTGCGTTGGTCATCACCGTTTACATGAGCTACGCGCTGCCCTCGTCATTGGGCAAGAGCCTGGCGATGGTGCTGGCTTATGCGCTGGTGGTCGGCACCTGTTTCTCGGCGATTTGCGTGATCGCCTTTTCGCTGCTCGACGGCCCGCACCGGCACCGGGCGCTGTACATCCTGCGGCATCAGGCTTTCCGCCCACTGTGGCTGATCGGCAGCTTCGCCGCGTTCGGTGAGGCGCTGAACGACCCGCGCCTGGTCGAGAGCCTCGGCGTACACCTGGCGCACACCACCGCAACCATCACCAATGTCCTCGCGGCGCTGTTCACCGGTCTGTTCATCCTGCGTTTCCGCCGGCCGATCGCGCACCTGATCCGCAACCAGCCGTTGTCCCGCCGCCTGACCCGCCGCGCCCTCAGCGACACCATCGATATCCTCGGCACCTTCTGGTACGTGCCGGCGCTGGTGCTGGTCGGGATCTCGCTGTTCGCCACCTTCGTCTCCGCCGGCGACACCAGCACCGCCCTGCGTCAGTCGCTGATCTGCACGGTGTTGCTGGTGATGTGCATGGTGATCAACGGACTCGTCCGCCGTCACTCGCTCAAACCGCAGCGCGGGCCGAAGCGTCATGCGCTGTATTCGGAACGCCTGAAAAGCTTCTTCTACACCCTCGCCCACCTGTTGGTGTGGCTGACCTTCATCGAACTCGGCCTGCGCGTGTGGGGCAAGTCGCTGATCGGTTTTGCCGAGGGCGAAGGGCACGACGTCAGCGTCAAACTGTTCAGCCTGATCGGCACGCTGATTTTCTCCTGGCTGATCTGGATCCTCGCCGACACCGCCGTGCATCACGCCCTTACCCGCTCGCGCAAAGGCCTGGCCAATGCCCGCGCACAAACGATGATGCCGCTGATCCGCAACGTGCTGTTCGTGGCGATTTTCATCATTGCGCTGATCGTCGCCCTGGCGAACATGGGCATGAACGTCACCCCACTGCTGGCCGGTGCCGGTGTGATCGGTCTGGCCATCGGTTTCGGTGCACAGTCGCTGGTGGCGGACCTGATCACCGGCCTGTTCATCATCATCGAAGACTCGCTGGCCATCGACGATTACGTCGACGTCGGCGGCCACCTCGGCACCGTCGAAGGCCTGACCATCCGTACCGTGCGCCTGCGCGACATCGACGGCATCGTCCACACCATTCCGTTCAGCGAAATCAAAAGCATCAAGAACTACTCCCGGGAATTCGGTTACGCGATCTTCCGCGTGGCGGTGCCGTACAACATGGAAATCGACGACGCGATCAAACTGATGCGCGAAGTCGGCCAGAAAATGCGCACCGACCCGCTGCAGCGGCGCAACATCTGGTCGCCGCTGGAGATCCAGGGCGTGGAAAGCTTCGAGTCCGGCAGCGCGATTCTTCGCGCGCGGTTCAAGACTGCGCCGATCAAACAGTGGGAAGTTTCGCGGGCGTTCAACCTGTCGCTCAAGCGCCATCTGGATGAAGCCGGACTGGATCTGGCGACGCCACGGATGAGTGTGCAGGTGATTACGCCGGGTGCGGAGTGCAAGAAGGACTATTAAGTCTTGGTGAGCCCCCTATCGGCAGGTTGCGCCAATAGGGGGCCGTGCTTACTGTTCTTTGAAACCAGGTTTGCCGTGGGCGGCCCGCCATCTTTTTACTTCCGCCACGATGTTTTCCGGACCACTTTTTCCCGGTTCCGGGTAATAGAACAAATCGGAACGGGCTGGATGCTCGCTCAGTCGTTCAAACTCCATAACGGCTGAGGTATGCCCCTTTTCAGTCGCGTAATCCGATTGACATATCTTTTGTACAAAATGCAAAAACTGCTCTTCGGACATATCGCTGATCATTAACTTTTTCATTACTCGACTCCCTTATGAACTTCCAAATGCTGCTTCGGAGTTAGCAAACGCAGGTTATCAATATCGTACAACTGCCCACCGTCCGATAACGATGAGACGTGGTGCAGCTCAAGTTTCACTCGTTTACCGACTCGATCACCCGCTCTCACAAACGCTGACCGCCCTTTGCTCATTGCACTGAGACTATTTGGATCAAACCACATCGCCAGCTCAACGTCAGCGCTCACCGCCTTCCAGAAAGTCTCCCTGAAAGCCCTGAAACTGTTGAACTGCTTGCCTCGCAACTGATCAGCAATTTGCGATGGAATGGCCGCCCCCTCACCTTGCGCAGCCGCCTCAAGCCATCGACCCACAACCGGCTCGCCATAGCCGCTGGCCACTCCCGCGTCATTCCGACGATCCCGGAACATGACGTACTGCGGTGGCAGCCCCGACTCCGGCGGGAAGACGAGAATGAAGTCGTCGAAGTGAATGTTGCCCGGGACGGGATAGGTATCGATCCGCCCTTCAATCGGGACGAGATTGCCGCCGAAGTATCGTGGTGGAGCTGACTCCTCGGCGGGCAACTGCGTTGAACTGTCGGTCGGCGCAACTATTGGCGTCCAGACCACGGTTGTTGGCGGAAGGTCAGTAAGCGTGGTGTCGTAAGTGTTATCCCCGGGGTTATAGCCCGCTGCAATCACCCGCACACCGGAAGGGAGTCTTGTGCCGCCTACCGGAACAACCAGCAGTTCCGCCAGATTGCCTGTCAATGGCCGGGGACTTAAACGTACTGGTAAATCCAGCAATGCCCTTTCGCTTGCCAGCCTGTGCAGATCCGGCATAGGCCCGGGTAGCAGGTCCGATAACGGATGGCTAAGCAAGAAGCGCTCGGGCAACTCACCATTGCCCAGTGTCGGTGAGTAGATGAACGCACCCACACCCACCATCAGGCCCGACGCCGCTCCTGCAGCCAGTCCAGCCAACTCCCCAACCGCCGAGCGAATGGCGGTAGCTAATCCCGCCATCAGGTTGTCAGCAATGGCCACCGCGCCACGGGATGTCGCAAAGACCAACTGGGCGTTGGCGACATTGCCCTGAAGGCGCAGGGGTATTCCATGACCCAGACTTGGTCGCTGGTCTTCAAGCGAGCGATTGGCCTGTTCGACTTCTTCCAGTCGGCGCTTTTCCTCTGCGAGCCTGTGTGCTTCAGCTTCCGCCTCAAGCGCTGCCCGTTCCTCGGCGAGCTTCTGCTCCCGGGCTTGCGCCGCCAAACGGGCTTGCTCTTCTGCCACTCGCTTGATTTCATCGGCGGCGGCAATACGCGCTAACTCTTCCGCCATCCGGCGCGCTTGATCCTGTGCTGCACGGACCTGTTCCTGAGCAAGCTGCTGGGCGTGTTCCGCCGCCAACCGCGCCTGCTCCTGGGCAATTCGCGCAGTCTCTTGCGCTTGTACGACGGTAATGACCTCCCTGACCCTTGCGGATTGAGTGTTTAACAAGCCAATGCCTTCAACCAGCAACTTGGCGTTAAACAATGCACTGTAGGCTTGCCGCACAGTGGCGCCGGAGCCTCGCCGGTTTACCTGTGGCAGGCGGCCGCTGTTATAAAACCTTTCAACTTGTGCATGACCGAATCGCTGAATGGCGACATCCTGTGTCGACAACAGAGCCGTGTATTTGCGGACAATCAGTGAATCTCTAAAGCGCATCTCTCGCGCTAAGGCCTCTAGCGGAGGGAGTGGAACTGAATCACCTCCATTTCTGACATTCGCAAGTTCAACTTCAAGTACTTCAGCAAGGCTTTCGGAAAAAGACTTGTAAGCACTTTCCATATCCAGAATTTCATCAAGCGGGGCGAAATCAACATTTCGCCCCGAACCATCCCCCCTCCCTAAGTAATGTATATATACATCTTGTTTATCCGGGTTCACCTCTGACACTGGAAGCGTTATTCCATTACGCAGCATTTATATATCCTCCCTGGATTATTCGCGCCGTCGTTTCCTGGCAAACGAAATCGACAACTTGTCGACCACATCGCCTGGACTGCGGAGAAATTTATTGAAATAAATGCTGCGGTGTGCGGTATATAGTTATTGCTTTTTATTTTTCTGTCACGCCAGACCAAGCCGATAAGGCAGTAGGAAAATTCCCGACCCAATTAATGAACATGCACACTTTCGAAAACTTCGCGCGCGATACTCCGTTGCCCCTAAACTTACCCACCGGTTTTTTTGTCACAGGCAGGGAAGCCAGAAAAACAATAACCATGGAGAAATCCGATGCAGCTGACACGTATCGCCCAGACCGTTCTGCTCACCCTGCTGGCCGGCACCGCCAGCGCCGCCACCCTGGACAGCACCCGCGAACAGATCGCCACGCAAGCCAAGGCACTTGAACCGGAACTGCTGGAAACCCGCCGCGACATCCACGCGCACCCGGAACTGGGCAACACCGAGAAACGCACTGCGGAACTGGTCGCCAGACAACTGAAGGCCATGGGCCTGGAAGTCAAAACCAACGTCGCCCGCACCGGCGTGGTCGCGATCCTCAAAGGCGCCCTGCCCGGCCCGACCGTCGCCCTGCGCGCCGACATGGACGCGCTGCCGGTCAAGGAAGTCGCCGACCTGCCCTTCGCCTCGAAAGCCAAAGGCACTTATCTGGACAAAGAAGTCGACGTGATGCACGCCTGCGGCCACGACGCCCACACCGCGATCCTGCTGAGCACGGCGAAAATTCTCACAGGCATGCGCGACACCCTGCCCGGCACCGTGGTGTTCTACTTCCAGCCCGCCGAAGAAGGCCCGAGCGACTTCATCCCCGACGGCAAAAACACTTGGGGCGCGAAAATGATGGTCGAGGAAGGCGTGATGAAATCGCCCAAACCCGACGCCGTGTTCGGCCTGCACGTCTGGGCCGGCGTCCCCGCCGGCCAGATCGCCTACCGCCCCGGCCCGACCCTGGCCAGCTCCGACGACCTGCGCATCAAAATTCTCGGCAAACAAACCCACGCCGGCCGCCCGTGGGACGGCATCGACCCGATCACCGTCGGCGCACAAACCATCGTCGGCCTGCAAACCGTGGTCAGCCGGCGCACCGACATCTCGTCCTACCCGTCGGTGGTCAGCATCGGCACCATCAATGGCGGCACCCGCTACAACATCATTCCCGAGTCCGTCGACATGAGCGGCACCATCCGCTCCTATGACTACGGCATCCGCCAGAAACTGCACAGCGACGTTCGCCAGACCATCGAAAAAATCGCCGAAAGCGGCGGCGCGAAAGCCGACGTCACCATCATCGAAAAATACGACCCCACGATTAACAACCCGGCACTGACGGAAAAAATGCTGCCGACGTTGAAGTGGGCAGCCAAGGATGACGTGGTCAATGCGCCGCTGGTGGGCGGCGCGGAAGACTTCTCGTTCTTTGCCAAGGAAGTGCCGGGGCTGTTTGTGTTTCTCGGGGTGACGCCACGGGATCAGGACATGAGCAAAGCTGCGCCGAATCACAATCCGGGATTCTTTGTGGATGAGTCGGCGCTGGTGGTTGGGGTGAGGACGATGGCGTCGCTGGCGACGGATTATTTGTATGGGAATGCTAAGGCTGCCAGATAGAGATGGGGTGATTGTGCGGGCGACTTCGCGAGCAAGCCCGCTCCCACAGGTGGATTGGGTTCATTCAGCGAGGGATTGGTCGGCTGTCAGGCCGCCATCGCGAGCGGGCTCACTCCTACAGTTGGATGGGGGGCGGTCAGTTGGAGATTGGTCGGCTGTCAGGCCGCCATCGCGAGCAGGCTCGCTCCTACAGTTGGATTGGGGGCGGTCAGTTGGAGATCGGTCGGCTGTCAGGACGCCTTCGCGAGCAGGCTCACTCCTACAGTTGGATTGGGGGCGGTCAGTTGGGGATTGGTCGGCTGTCAGGCCGCCTTCGCGAGCAGGCTCGCTCCTACAGTTGGATTGGGGGCGGTCAGTTGGGGATTGGTCGGCTGTCAGGCCGCCTTCGCGAGCAGGCTCGCTCCTACAGTTGGATTGGGTGCAGGCAGTTGGGGATTGGTCGGCTGTCAGGCCGACTTCGCGAGCAGGCTCACTCCCACAGTGAGATTGGGCGCGGTCAGTTGGGGATTGGTCGGCTGTCAGGCCGCCTTCGCGAGCAGGCTCGCTCCTACAGTTGGATTGGGTGCAGGCAGTTGGAGATTGGTCGGCTGTCAGGCCGACTTCGCGAGCAGGCTCGCTCCTACAGTTGGATTGGGTGCAGGCAGTTGGAGATTGGTCGGCTGTCAGGCCGCCTTCGCGAGCAGGCTCACTCCTACAGTTGGATGGGGGGCGGTCAGTTGGGGATTGGTCGGCTGTCAGGCCGCTATCGCGAGCAGGCTCACTCCTACAGAAAAGCAAAAGCCGACCACATGCTTTTCACCACTCAACAGGATGAGCGCAAGCTCGGCTGCAGCTCTTGATCTTGCCGTGCCCGCCCCATCGGCAGGCTGAGTGGAGGGGGTTATCCGGGGGTGGGAGCGCAGCGACCGTTTGGCGCAGCCAAACACATCGAGAGGAGGTGCAGCGAAGCAAACCGGAGGCGATGCCCCCGGATGAACCCCGCAACGAAGGAACCCGAGCCTAAGCGAGGGCCGAACGCCGGGGCCAAGACCTTTGCTTCCTTTGGGGCGTTTGCCAAAGGGAGTCGCTGTAAGAGCGAAACCGCCAGCCGCAGCACCCGAAGCAACGGATATACACCTAAAACCCCAAGAACCTGGTCGGCCCAGAGGCCGCCAAGGCCAAAAGCTCAAACAACATCTACACCAACGTGAATCGCATCATGCCGCCAAAACTCCAGATCACAATCAATCAACCGCTCATGCTGATCATAATTGACCCGAGCAATCCTTAACCCCGGACTCCCGACAGAAACCCGCAAAGCCGCCGCCGCATCCACCGACAACGACGTCGGCACAATCTCGAACCGCACCCGCCCATAGTGCAAATCGTAATGCCGCGCATACAACTCGGTCATCGACTGATTCAAATCAAACCCCAGAATCCCCGGAAAATACTGCGGGTTCAGATAATGCTCCACATACAACACCAGCCGCCCATCAATCCGCCGCGACCGACAAATCTGAATCACGCTCGACAAAGCAGGTAACTGCAACAACGCACACACCGCCACCGACGCCGGCTGCAAGCGCGCCGAAATAACTTCGGTCGACGGCACCCGCCCCTGCGCACTGACCATCGCGTGAAAGTGACTGCGCTGCATCAGGTTGTACGCCAGACGTGGTGGCGAAACGAACCAGCCACGGCGCTCCTCGCGATAAATCTGCCCCTGCGCCTCCAGCTGCAACAACGCCTCACGCACAGTAATGCGCGTGGTGCCGAACAACTCACTGAGCTTGCGCTCGGCCGGCAACTTGCTCCCGGGCGCGAGCAGGCCGTGATCAAGTTGCTCCTGCAACACCTGACCAATCGCTGTCACCGCTTTTGTTGCCTCATCGCGCATCAACGTTACCTATCTGGACTAGACCAGCACTGTTTCGGGGCAAAAACCGTACGGCTGCAAGCCGTTTCCATGTGTTGCAAGCCTAGGCAGTGCAGATGACCGAGAGATGACAAACCTGCCCGACGGTCGCCCTCATGACTTGCAATACATCGGCCAAGTCCCTTGTCTGCCGGGGCTTTGACCTTGGTCTACGCTTAGCGGGCAAGCGCCGAAACCGGGCAAATAAAAGGCCTGCCGGGCGACCGCCGACATCAAAGTGTCATCCAGCCCCCTTAAATTGGCTCAGGTATTGCTGACCTAGACCAACACAAACCGCAATCGCAGCGTTGAACACGACCAAGGAGCTTCGGAATGAAACAGCTTTTCCTGGCAACACTGTTAGGCTCGACCATTGCAATGTGCACCTCCGCCATGGCGGCAGGTACCGATTTGAAAACCCTCGAAGCCGCTGCGAAAGCGGAAGGCGCCGTCAACAGCGTCGGCATGCCCGATGACTGGGCCAACTGGAAAGGCACCTGGGAAGACCTGGCCAAGACCTATGGCCTGAAACACATCGACACCGACATGAGCTCGGCCCAGGAAATCGCCAAGTTCGCCGCCGAGAAAGACAATGCCACCGCCGACATCGGCGACGTCGGTGCCGCCTTCGGCCCGATCGCGGTCAAGCAGGGCGTGGTGCAACCGTACAAGCCAAGCACCTGGGATCAAGTCCCGGACTGGGCCAAGGACAAGGACGGCAACTGGGCACTGGCCTACACCGGCACCATCGCCTTCATCGTCAACAAGAAGCTGCTGCACGGCTCCGAAGTGCCAACCAAATGGGCTGACCTCAAGGGCGGCAAATACAAGGTGTCCATCGGTGATGTGAGCACCGCCGCGCAAGCCGCCAACGGCGTACTCGCCGCGGCCCTGGCCAACGGTGGCGACGAGAAGAACATCCAGCCGGCCCTGCTGCTGTTTGCAGACATCGCCAAGCAAGGTCGTCTGTCGATGGCCAACCCGACCATCGCCACCATGGAAAAAGGCGAGATCGAAGTCGGCGTGGTCTGGGACTTCAACGGCCTGAGCTACAAGGCCAAGATGGCCAACCCGGATGACTACGTGGTGCTGATTCCGTCCGATGGCTCGGTGATTTCCGGCTACACCACCATCATCAACAAGTACGCGAAAAACCCGAACGCCGCCAAGTTGACCCGCGAATACATCTTCAGCGACGCCGGCCAGACCAACCTGGCGCGCGGCAACGCCCGTCCGATTCGTGCCGATCACCTGCAACTGCCGGAGGACGTGAAAGCCAAGCTGCTGCCGAACGAGCAGTACAAAAAGGTCACGCCGATCAAGGACGCCGACGCCTGGGAAAAAACCTCCAAGGCCTTGCCGCAGAAGTGGAACGAAGAAGTCATCGTAGAGATGAAGTAATCCTGTAAATCCCCACTGCTGGATCCATTGGAGATCCAAATGTGGGAGCGGGCTTGCTCGCGAAGGCGGTGAGTCATTCAACGATGATGTTGACTGACCCGACGCCTTCGCGAGCAAGCCCGCTCCCACAGGGGGGTCGAGTTGATTTCGAGCTATTTGAATTTCGCGGAGTTTTTGCCCCTATGAAGCACAACGTCATCCTTGTCGTGCTCGACGGTCTCAACTACGAGGTCGCGCGTCACGCCATGGGGCATCTGCAGGCTTACGTTGGCGCAGGACGCGCCGCGCTCTATCAGTTGGAGTGCGAGTTGCCGGCCCTGTCCCGACCGCTTTACGAATGCATCCTTACCGGCGTGCCGCCGATCGACAGCGGCATCGTCCACAACAACGTTGCACGGCTGTCCAATCAGCGCAGCATCTATCACTACGCCCGCGACGCCGGTCTGAAAACCGCCGCAGCGGCCTATCACTGGGTCAGCGAGCTGTACAACCGCTCGCCGTTCGTGGCGGCCCGCGACCGGCATACCGACAACCTGTCGCTGCCGATCCAGCACGGGCACTTCTACTGGAGTGACCACTACCCGGATTCGCACCTGTTCGCCGACGCGGAAAACCTGCGCCTGCGTCATGCGCCGAATTTCCTGCTGATCCATCCGATGAACATCGACGACGCCGGCCACAAGCACGGCCTCGATTCCGCGCAATACCGCAACAGCGCGCGCTCGGCGGACATCATCCTCGCCGACTACCTGCAAGGCTGGCTCGACGCTGGCTATCAGGTGCTGGTGACCGCGGATCACGGCATGAACAACGACCGCTCGCACAACGGCTTGCTGCCGGAAGAGCGCCAGGTGCCGCTGTTCGTCCTCGGCGACGCGTTCAGCCTCAATGCTGATGCCGCGCCGAAGCAGACCGAGATCTGCGGCACCGTCTGCGCACTGCTCGGCGTGCCCCATGACAAACCTGTGTGCCGGGAGCTGCTCAAGTGAACGCCATGACTCGCGGCAAATGGCTCGCGGCCCTGTGTCTGGTGCCGTTCGCGCTGTTCTTTATCGTGTTCGAAATCGCCCCGCTGGTCTGGGTGATGATCAACAGCCTGCAATCGGAAGAGTTCGGCTGGGGCTTCGCCAACTTCAGCAAGATCTTCAGCTCGAAGTTCTATTTGCAGGCGATCCAGTACAGCCTCGAGATCAGTTTCTGGTCGAGCGTGTTCGGCATCATCATCGCCGTGCTTGGTGCATATTCATTGCGCCGGGTCGACTCGAAACTGCGCAACTTCGTGAATGCCTTCGCCAACATGACCAGCAACTTCGCCGGTGTGCCCCTGGCTTTCGCGTTCATCATCCTGCTCGGTTTCAACGGCAGCATCACCATCATGCTCAAGCAGGCCGGGATCATTCAGGACTTCAACCTTTACTCGAAAACCGGTCTGATCATCCTCTACACCTACTTCCAGATTCCCCTCGGCGTGCTGCTGCTCTACCCGGCCTTCGACGCCTTGCGCGAAGACTGGCGCGAATCCGCCGCGTTGCTTGGCGCCAACGGCTGGCAATTCTGGCGGCACATCGGTCTGCCGGTACTGACCCCGGCACTGCTCGGCACCTTCGTGATCCTGCTGGCCAACGACCTCGGCGCCTACGCCACGGTGTACGCCTTGACCACCGGCAACTTCAACGTACTGCCGATCCGCATCGCGGCGATGGTCTCCGGCGACATTTCCCTCGACCCGAATCTCGCCAGTGCCCTGGCCGTGGTGCTGGTGGCGTTGATGACTATCGTCACCGTCGTGCATCAACTGCTGCTGAAGAGGAGCTACCATGTCTCGCGCTGAATCCGGCCCGGCCGGCGTCTACCACCGCGTCGTGGTGTATCTGCTGTTCGCGATCCTGCTGCTGCCGCTGGTGGGCACGCTGATCTACTCGATCGCCAGCAGTTGGTCGGCGACCATCCTGCCCAGCGGCTTCACCTTCAAGTGGTACATCCAGTTGTGGAGTGATCCGCGCTTCCTGCATGCCTTCGGCCAGTCGCTGCTGGTGTGCGTCGGTGCGCTGGTGCTGTCGGTAGTGCTGATCCTGCCCCTGCTGTTCGTGGTGCATTACCACTTCCCGAAACTCGATGCGCTGATGAACATCCTGATCCTGTTGCCCTTCGCGGTGCCACCAGTGGTGTCGTCGGTCGGGCTGTTGCAACTCTATGGTTCCGGGCCGCTGGCGATGGTCGGTACGCCGTGGATCCTGATCGGTTGCTACTTCACCGTGGCGCTGCCGTTCATGTACCGGGCGATCACCAACAACCTGCAGGCGATCAACCTGCGCGACCTGATGGACGCCGCGCAGCTGCTCGGCGCCAGCACCTTTCAGGCGGCGTTCCTGGTGGTGCTGCCGAACCTGCGCAAAGGCCTGATGGTCGCGCTGCTGCTGTCGTTCTCGTTCCTGTTCGGTGAGTTCGTGTTCGCCAACATCCTCGTCGGCACACGCTACGAAACCCTGCAGGTGTATCTGAACAACATGCGCAACAGCAGCGGCCACTTCACCAGTGCACTGGTGATCTCGTACTTCTTTTTCGTGCTGGTCCTGACCTGGATCGCCAACATCTTGAACAAGGACAAAAGCGAATGAGCTATGTCAGCGTCCAACACCTGCAGAAAAACTACGCGGGCACTACGGTGTTCAGCGACATCAACTGCGAGATCAACAAGGGCGAATTCGTCACCTTGCTCGGCCCGTCCGGCTGCGGCAAGTCCACGCTGCTGCGCTGCATTGCCGGGTTGACGCCGGTGGATGGCGGCAAGATCCTCCTTGATGGCGTCGATATTGTGCCGCTGAGTCCGCAAAAGCGCGGGATCGGCATGGTGTTCCAGAGCTACGCGCTGTTCCCCAACATGACCGTCGAACAGAACGTCGCCTTCGGCCTGCGCATGCAAAAGGTCAATGCCGACGACAGCCACAAACGTGTCGCCGAGGTGTTGAAACTGGTCGAGCTCAACGACTTCGCCAGTCGTTATCCGCATCAGCTTTCCGGCGGTCAGTGCCAGCGCGTTGCCCTCGCCCGCTCGCTGGTCACTCGCCCACGCCTGTTGCTGCTGGATGAACCGCTGTCGGCGCTGGATGCACGAATTCGCAAACACCTGCGCGAGCAGATCCGGCAGATCCAGCGCGAACTCGGCCTGACGACGATTTTCGTCACCCACGACCAGGAAGAAGCGCTGACCATGTCCGACCGGATTTTCCTGATGAACCAAGGGAAGATCGTGCAGAGCGGCGATGCCGAAACCCTCTACACCGCACCAGTGGACATATTCGCCGCAGGCTTCATCGGCAACTACAACTTGCTTGACGCCGACAGCGCCTCGAAGCTGTTGCAACGGCCGATCAACCACCGTATCGCAATTCGCCCGGAAGCCATCGAGTTGAGCCTCAATGGCGAGCTCGATGCGCAGATCCGCAGCCACAGCCTGCTCGGCAACGTGATCCGCTACCGCGTCGAAGCGCGCGGCGTGGAACTGGTGGTGGACGTGCTCAACCGCTCGGCGGCGGATCTGCATCCCGACGGTCAGCGTCTGGCGCTTTCCATCGATCCGACGGCCCTGTGTGAGGTAGCCTGTTGACTTTGCTGACGTTGAAGAGAGAACTGCACTGATGGCCCTGGCAATATTTGATCTGGACGAAACCCTGATCCACGGCGACTGCGCCACCCTCTGGAGCGAACAGATGGGGCGCCTGGGCTGGGTCGATCGCGAGTCGTTCATGCGCAAGAACAACGAGCTGATGGACGCCTACAGCCATGGCAAATTGCGCATGGAAGAATTCATGGCGTTCAGCCTCGAACCGCTGATCGGCCGCACCCCGGAAGAAGTCGACCACCTGGTCGGCCCGTGGGTCGAAGATTTCATCGAACCGATCATCTTCAGCGACGCGACCAAAACCATCGCCGCCCACCGCAAGGCCGGCGACCGGATTCTGGTGATCTCGGCCTCGGGTACACACCTGGTCAAACCGATCGCTGATCGTTTGGGCATCGACGAGATTCTGGGTATCGAACTTGAAGTCGCGCACGGCGTTTACAGCGGCCAGACCGTCGGCACGCTGACCTACCGCGAAGGCAAGATCACCCGCCTGCTGGAATGGCTGGATGCCGAGGAAGAAAATCTGGAAGGCGCGAGTTTCTACTCCGACTCACGCAACGATTTGCCGTTGCTGCTGAAGGTGGATTTCCCGCATGTGGTAAATCCGGATCCGGTGCTGCTGGAGCATGCCGAAAAAGCAGGCTGGCCGATCCATCTCTGGAAATAAACAGAGATTTAAATGTGGGAGCGGGCTTGCTCGCGAAGGCGGTGGATCAGTCAAGAATATATCGACTGACACTCCGCTTTCGCGAGCAAGCCCGCTCCCACACAGGTTTTTCAGAGTCCTCAGGTGAGGCTATCGTCAATCACCAACACCACCTTCCCCGAAACCGTATTGCTCGCCAGCTCGGCAAACGCCGCTTCGGCATCCTTCACCGGGAAAGTCTTCGCCAGTTGCGGACTCAATCGCCCTTCGGCAAACAACGGCCACACATGCTGGCTCAGGTCACTCAACAAGTCGGCCTTGAACTGATCATCGCGACTGCGCAACGTCGAACCGAGCAACTGCACGCGCTTGGCCAGCACCTGTGCCAGATCCAGCTTCGCTTCTCGTCCGCCCATCAAACCGATCAGCACCCAGCGCCCGTCCAGCGCCGTCAACTTGAGGTTCAGCGCCGCATAATTGCCGCCGACCGGATCAAGAATCACGTCAAACGGCCCGAGGTCGCGCAGGCTCTCCAGATCATCGGTGCGCACCACCCCGCCCTGGGCCCCCAGCGCCTCGCAGTAGGCCAACCGCTCGGCAGACCCGACGCTGACCCAGCATGGATTGCCGAATGCCTTGCACAGCTGAATGGCGGCTGAACCAATTCCACTTGCGCCGGCATGCAGGAGAACCTTTTCACCGGGTTTCAACGCTGCGAGCTGAAACACATTCAGCCAGACCGTTGCATAAACCTCGGGTAATGCTGCGGCCTCGATCAACGACACGCCCTCGGGCACCGGCAGCACGTGCCGTCCGTCGACGACCACCTCTTCCGCCATTCCGCCCCCGGCCAGCAAGGCGCAGACCCGGTCGCCGACTTGCCAGGACGAGCCGGCGCCGACCTCGCTGATCACCCCGGAGCACTCCAGACCGAGCACCTGACTGGCGCCAGGCGGCGGTGGATAAAGCCCGGCTTTCTGTAATAAATCGGCGCGATTGAGGCCGGCAGCCGCCACGCGAATGCGCACTTGTCCTACATCACATGCCGGACTCGGCTCTTCAACCCATGCCACTTGCCCTTCAACGCCTTGCAATGCCTTCACAGTGCCTCCATAGTGAGTCTGGACTGAGCCCGAAGCTGTAGCGCCGGGCTTTTTGCATTATGCGACCGGCTCTCGTAGAACCGGCGACTTCAAAGACGGCCTAATATGCGTTATCAATTGTCCCCGCGTCGAATCAGCATGAAGCATTTGCTCCCCAGCACCGCCCTCGCTCTTTTCATCGGTATCGGTTTGTTGCCGATGTCGGGCAAAACATTCGCAGCCAACAGCTGGGACAACTTGCAGCCTGATCGCGACGAAGTCATCGCCAGCCTCAATGTCGTCGAGTTGCTCAAGCGTCACCACTACAGCAAGCCGCCGCTCGACGATGCGCGCTCGGTGATCATCTACGACAGCTACATCAAGCTGCTGGACCCGTCGCGCAGCTACTTCCTGGCCAGCGACATCGCCGAATTCGACAAGTGGAAGACCCAATTCGACGACTTCCTCAAAAGCGGCGACCTCAACGCCGGGTTCACCATCTACAAACGCTATCTGGACCGCGTCAAGGCGCGTCTGGACTTCGCCATTGCGGAGTTGAACAAGGGCGTCGACAAGATGGACTTCACCACCAAGGAAACCTTGCTGATCGATCGCAAGGACGCCCCTTGGCTCAAATCCACCGCTGAACTCGACGACCTGTGGCGCAAACGCGTCAAGGACGAAGTGCTGCGGCAGAAGATCGCCGGCAAGGATTCCAAGCAGATTCAGGACACCCTGACCAAGCGCTACAAGAACCAATTGGCGCGCCTCGATCAGACACGCGCGGAAGACATCTTCCAAGCGTACATCAACACCTTCGCCATGTCCTACGACCCGCACACCAACTATCTGTCGCCGGATAGCGCGGAGAACTTCGACATCAACATGAGCCTGTCCCTCGAGGGCATCGGCGCCGTGTTGCAGAGCGACAACGATCAGGTGAAAGTCGTGCGTCTGGTGCCGGCAGGCCCGGCCGACAAGACCAAGCAGGTTGCACCGGCGGACAAGATCATCGGCGTTGCCCAGGGCAACAAAGAGATGGTCGACGTGGTGGGCTGGCGCCTGGACGAAGTGGTCAAGCTGATCCGCGGCCCGAAAGGCACCGTGGTGCGTCTGGAAGTGATTCCGGCCAGCAATGCGCCGAACGACCAGACCAGCAAGATCGTGCCGATCACTCGCGAATCGGTGAAGCTTGAAGATCAAGCGGTGAAGAAATCGATCCTCAGCCTGAAACAGGATGGCAAGGACTACAAGCTCGGCATCATCGAGATCCCGGCCTTCTACCTCGACTTCAAGGCGTTCCGTGCCGGTGATCCGGACTACAAGAGCACCACCCGTGACGTCAAGAAGCTGCTGACCGAACTGCAGAAAGAGAAAGTCGACGGCGTGGTCATCGACCTGCGCAACAACGGCGGCGGTTCCCTGCAGGAAGCTACCGAGCTGACCAGCCTGTTCATCGACAAGGGCCCGACCGTACTCGTGCGTAATGCCGATGGCCGCGTCGATGTGCTTGAAGATGAAAACCCGGGCGCGTTCTACAAAGGCCCGATGGCGCTGTTGGTCAATCGCCTGTCCGCCTCGGCTTCGGAGATTTTTGCCGGCGCCATGCAGGACTACCATCGCGCACTGATCATCGGTGGCCAGACCTTCGGCAAAGGCACCGTGCAGACCATTCAGCCGCTGAACCACGGCGAACTGAAACTGACCCTGGCCAAGTTCTACCGGGTTTCCGGGCAGAGCACCCAGCATCAGGGTGTGCTGCCAGACATCGATTATCCGTCGATCATCGACACCAAGGAAATCGGCGAAAGCGCCCTGCCGGAAGCCATGCCGTGGGACACCATCAAGGCAGCGATCAAACCTGCGGTCGATCCGTTCAAGCCGTACCTGGCGCAGCTCAAGTCCGAGCATGAGGCACGTAGCGCCAAAGACGCCGAGTTCGTGTTCATCCGCGACAAGCTGGCCCTGGCGCAGAAGCTGATGGAAGAAAAAACCGTCAGCCTCAACGAAGCCGAGCGCCGTGCCCAGCACGCGGACATCGATGCCAAGCAACTGGCGATGGAAAACATCCGTCGCAAAGCCAAAGGCGAAGAACCGCTGAAAGAGCTGAAGAAGGAAGACGACGACGCACTCGCGGCAGCCGAGCCGGACAAGGTCAAACCAGAGGACGACGCCTACCTGGCCGAAACCGGGCGCGTGCTGCTGGATTACCTGAAACTGAGTAATCAGGTGGCTAAAAAGTAAGATGATGGCAATTTAGTGTTGGCGCTCCTCGGAGCGTCATCAAACAGTCATCATTCTGTCGTGAAATAAAGGACTGGGAGCGTCTCTTCAAGCAAGAGCGCTCCCGGTCCTTTTTTTATCGCCAGAGATAGCCATGACCACGACCGAACAGCTGAGTGCCTTGAGCTCGATCCTGACTCAAAGCGGTTTGCACAGTCTGTTCCAGCCGATCATTTGTCTTTCCGAACGTCGTATTCTCGGTTACGAAGCCCTCACCCGTGGCCCGTCCAACAGCCCTTTGCACTCGCCTATCGCGTTGTTCGCCGTGGCCCGTCAGGCCGGTCGTTTGAGCGAACTGGAAATTGCCTGCCGCCAGTCTGCCTGTCGTCGTTTCAACGAGCAGCAATTGCCGGGCAAGTTGTTCCTCAACGTTTCACCGGAATCCCTGCTTGAAGCCGCGCACCAACCGGGGCGGACCCTGCAACTGCTGCAGGACTTCGGTATTCCACCAAGCCAAGTGGTGATCGAACTCACCGAACAGACGCCAATCGACGATTTCCAGTTGCTGCAAACCGCGCTGCATCACTATCGGGCGATGGGCTTTTCGATTGCGCTGGATGACTTGGGTGCCGGCTATTCGAGCTTGCGTCTATGGTCGGAGCTGCGCCCGGATTACGTGAAGATCGACCGCCACTTCATCGACGGCATCCATCAGGACGCATTGAAACGCGAGTTCGTCGGCTCGATCCTGCAAATCGCCAAGGCGTCACGGGCACAGGTGATTGCCGAGGGGATCGAGTTGCCAGAGGAACTGGCGGTGCTGACCGAGATGGGCGTCGATCTGGTGCAGGGTTACCTGCTCGGTCGCCCACAGGAGCATCCACCCCGCGATGCCCGGGCCCTGATGCCCAAACACGACAGCAGCGCCGTGGCGCTGAACGACGAGGGCAGCGACCTCAGCGCCCTGCTCAACGACCAACCGGCGGTGCATCGCGACACACCGACCGCTACCGTACTGGAAGCCTTCCGCCGCCAGGCCAATCTGAACTCACTGGCGGTGCTCGATGAACAGGGCCAGCCGTGCGGCATCGTCCATCGCCATTCGCTGTCCGACGCCTTGCTCAAGCCATTTGCCACCGACCTGTTCGCCCGCAAGCCGATCAGCCGCCTGATGAACGACGACTTCCTCGCCGTGGAGATGAGCCAGTCGCTGCAACAGGTCAGCCGCCTGATCACCAGCCGCGCCCGGCAACGCATCGAAGAGGATTTCATCATTACCCTCAACGGCGGTTATCTCGGCCTCGGTCGGGTGATCGACGTCCTCAAGCTGATCACCGAACTGAAAATCCAACAGGCGCGATACGCCAATCCACTGACCCTGCTGCCCGGCAACGTGCCGATCCAGCAATGCCTGACCCGCCTGCTGCAACAGGGCCGCGAATCGATCATCTGCTACGTCGACATCGACAGCTTCAAACCCTTCAACGACATCTACGGCTACGGCCGTGGCGACGAAGTCCTGCTGTGCCTGGCGCAATGCCTCAACGAACGCGTCGACCCGTCCCGCGACTTCGTCGGCCACATCGGCGGAGACGACTTCCTGCTGGTGCTCGGCCCGGAAGACTGGCGCAAACGCCTCAACCAGTTGCTCGACGACTTCCAAAGCCAATGCCGCCGCTTCTATCGCCCGGAACACCTGGAAGCCGGCTGCTTCATCGCGCCGAACCGGCAGGGGATTCGGCAGGAGTTTCCGTTGCTCTCGTTATCGATCGGCGTCGTCCACTTGCACCCCACGGCTTGCGCAGAACTGGATGCGAGTCAACTGGCGGAGATGGCTTCGCAGGCGAAGCATCATGCGAAGAATGTTCCGGGGTATAGCGTGCATGTGATTGATAGCCTTAATGCCGCCGCCCTTCATCAACCGCAACTGATCGGCCAACGCTGATTCCACAGACAATACAGATCCCTGTGGGAGCGGGCTTGCTCGCGAAGGGGGCAGTAGTATCACTCCAAGATTCATCTTCTAGTTCCGGCTACCACGTCGAGCAGTCTTCCTGACTGGCGAGGTATAACTCATCAAACCAGACTTCGGAGAGAATAGAGTACACGTGCTCAAAAAAACTCCTGGGATCTTTCATTTCATTCCAGCCAAGTGGAAGCAATGAATGAGAGAAAGGATCATGTTTAAAAACCTCAGAAAGCTTACTCGTTTCTCCATCCAGAGCCTCACCCAATACAAAAAACAAGACAAATTTGTGCCGATGAGTCAAACTCGAAAATCTTTTCACAATAAATTTATAAATTAGTTCCGCTCTATCTGAAGGACACTCAGGATCGAACTCCGCCAACTCCGCGCCCAGCGTCTCCTCGCGATCGTATATATCAAACCCGCCAAGAAAGTGCTTCAACTTAGGGCTGTATGGAACGTCAAGATAGGGATGCATCAACATCAAACGTGCTCCACCGGATATAGAGCGAAGGGTTGCAATGTTTCAAAGTCAAATTTCATTTCAAACCCATTCATCTTTTGAATGTAACGGGGTTCTAATGGATCTGATGGGTTAGGTTCGTATCCTTCCCCCACATTTTCGGCTGCCATTCTCACA
The DNA here is from genome assembly GCF_023100605.1 of Pseudomonas sp. MWU12-2020. Classification (NCBI taxonomy): domain Bacteria; kingdom Pseudomonadati; phylum Pseudomonadota; class Gammaproteobacteria; order Pseudomonadales; family Pseudomonadaceae; genus Pseudomonas; species Pseudomonas sp. MWU12-2020. The sequence goes on from NZ_JALMEX010000008.1 coordinate 21,414, forward strand.
ACCAAATTACCCATGCTGTCTTCTCCCGTGAATCGCGACATCTTCCGTGCTTCTCTTGTCATCGCTTCGTTTAAAGCATTCAACTGCGCTCGATGGGATAAAAACCGCGAGCTATAAACACCTCTAAACATCTTCCACCTGCCCCCCTAACTCAACTCATTATCGAAAAACAGCAAAAACACAACTTTCAAATTAAGGATCCAAACTCTATAAAATTTTCCACCTTGGACATCAACCATTAGAAAACCGATCTCGAAAAAATCAAGCCCCACAAGAGTTAGAGACGATGAATCGCTTTAAGGGCTAATCCAATTCATATAAAAAAATCGCTGTTCATCTGGATCGTTTGTTAAATCCCGATCCTCATAATCAAATATATATACAAGATCATCTAAAGAGGGTTCTTTACCAACCACTAGTTCGTATGCTTTCAGTCCAAGAGACATTTGAGAAGACATGCTTGACGGATGAACATTTATTTTCGCCCCCTTGCAGCAAAAGGTTAACTCTGGATTATCTTTCCTCAACAAAGCGAAACATTTGTAAAAATCACACCCAAAATAAATCCGCTTACACCCACTTTCACAAATGAATGCTATTGATATTTCCTCACGATCACAAATCAGGTCAAGCTCTCGACTTTTATTACCATCTAAAATTTTAATTGTAGCTACAAACATTGATTTCATTTGTCTATTTTCCTATGCGGATTTGGAATGGAATAGCCAAACTCCTTACCATCATCAATAATCAATGTAGCACCGAGGACATCCTCCCTCCTTATCCTACCTGGGATTGCAACTTCCTGCTCTTTACTAAAATTATAGGCTGTTCCTAGCTCTTTTTTAAGATCGCGACCTGGAATCATTCTAAGTGTGTAAAGGAACCCTGGCCTTGTGAAGTAGCTTGTAGCGAATGCCTTTCCCATATCTCTCGAAAGAGATGTGCTAATAAAGTTACTAGGAGGAAAGTCGCTATCGATTGAGTGAAGAAATAGATCATTGCTATCTCCTTTACTTTTAAAACCGTGCTCAAAAACTTCCGAAGGATCTTTCGTATCTCCACGGTACAAATACGTATTTTTAATTTTCGCTGCGGGAGGAGAGGAAACAGCTTCCCCTCCAAGTATCTTTTTAGTCGGATCGTTTGATTCAAAAGACGGTTTGTTGCACCCCGCTCCTCCCGGACAATCATTCAACCCCAACGGATCCACCCACCCCGTCGGATTCGGCGTGTACTGGTATTGGTTCAACCCACCCGCCAACTTGATGGGATCCGGCGTCAGATACCGCCCCAACCGCGGGTCGTAATACCGATGCCGGTTGTAATGCAGCCCACTTTCCGCGTCGAAATACTGCCCCTGAAAACGCAGCGGCTGGTCGAGATAGTCCTCGCCGGCGAGGGTGATCGCCGCGACTTTGCCGTAGGCGTCGTACTGCGCCGACCAGACGATTTCGCCGCTGTAGTCGGTGAGTTCCTGCGGGGTGCCGAGGTGGTCGAGTTGGTAGTAGAACGGGCAGGCGCGTTTCGGGCCTTTGCCGTCGAGCAACGCCAGCGGGCGGAAGGTGCCGGGTTCGTAGACGTAGCTGCGGTGGTGGGTTTTGCTGCTCTCGGCGACGAGGTGGTCGCCTTGCCAGAAGAACTCAGTGCTCTGCCCATCGACGGTTTTGCGGATGCGTCGGCCGAAGGCGTCGTATTGATAGGTCGCGGTTTGGCCGTCGGGGCGGGTCAGGCTGATCAGGCGGTGTTGGCAGTCGTAGCGGTACTCGGTGACGAGTTGCTGGTCGCGGCCACGACGCTCGCGGATCAGGTTGCCGAAAGCATCGTAGTCGTAGTGCCGGTCGCCTTGCATCAGCAGGCGGTTGCCCTTGATCCGCGTGGGACCAGGGCGGTCCTGCATCAGCAGGTTGCCGGCCGGGTCGTGAGCGAAGGACTCGGGCAGTTCGTCACGCGAGTGGCGCACGCGGATCAAGCGGTCGAGGGCGTCGTAGGCGTAGGTGCGCTGGCCGTGACGGCTGTCGGCAATGTGCTCCAGATTGCCGTTGGCGCTGTAGGCATAGTCGCGGCGATACAGCGAGTCGTGCTGATGGCCTACAGTGTGGGCCAGTAAACGGCCCTGATCGTCGTAGGCATAGTCGCTGAGTAGCAGGCCTTGCTGGCGTTGTTGTTCGCGACCGCACTGGTAGACGTGGCTGGTCAGCCGCGTGCCATTGAGGTCGATGGCGGTCAGCGCACCGCCCTTGGCGTAGTGGTAATCGAGCTTGCTGTTGTCCGGCAGACGCTGGCGCTTGAGCTGGCCGCAGGCGTCGTAGGTGTAACGCAGGGTGCCCCAGCCCTGATGCTCGGTGATCAGCCGGTCTTGCAGATCGTATGCGAAGGCCAGTGGATGTTTCTGGCCGTCATCGACACCGGTCAACCGCCCCAGGCGATCGTAGCGGTAAGCCACCTGAACCCCGTCGGGCAGGGTTTTCAGCAGCAGACGCCCGGCCGCATCACGCTGGTAAGCGGTGACCAGCCTTGAGCCGTCATCGCCGAACTCGGTCTTTTCCAGCAGGTGCCCGTTGCGATCGTAGGCGTAAGCGGTGCGCCGGCCGTCGAACCCGGTTTCCTGTCGGATCAATCCGCTCGGCGTGTAGTCCAGTCGATACTTTTCCCCGGACTCGTTCTCGATTTCCGTCAGCAGCAGTTGCGCATGGTCGTAGCGGTATTGCACCCGCGTGCCGTCGGGATTGATCTTGCGCGAGACCAGGTGCAGGTCATCGTCATACTCGTAGCGGGTGATGCGCCCGAGTTCGTCGCGCTCGGCGGTAACCTGGCCATAAGCGCCGTAGCTGTAGGCGCGGGTGGCACCTGTAGGAAAGGTCGTCTGAACCAGTCGGCCAGCCGCATCCCACTGCTGACGGGTAATCGCGCCGTGTTCGTCGCTAGAGGTCGTCCGCCGTCCCAGCGCATCGTAGGAAAAACGCCGCACACCGCCAGCGGGCAGGGTTTCTTCGATCAGTTGGCCGAGGTCGTTCCAGACAAAAATGTGCCGACTGGTGTCCGGATAGCGGATCGACAGCAACTGCCCGCGAACGTTGTAGTAGTAATGGGTGACCTGGCCGTCGGGATCGACCGCTTCGGTGACATCCCCTTCAGCGTTGCGCCGGAATGTCCACACCGCCTCACCGCGAGAACGGCTGTGCAGGAAACCGTTGCGGTACTCGTAGGATGTTGGCTCGTCTTCCGGCGGAAGCAGCGCGATCAGCCGTCCGACGTCGTCGTAGCGGTATTCGGTGACCGCACCGAGCGCGTCCTGCTCGGCGATCAGCCGCCCCTGATCGTCATAGGCCTTGAGGTGCTCACCGCCATCGGCCTCGACCTTGCGCACCAGCCGTGCGCTGTCATCGTGGACGTAAACCTCTTCGGTGCCATCGACGTAATGCACCGCGACACGGCCGTCGTCGTCCCAGACATACCGCGTGTCCATCTGCGAGAACGACGCCCAGTGCCGCACGCAGCGCGAAGCTTTGCCGGCACGCTCCCACTCCCAGAAAAAGCTTGCGCCGCCGGTCAGTTGCCGCTGCAGGATGACGTGCTGATCGTCGTAGTCGTAACGCTCGCTGTCACCGACCTCGTTGGTCGCGGCCAACAAACGCTGGCGGGCGTCGTAGCAATAACTGACCAACGTTTGCTCGGTGCGCCAGCCATCGCCCCCAAGCACCTGGTAATCCACCGCTACCAGATGCGCCTGGTCGTAGCGCAAAAACAGCGAGCGACCTGCGCCGTTATCCAGGCGCTGCACACGGTCGGAATAATCGCGATTAACGGTCAGACGATTGCCATACGCATCACTGACCGCCGTCAGCCGCCCAGCCCGAAAGTGATAAAACCGCGCCGTATCCCCCGCCAGCGCGAGGATCAGTTCCTCCGGCTCATTCCCGAGAAAAATCGCCGCCCGCGACAGGCTGTTGTGAATCTGCGGCCGTTCAACGCTGGGCAACGGAAACCGCGTGCGGCGGTTCTCGTGATCGACCCAGACCACCACATCGCCATCAAACTCCAGCCGATGCGCCAGCGAATGACTCCAGCCAAACCCCAGCCCGACATCGATCTCCACCGCGCTGGTGCGGTACAACCGGGTGAACTCGAACGGCAGCAAACCATCGAGCGTGCCATCGCTCAGGGTCAGCAGTTCTTCGCCGGTGACCATCGACACCGGACAGCCGTTGGTGCAGGTCAGCGGCGCGCAATCGGCGCTGTCGCCGTTGGGGTTTTTCGCTTGATCGGGAGCGTTATCGTGGTGCTCGTTTTTCTTCAGGGCGGCATTGCGCTTCGCATCCCAGCGCAATTGCATGCGCCCCTTTTTCACGCCGGCGGCAATACCCCGCGCGGCAACGGTTTTGTACTGGTCGACGTAATGGATGAACGTGTTGACGATGCCAAAAATCGCCTTGACCAGGCGCTTTACAACCGACAGCAACTGGGCCGCGCGATCCGCCAGGCGCAGGGTCAGATAAGCGATCCCTGCGCCAGCCCCGACGAATGTCAACACAACGCCGATCAGCACATCGATCAGCACCTGCACGATCATCATCGACGCCGTTTCAGCGGTTTTGCCGGCGATCTGGCTGGGCGGCAGCATCTCGAGCCAGAGGCTCGCCGCACGCAACAGCAAACACAGCGCCGCTTCATCACTGACCAGCAACTGCAGTTTCTGCATGACATCCGGAGCTGATTCTGCGAGCCGGATCAGATCAGCCGCGCCGCTTCCCAGCCGCTCGGCAAATGCGCCTGGATCCTTGAGAATGTCCGACAGCATCCCGATGCTGTCCCACACCCCCTCGATCGCCGCCCAACTCCCGGAGAGCATGCCGTTGCCTGCCGCTGTCGCCACCGACTGCGACCACTGCGGCTTGAACCCCTGCCACTCGCTGCGCAGCCAGCCATCCAACTCACCGGTCAAGCCGTCGTAGGACTTGAACAGCGCCTTGATCTGCTCCGGGGTAACCTCGCTGTGCACCTGCACGCGATAGAACTTGCCTGGCGTACCGGTGAATGTTCCCCGGCCTTGCGCATCCAGTGCCACGGGCGAGGTTTTTTCATCATCCACCGCCACCACATCCACCACGATGTCGCCCAGCGGAATGTCGTACACCGACTCGAACTTGCTCTCGATCGCCAGCACTCCGCTCTTCGGGCACTGCACGACGCTGGAGGAAAACTCACTGTCGCCAGTGCTGACGGCGGTGACGCGATCGCCGAAGCGAATGATCCGCTCCATGCCCATCAGCGACGGCAGGTCGGCCGCGTGGCTGACCTGGTCGGCCGCGCGACTCAACCAATGCTCAAGTTGTTGGCGATAGAGGTCGAGGGTGTCGGGGAAGCTGTCGAGTTCCTGCTCGATGCGGCTGACGGCGTCCATCAGCGCACACGACGATGCGGGGTGGAATGAAAAACCGGGTCAAACATGAGCGTTCCCTCGCGCAGAAATTAGGCGCGGGGACTTTGCGGGGGATCAGCCAGGAAAGAAGTCAGGCGAGTAGGCGTTTGCTGTAGGACTAATCTGTAAAAAACAGTTACTACAAAACGTATAGCTATAAACGTAAACGTGGCGTGAGGTTTCCCTCACGCCACGTTTATCAGGCCGACACAAATGGATTTACTGGGTTTAATCGCGAGCGCTCAATTCTTTGAGTTTGAGTTCGGCCAAAGGGTGGCCGGCCTTGGCGGCCAAAGTCCACCAGCGCGCAGCCTCTGCTGGATCCGGCCCCTTGCTCGGGGTGCCTGCAAGGCAGATCACGCCGACCTGATAGGCCGCTTTGCCATCGCCGGCGAGTGCCGCCAGACGCAATAGCCGCACACCCTCTTCGCGGGCACCCAGGCCAACCCCGCGAAACGTCAGAATGTGCCCATAAAAGCTTTGCGCGCCAACATCGCCAAGATTGGCCATGCGCGCAAACTGCCCTTCGAGCCAGCGCCAGCCTCTGGGCTGGCGGACGAACCACGACCAGTGAAACAGCCTACGGGCCAACCAGTAACTGGCCGACGCCTTGAGTCGTAAGAACACTCAGGCCTCCGCCGATTCCGGGTACTCGTATTCGAAAACCCTGACCACTTCCGATGCATGCCAGGAAGCAGCCGCGACGCCATCGGAGGGCCCGGAAAAGCGCCCCAGACGCTCGACGCATTCAAAAAAACCGGTACGTGGCAAACGGCTGGCACCCTGGCTGATCACCAGCGAGCTGCGCAATGGCTGCTCGGCCTTGGCGTCCAGTGCAGCCAGATGCTCAAGTGCCGCGGTCAGCGTCTGCATCGCCGGCGTCGGCAGTTGCAAACGTTCGAGCAAGGCTCGATAGGTCAACAGATGGCGCTGCCTGCGCGCCTGATCCAGCTCCCCGAGCAATCCGTCCCAATGTTGACGACTGATGCGTACGCTCACGATTCATCCCTCCAACCCGGCACCGTCAATTCCCAGGCCAGGCTGCGACGAATCGCGGCGTCAGGTTGACGCTCGCCGCTTTCGATCATGGCCAGATAAGACGGGCTGATGCCTACCGTGCGGGCCAGCGCCTCGATGGCGATGCCCTTCCCTTCGCGCAAACTGCGTAGTTGATCCAGACCTGGAAGAATCGGGTCCGGCGTTGCAGCGGCCGGCGCTGGCGCCTGCTGCTGCTGCGGTGTTTCGTTGATGCCTGCTGCTTTCAGTAGAGCCTGATACTGAACCCATGGCAGAACCGCATATTCGGGTTCGCCATCGCGTGCAATTATCTGAATATCCATGACTACCCCGTAGGACAACAACACTTAGCGAGTCGGCACTTTTCCCTAGAAGTGTAATCCTAACAGCGGCCAAGGTCGCGGGGGGTATCTATCTGTATCCGGGCGAAGTGAATCAGGGCTTTTTCGGGCCCTGCAGCTGAAGTTGCTCGGGGGTATCAGGCAGGCGCTCGACCACCGCGAGCTTTTCCGGCTGCTGCCGGTTGCGCCAGAGCCGGAAAGCATTGAGCTCGTCGTCGAGAGTTTTCATCACCCAAGCCAGAACCGCGATGTCATCGAGCATGCCGAACACCGGGATGAAATCCGGGATCGCATCCACCGGACTGAGGAAGTACATCAGCCCTGCTACCACCGAAACCATGGCTTTCGGGCTGATGGCCCGATACTCGCCACGCCAGTAGGCCAGGCACAGTGCCTGGAGCAGACGCAGATCATCCTTGAGTTTGCCAAGACGATTGCCTTGCGCGGCACCTTTGCTCGCCACCGCGAACAACAGAGTCGGCAGACGCCCACGCGCCAGCAATCGACCGGCCAGGGGCAGAAATCGGGCGAAATTCCACGGCGCTTTCATCTATTTCTCCCGTTGAAATGTTATCCACACAAATTGTGGATAACCTTGTGAACAGAGCTGCATTTCAGCGCTGAAAGCCCCGTTTTATAAGGGCCGCGCTCAGATCGGGCGTTTTTTACTCACATAAAAAACCCCAATATTTCATTGACTTGGCAGCTCAGGGCGTCTAGCGCTGGCGGCCTCAATCTCTAGGACTGCTGCGAGCGCCATCCGTTCGCTCTGTTTACCGCCAGCTTCGTCCAGATGCAACAACGCCCCGCATAAGCGAGGCGTTGTTGGCGAAGCCGTTAACGATGCCTGTTACTTGGCAGCAGCGGCGTCTTCTTTGGCTGGATCCTTGATGGCCAGCAGTTCCAGGTCAAAGACCAGGACCGAGTTGGCCGGGATCGCCGGGCTTGGCGATTGCGCGCCGTAAGCCAGATCGCTAGGGATGTACAGCTTGTACTTCTCACCAACGTGCATCAGTTGCAGACCTTCAACCCAACCCGGGATCACGCCGCTGACAGGCAGATCGATCGGGCTGCCACGTTCAACGGAGCTGTCGAACACGGTGCCGTTGGTCAGCTTGCCGGTGTAGTGAACGGTCACTACGTCGGTAGGCTTAGGCTGTGGGCCGTCGGCTTTCTTGATCACTTCGTACTGCAGACCGGATGCAGTAGTGGTCACGCCGGCCTTCTTGCCGTTTTCTTCGAGGAATTTCTTGCCGGCAGCTGCCGACTCTTCGCTCATCTTGGCCATGCGCTCTTCAGCACGCTTCTGCAGCGCGGCAAAGGCTTCGACCAGTTCTTCGTCTTTCAGCTTCTGTTCTTTCTTGCCGACGGCATCTTCGATGCCCTGGGCTACCGCTTTGGAGTCCAGATCATCCATGCCTTCCTGAGCAAGGCTCTTGCCCATGTTCAGGCCGATACCGTAGGAAGCTTTTTGCGCCGGGGTTTTCAGCTCTACGCTGGTCTGCGAATCACAACCCGCGAGGACCAGGCTAACCAGGGCTACCGCCGCCGCCAACCGATGCTGTTTCATGCTATTTCCTTGTTCATGCGCCGAAAGGGCAATCGAGTAAAGCCGCGAGCTTATCAGGCCGCCACGACCAATGGCTACCGGCATGAGAGCAGGAAACGTCCGATAAGTTCAGGGATTAAAACGCATTCGGGAAAAGGGACGATGAAGCTTCTGTCATCTTGGCCCGACAAAGACTTATGAGACTTCCTACGACAGTTGGCGTAATGGCCACTTGCCGCACCCGCAGCAGCTGAGGCATAACAGCGCAACAACTCGACAAGGATGTTTATCTTGCGCCTCTTCTACCGTGTGCTGACCCTGATCATCGTGCTGCTGGGCCTGGGCCTGGCGGTGGTTTTGTACTACGTCGCCAACCCGAAATTACCGTTCTACTCCCCCGTCCAAAAGGTGCATTACCTGAACCAGTGGAGTGAAGAAGAACGCCAGACCTACTACTTCACCCCGCAGGGCACACAGGTCAAAGGCCTGCGTTATGAATGGTTCGAGGCGCTGGAATTGCCCTTCTCGCAGCAGCGTTTCGCGTCCCCGGAATACCTCGCACGCTTCGGCTTTCTGGTTGACCCGCAACAGAAAGCCACACCGAACAACCCTGGCAATCTGCCGGTCGGTTTCGCCCGCCATCGAAATCCCGGCGGTAACGAGCAATATCTCGATATCACCTGCGCCGCTTGCCACACCGGCGAATTACGCTTCAAGGACCAGGCCGTGCGAATTGACGGCGGTTCGGCGCAGCATGTCTTGCCTTCCAGCGTTCCGACATTGCGCGGCGGCAGTTTCGGACAGGCATTGGTCGCCAGTCTGACCTCGACTTACTACAACCCATGGAAATTCGAGCGTTTCGCCCGCAATGTGCTGGGCAATGACTATGAGGCGCGCCACGAGCAACTGCGCAAAGACTTCAAGGCGTCTCTGAACACGTTCCTGAAAGTCGCCTGGAACGACACTCACCGAGGCCTCTACCCCACCGAAGAAGGCCCGGGACGCACCGATGCGTTCGGCCGCATCGCCAACGCCACCTTCGGCGACGCGATCTCCCCCACCAACTACCGGGTGGCCAACGCCCCGGTGGACTACCCGCAACTGTGGGACATGTGGACGTTCGACTGGGTGCAATGGAACGGCTCGGCACAGCAACCGATGGCGCGCAATATCGGGGAGGCACTGGGTGTCGGCGCCACGTTGAATTTCTTCGACAGCAATGGCCAGCCGCTGCAGGGCGATGCCCGTTACGCCTCCAGTGTCCGCGTGCGTGACCTGCACAAAATCGAAGAAACCCTGCAACACCTGCAACCACCCGCCTGGCCGGAAGATGTCTTGGGTGCGGTGGACAAGCCACTGGCCGCCAGGGGCCGCGCGCTGTTTACCGAGAACTGCGCCGGTTGCCACGTGCCACGCAAGACTCAGGAGGGCGAACGCTGGGTGCAGCATTTGCACATGCTGCCGGTGGAGGTGATCGGCACCGATCCGAATGCAGCGACCAACATTGCCAACCACCGTTTCGACCTGACGCCGCTGCAATGGGATCTGAAGGAGCTTGAGCAGATGGATGTGAAGCTGCATCCAACGCCCAAAGAGCCATTGGATTTGAGCCAGCTATCGGTGGCCAAGGGCCTGGCTTACGTCACCGCATTCGTCGAAAACCGCGCTTATCGCGAGGCCGGTGTCAGCCCTCAGGAAAAGCCACAACTTGATGGCTTCGGTTTGCCGATCGGCGTGCGCGAAAAAGTCGCTTACAAGGCCAGACCGTTGGCCGGGGTTTGGGCCACCGCGCCATTTCTGCACAACGGTTCGGTACCGAGTCTTTATCAACTGCTGTCGCCCCAGGATGAACGCGCCACCACCTTCTATAAAGGCACTCTCGAGTACGACCCGCGCCACTTGGGGTATCGCACCGAGGCCTTTACCAACGGCTTTCTGTTCGACACCCGGATTAGCGGCAACCACAACAGCGGTCATGAATTCCGCGCCGGCGAGCGTGGCAATGGCGTCATCGGCCGACTGCTGCAACCGCAGGAACGCTGGGCATTGCTGGAGTACCTGAAAGTACTGGGCGGACCGTTGGAGGCTCAATTGCCATGATGATCAATTCGTACAAAAGACCGTCCATGCTCGCCCGCCTCTGGTTGTGGCTGGGACGCCTGCTCGGCAAAACCCTGCTGGCATTGCTGATTATCGGCCTGCTGGGCTGGGCCATCGCGAGCGCATGGTTCGCCTGGCAACACCGCGGCCCGGTGTCGGCGCAAGAACAGATTACCGCCGGTGAAGCGGCGATGACCCAGGATGTGATCCAGACGGCGGTGCGCATCGTCGATCAACACCGCGAAGGCACTCGCTACCTGCGCGACGCGCATGCCAAGGCCCACGGTTGCGTGAAGGCCGAAGTGACGGTGCTGCAGGAACTGGCGCCAGCGTTGCGCCAAGGCGTATTCAGCGAGCCGGGTAAAACCTGGCAGGCGATGATTCGCCTGTCCAATGGCAACGCCTATCCACAGTTCGACAGCATCCGCGACGCCCGGGGCATGGCGATCAAACTGCTCGATGTTCCCGGGAAACAGCTGCTAGGCGACCGTCAGGAGCGCCACGAACAAGACTTTGTGATGTTCAGCCATGCGAATTTCTTTGTCAGCGATGTCGCCGAGTATCGTCAGAATGTAGCGGCTCAGGCTGATGGCAAAAAGATCATGGCATTTTTCCCCGGCTGGGATCCGCGCACCTGGCAGATCCGCCACTTGTTCATCGCCCTGGCAACACTGTCGCCGCCACCGGACAGCCCGACAGGGACGACTTACTTTTCGGTATCCCCCTACAAATTCGGTGAGGCCAATGCGAAGTTTCGGGTAGCACCGGATCCTGATAATTGCCCGGCGTATGCCCTGCCCCCGCAAAACCATGACCTGCCGAACTTCCTGCGCAGTGCCTTGAATCAGCAATTGTCGACGGATCGGGTGCCGGCGTGTTTCGTGCTGCAGATTCAGCGCCAGGATGCGAACAGGTACATGCCGATCGAGGACACCAGCATCGAATGGCGCGAGCAGGATTCACCGTTTGAAAGCGTGGCGCGGATTACCCTGCCTGCACAGGACTTCGACACTCCGGCACTGAATCTAGAATGCGACAACCTGTCGTTCAACCCATGGTTTGGTATTGAGGCGCATCGGCCGATTGGCGGGATCAACCGCTTGCGCAAAGCGGTGTATGAGGCGGTGAGTGACTATCGGCATAGCCGCAATGCCGAACAGTAACAGTACCTGTGGTGAGGGGATTTATCCCCTCACCACAGCGGCAATGCAGAAATTATCAAATCGCAGACAGCAAAAAGCCCGCACTAGGCGGGCTTTCTGTGGTGACCTGGCGTTCAGTGGGTCCAGGTGACCGAATATGGCGCAGCGGACGGGACTCGAACCCGCGACCCCCGGCGTGACAGGCCGGTATTCTAACCGACTGAACTACCGCTGCGCGAAACGCTTGAAACGAATGGTGGGTGATGACGGGATCGAACCGCCGACATTCTGCTTGTAAGGCAGACGCTCTCCCAGCTGAGCTAATCACCCTTCGCTTCGTTACGGGGTGCATTATGCCACAAGTTTTCGTAAAGTGTTGATTTAATTGAAGTTTTTTTCAAAAAAATCCGAAAACCGGTGAAACGACACAACCCGATGGAACAAGGTACAAACGTGAGACAGAAAAAAACCCGCTTCAGCGGGTTTTTCCGTGGTGACCTGGCGTTCAGTGGTCCAGGTTACCGAATATGGCGCAGCGGACGGGACTCGAACCCGCGACCCCCGGCGTGACAGGCCGGTATTCTAACCGACTGAACTACCGCTGCGCTAAACACTTGAAACGAATGGTGGGTGATGACGGGATCGAACCGCCGACATTCTGCTTGTAAGGCAGACGCTCTCCCAGCTGAGCTAATCACCCTTCGCTTCGGTGTGGCGCGCATTCTACGGAGCGACCCAACCTCTGGCAAGCACTTTTTTAATTAATTTTCTCAGGCCTTCCAAAGGCTTAGAGAAGGGTTGGCCTATGACCCGGCGAAGACAATAATGCCCCCCTTTGTATAAAGGAGAGACTCACCCCATGTGGTTCAAAAACCTGCTTATCTATCGCCTGACCCAAGACCTGCCTGTCGATGCCGAGGCGCTGGAAACTGCACTGGCCACCAAACTGGCGCGTCCATGTGCAAGCCAGGAGTTGACCACCTACGGTTTCGTCGCGCCATTCGGCAAAGGCGAAGATGCTCCACTGGTACACGTCAGCGGTGACTTCCTGCTGATCGCTGCGCGTAAAGAAGAACGCATTCTGCCGGGCAGCGTCGTGCGCGACGCGGTCAAGGAAAAGGTCGAAGAGATCGAAGCCGAGCAGATGCGCAAGGTCTATAAGAAGGAACGCGATCAGATCAAGGATGAAATCATCCAGGCGTTCCTGCCGCGCGCCTTTATCCGTCGCTCGTCGACCTTCGCCGCCATCGCGCCGAAACAGGGCCTGATCCTGGTCAACTCGGCCAGCCCGAAACGCGCCGAAGACCTGCTCTCCACCATGCGTGAAGTGCTCGGCACCCTGCCCGTCCGTCCGCTGACCGTGAAAACCGCGCCGACCGCCGTGATGACCGAGTGGGTCACCACCCAGCAAGCGGCCCCGGACTTCTTCGTTCTGGACGAGTGCGAGCTGCGCGACACCCACGAAGACGGCGGCATCGTGCGTTGCAAGCGTCAGGACCTGACCAGCGAAGAAATCCAGTTGCACCTGAGCACCGGCAAAGTCGTGACTCAGTTGTCGCTGGCCTGGCAGGACAAGTTGTCGTTCATGCTCGATGACAAGATGACCGTCAAACGCCTGAAGTTCGAAGACCTGCTGCAAGATCAGGCGGAACAGGACGGTGGCGACGAGGCCCTGGGCCAACTGGACGCCAGCTTCACCCTGATGATGCTGACCTTCGGCGACTTCCTGCCGGCGCTGGTGGAAGCGTTGGGCGGTGAAGAGACGCCGCAGGGGATCTAAAACCCTCGTGAAACCCCAATGTGGGAGCGGGCTTGCTCGCGAAAGCGGTGTGTCATTCAACATTAACTTGGCTGACCCGCCGCTTTCGCGAGCAAGCCCGCTCCCACAATTGGCTTTGTGGTGTAACTAATAACAAGGAACAGGCCATGCGCGCACTGGCTGCACTGAGTCGCTTTGTCGGCAATACCTTCGCTTACTGGGTTCTGATTTTCGCGGTGATCGCGTTCCTGCAACCGGCGTGGTTCCTCGGCCTCAAAGGCGCAATCGTGCCGCTGCTGGGGCTGGTGATGTTCGGCATGGGCCTGACCCTCAAACTCGATGACTTCGCCGCCGTCGCCCGCCATCCGTGGCGCGTGGCTTTGGGCGTGGTCGCACATTTCGTGATCATGCCCGGTGTGGCGTGGTTGCTCTGCCAGATCTTCCATCTGCCACCGGAAATCGCCGTCGGGGTGATTCTGGTCGGCTGCTGCCCAAGTGGCACCTCTTCGAACGTGATGACCTGGCTGGCCCGGGGCGACCTGGCGCTGTCGGTGGCGATTGCCGCTGTTACTACCCTCCTCGCCCCGCTGCTGACCCCGGCGCTGATCTGGCTGCTGGCTTCGGCGTGGTTGCCGGTGTCGTTCATGGAATTGTTCTGGTCGATCCTGCAAGTGGTGCTGCTGCCGATCGTGCTCGGCGTGGTCGCGCAACGTTTGCTCGGCGATAGAGTGCGGCACGCGGTGGACGTGTTGCCTCTGGTGTCGGTGGTCAGCATCGTCATCATCGTCACCGCCGTGGTGGCCGCCAGTCAGGCGAAGATTGCCGAATCCGGGCTGCTGATCATGGCGGTGGTGATGCTGCATAACAGCTTCGGCTACTTGCTGGGCTACTTCACCGGGCGCCTGTTCAAGTTGCCACTGGCGCAGCGCAAGTCGCTGGCGCTGGAAGTCGGCATGCAGAATTCGGGGTTGGGCGCGGCATTGGCCAGTGCGCACTTCTCGCCGCTGGCGGCGGTGCCGAGCGCGTTGTTCAGCGTCTGGCACAACATTTCCGGGGCGTTGCTCTCGACCTACTTCCGGCGCATGAGCGAGAAGGAAGACCGTGAGGCGCTGGCGCAGCAGCCGACCGACTGACCGGGAAGCTTGATCCCCGGATTAATGCTCGGCAGACTATTGCGCTACGCGGGGACGACCCTGCGGCTCGATCGAGTTATCAATCTGGGGACGGCCCCGTCAATCGATGGAGGTCTTTCATGTCCTGGATCATTCTGTTTTTCGCCGGCCTGTTCGAAGTCGGCTGGGCCGTCGGCCTGAAATACACCGACGGTTTCACCCGCCCGCTCCCCACCGTACTGACCGTCGCAGCGATGGCAATCAGCCTCGGCCTGTTGGGCCTGGCAATGAAGGAATTACCACTGGGTACGGCTTATGCGATCTGGACCGGGGTCGGTGCCGTAGGCACGGTGATTGCCGGGATCATTCTGTTTGGCGAGTCGATGGCGTTGATTCGGCTGGCCAGCGTGGCGTTGATCATCACCGGTTTGATCGGCCTCAAGGTCAGCGCTTAGGCCACTGCCGCTTTCGCGAGCAAGCCCGCTCCCACAGGGATCTCCGGTGAACACAAATCTTGTGTAAATCCAGAAAACCTGTGGGAGCTGGCTTGCCAGCGATGGGGCCAATTCAGGCAACAACTATCTGACAGCCCCGCGCAACGCCCCCACCAATCCCTGCAATTTCGCCGGCTGCGCCGCTTCCACCGCCACCGCCGAACCCGCCACCAACGTCACCCGCGACCACAACCGCTTGAACAAGCCCTTGTTCGGATCGCGACTGAAGAAACTCCCCCACAATCCCTGCAGCGCCAGCGGAATTACCGGCACCGGGGTTTCTTCGAGAATCCGCGTCAGCCCGCCCTTGAACTCGTTGATCTCGCCATCGGTGGTCAACTTGCCTTCCGGGAAGATACACACCAGCTCACCGTCCTTCAGATACTCGGCAATCCGGGTGAAGGCTTTTTCGTAGATCTGGATGTCTTCGTTGCGTCCGGCAATCGGAATCGTCCCCGCCGTGCGGAAGATAAAGTTCAGCACCGGCAGGTTGTAGATTTTGTAGTACATGACAAAGCGAATCGGCCGACGCACCGCGCCGCCAATCAGCAAGGCATCGACGAACGACACGTGGTTGCACACCAGCAATGCCGCGCCCTCGTCCGGAATCGCTTCGAGGTTACGGTGTTCGACGCGGTACATGGAATGGCTGAGCAGCCAGATCATGAAACGCATGCTGAACTCGGGGACGATCTTGAAGATGTAGGCGTTGACGCCGATGTTCAGCAGCGACACCACCAAAAACAGCTGTGGAATCGACAGTTTGACCACGCTCAGCAACACGATCGAAACGATCGCCGACACCACCATGAACAGCGCGTTGAGAATGTTGTTGGCCGCGATCACCCGCGCCCGCTCGTTCTCGGCGGTGCGCGACTGGATCAGCGCGTACAGCGGCACGATATAGAAGCCGCCAAAAATACCGAGGCCGAGAATGTCGACCAGCACCGCCCAGGTATGGGCAAAGCCCAAGACTTGGGTCCAGCTATGGCCGGTGACGCTCTCCGGGATTCCACCGGAATGCCACCACAGCAGCAGGCCAAACACGGTCAGACCGAACGAACCGAACGGCACCAGTCCGATCTCGACCTTGCGCCCGGAAAGCTTCTCGCAGAGCATCGAACCCAGCGCAATCCCCACCGAGAACACGGTGAGAATCAGCGTTACCACGGTTTCGTCGCCGTGCATCCACTCCTTGGCGTAGGCCGGGATCTGCGTCAGATAAATCGCCCCGACAAACCAGAACCACGAGTTGCCGACAATCGAGCGCGACACCGCGGGCGTCTGGCCCAGACCGAGTTTCAGCGTGGCCCAGGACTGGCTGAAAATGTTCCAGTTCAGGCGCATTTCCGGCGACGCCGCGGCGGCGCGAGGAATGCCGCGACTGGCGAGATACCCGAGCACCGCAATGCCGACAATCGCGGTCGACACCAGTGGCGCGTAATGGGTCGAAGACATGATGACGCCAGCGCCGATGGTCCCGGCAAGGATCGCCAGGAACGTGCCCATCTCCACCAGTCCGTTGCCGCCGACCAGTTCATCCTCGCGCAACGCCTGCGGCAAAATCGAATACTTCACCGGCCCGAACAGCGCCGAATGCGTGCCCATGGCAAACAGCGCCACCAGCATCAGCGACAGGTGATCGAAGAGAAAACCGATCGATCCTACGGCCATGATCGCGATTTCCGCGAGTTTGATCAGACGGATCAGCGCGTCCTTGGCGAATTTTTCCCCGAACTGCCCGGCCAGCGCCGAGAACAGGAAGAACGGCAGGATAAACAGCAGCGCACACAGGTTGACCCAGATCGAACGGTCACCTTCGATGGTCAGCCGATACAGAATGGCGAGGATCAGCGACTGCTTGAACACGTTGTCGTTGAACGCGCCCAGCGACTGCGTGATGAAAAACGGCAGAAAGCGCCGGGTGCGAAGCAGGTTGAACTGTGAGGGGTGACTCATCTTCCGTGTTTCCCTGAGGTCGGTAGAGAATGGCCTGGATCTGCTTATTGGAATCTCGATCGGCGATCCAGGCCACACATTACCTAAACTTTTCAGGTTATTTCTTCAACCCTGCAATACAAGGTGAGACAAACAGCTCACCGCGCCACGCGCCTTGCACGGTGCGTTTACCGACGATCAGCCACATCACCGCCAGCAGGATCACCAGCACACTGCCCACCACGCTGAAAAAACCGAGGTTCAGCGTGCTGGCGAGCTTGAGGGTCGCCAGCGAATACACGCCCAGCGGGAAGGTGAAACCCCACCAGCCGAGGTTGAACGGGATACCGTCGCGCAGGTAACGCCCGGTGATCAGCAGCGCCATCAACATCCACCACAAACCGAACCCCCACAGGGTGATCCCGGCGACCAGCCCCAGGCCCGCAGCGATTTCACCGATGCCCGGCAGGCCATTGGCGGCGAAGATCGCCGGTGCATCAGCGCCCAGCAGCAGCATGCCCAACGCGCCGGTGCCGATCGGACCGAGGGCCAGCCAGCTCGAGGCGGCCATGTTTTCGTGGGGCAGTTTGTGCAGCGCCATGCGCAGCAACAGGATGGTCAGAATGCTAAACGCCACGGGTAGGGAAAATGCCCAGAGCACGTAGCTTGTCGTCAGCACCACCAGTTGCGCGTGGGCATCGGCCAGGTGCGGCGCGAGCAAGCCGCCGCTGGCCGCCGCCACTTCCGCCGCCACTACCGGCAACAGCCAGACGGCGGTCATCTGATCGATGCTGTGTTCCTGGCGGGTAAACATCATGTAGGGGATCAACACACCGCAGGCCAGCGACATCGCCACGTCGAGCCACCACAGCACTTCGGCCAAATGAATCACGCCTTCGCCCCAGCGTGGCAGGCCGAACAGCAGAAAGCCGTTGATAATCGTCGCCAGGCCCATGGGGATGGTGCCGAAGAACATCGAAACGGTGGAATGGCCGAAGATCCGCCGCGCTTCATCGAAGAAGAGAACCCAGCGCGCGGCATAGGCGAAGGTAAACAGGGTGAACAACAGAATGTTGAACAGCCACAAACCTTCGGCCACCGCGTGCAACCCGGGGATCGCCACCGGCAGTTGCGCCAGGGCCAGGGCCAGCACACCGGTGCCCATGGTCGCGGCGAACCAGTTCGGGGTGAATTGACGGATCACTTCACGCGGATGCTGAAGCTGGCTGAACGGCTTGATGCCGGGTTTGGCTATGTTGGGGCAAGTCATCATGAACTCCTGTCCTCAGGTGAGGTTGAGTCCATGGTAGAACCGAATCGAATATCTATATAACGGGTAATTTCTCTATCTGTTATCTACTTTACAGATAAGCGCCTAGACACTGCCTTCGCTTTCAATCACCAGAATCCGTGCCACTCCCTGCGGATGCGCCACGTGCTCGGTGCCGACCGAGGCGTAGAAGATATCCCCGACCTCAAGCAGCACCTGCTTTTCTTCGCCCTGTTCGCGATAGCGCATCTGCACCTGACCATCGAGCACCACGAACACTTCCTCACCCTCGTTGACGTGCCATTTGTACGGCTGATCGGTCCAGTGCAGGCGCGTGGTGATGCCGTTCATGTTGGCGATGTCCAGCGCACCCCAGGCACGCTCGGCGGTGAACGACTTGCTGCGGATAATCTTCATCGGTCGATCCATGCAAAGAAGGGCCGCTTAAGGCTAACTGAAACCGCCACACTTATGGAGCGCTGCAAACCTTGGCCGCTTGCGCACGCAAGCTGAGCAGGAGCGCGGCGACGGCCAGCACGATCAATGCGGCGACGTAACCGTCGGTGGTCGCGAGCAAGCCGTAGGTGCGGGTCAAGTGCCCGGCGAGCAGTGCCGGCAAGCAAAACGCCAGATAACTCAGCGCGTAATACGCCGACATCAAACCGGCCCGTTCATGCGGCAGGGCCAACGGCACCAGGCTGCGCACCGCCCCGAGGAAACCCGAGCCAAAGCCGCAACCGGCGACCAGCGTGCCGAGGAAAAACAGCCCAAGACTGGCGCTGTGCACGCCGAGCAGAATCAGCAGCACCCCGATCGGCAGCAGACTGGCGCCCAGTTGCAGGGCGCGGGTCGCAGGCCGATTGCGCAACGTGAAAATCATCAGCGCGCCCGTCACCGTCAGCGCCGAGACCGTAGCACCGCCGATCAAGTTGGAAGTCGAACCGGTGGCGGTGCGCACCAGCGACGGCGCCAGCGAGGCAAAAAAGCCGCCGAGGGCCCAGGTTGCGGTGTTCAGCGGCAGCACACGCCACAAGGTCGAACGCGCCTGAACCGGCACATGCAGGGTCGGCCGCAGTGACGCCCAGGCCCCGGCTTGCGGGGTGACGCTTTCCGGCAGACGCCAGACATACACCGCCTGCAACACAAACAGTGCCAGCAGCAACCAGTAAGTCAGTTGCAACGGCGCCGGAGCGAACTCGGCCAGCAAGCCACAGCCCATGCTGCCCAGCGCCATGCCGAGCAACGGTGCGACGCTGTTGATCAACGGCCCCTGCTGGCGGTCGGTGTCGAGCAGCGTCGCGCTCAGAACAGCGGTGGCCATGCCGGTGGCAAAACCTTGCAGCACGCGGGCGCTGATCAGCCATGCGACGCTGTCGGCGTGGATGAACAGCAGCATCGCCAGGGCATTGAGCAGCACCGCGGTGAAAATCACCGGTTTGCGCCCCAGATGATCGGACAACGAACCGACCGTCAGCAGCGCCGCCAGCAGGCTTAAGGCATACACGCCGAAAATCAGGGTCAGCACCGCTGCCGAAAAGTGCAGCTGATCCTGATACAGGTGATACAGCGGCGTCGGCGCCGTGGAGGCGGCGAGAAAACTCAACAAGGTGATCGCCAGAAAAATCAGGCTGCCACGGTTGGAAGCAAGGCTGGTCATGGGCATACTCCGCAAAAGCTAATTTTTTGCTTTTGCGGAGTGTGCTCTCGGCTTTGGCTTAAAGCAAATTCTTTGTGTTAAGGTCTGGCGCATGGCTATTAAAGAAGGTTTACGCCCCGGCGGCCGCAGTGCCCGGGTGCAAGAGTCGATTCATTCGGCAGTCCGCGCGCTTCTGCAAGAACAGGAGCGCAGCACCGTGACCGTCCCGCAAATCGCTGCGCGGGCCGGGGTCACGCCTTCGACGATCTATCGGCGCTGGGGCGATCTGACGGCGTTGCTGGCGGACGTCGCCCTCGCCCGCATGCGCCCCGACAGCGAACCGGCCGTGACCGGTGACCTGCGCGGTGATATCCGCGCCTGGGCCGAGCAGTATCTGGACGAAATGAGTTCGGAGCCGGGGCGCAACATGATGCGCGACGTGCAGGCCAGCGCCACGCCGGGTTATTGCGTGACGATCATTGGCGCGCAGTTGCAGACCATCATCGAGCGTCACCCAGACGAGCCAGCGCCGAGTGTCGATCGGTTGATCAATCTGGTGGTGGCGCCGGTGGTGTTCCGGATTCTGTTTGCGGCGGCGGCGCTGGAGGTGGATGAACTGCATCGGTTGATCGATATGGCGTTGAAACAGGACTGACGCTATCGCGAGCAGGCTCACTCCTACAATTGAAATGCGTTCCACCTGTAGGAGTGAGCCTGCTCGCGAAGAGGCCCGACCATTCACCTCAGAACCACCCGGTTTCAAACCTGCGACACCCCGCCACGCCACGACCTTGGTCGACACTGACTAACCGCCGCACTCATGCGAGACTGTCCGCCCGGGCAGGACTGCCGGGGAGTCTTCTGTCGGGAGTGTTGCATGTCGTTGTCCACCGGGCTGATCGCCGCCGTCGCCCTCGCCTATATGGCCATCATGTTCGCCATCGCCTTCTACGGCGACCGTCGCAGCGCGCCATTGCCGCCGCGGATGCGCGCGTGGGTGTACAGCCTGTCGCTGGCGGTTTATTGCACCAGTTGGACGTTCTTCGGCGCGGTCGGTCAGGCGGCCGAACAGCTGTGGTCATTCCTGCCGATCTACCTCGGGCCGATCCTGCTGTTGCTGGGCGCACCGTGGGTTCTGCAGAAAATGGTGATGATCAGCAAGCAGGAAAACATCACCTCGATTGCCGACTTCATCGCCGCGCGCTACGGCAAATCGCAATCGCTGGCGGTGGTGGTAGCGCTGATCTGTCTGGTCGGCGTCCTGCCTTATATCGCTCTGCAACTCAAAGGCATCGTGCTCGGCGTGAACCTGCTGATCGGCGCCGGTGCCGACGCCATGGGCACCCGCGCCCAGGACACCGCACTGATCGTGTCGCTGGTACTGGCGCTGTTCACCATCGTCTTCGGTACGCGCAACCTCGACGCCACCGAGCACCACCGGGGCATGGTGCTGGCGATTGCGTTTGAATCGCTGGTCAAGCTGTTCGCCTTTCTCGCCGTCGGCGCGTTCGTGACCTACGGGCTGTACGACGGTTTTGACGACCTGTTCAATCAGGCGATGCTCGCACCGCGCCTCGAGGAGTACTGGAAGGAAACGATTAACTGGCCGTCGATGGTGGTGCAAACCGGGGTGGCGATGATGGCGATCATCTGCCTGCCGCGGCAGTTTCACGTCACGGTGGTGGAGAACATCGACCCGCAGGACCTGCGCCTGGCCAAGTGGGTGTTCCCGGCCTATCTGGCGCTGGCCGCGCTGTTCGTGGTGCCGATCGCCCTTGCCGGGCAGATGATGCTGCCGAGTCACGTGCTTCCGGATTCGTTCGTGATCAGCCTGCCGTTGGCCCAGGCCCATCCGGCCCTGGCGTTGCTGGCGTTCATCGGCGGTGCGTCGGCGGCCACCGGCATGGTGATCGTGGCCAGCGTGGCGCTGTCGACCATGGTCTCCAACGACATGCTGTTGCCGTGGTTGCTGCGGCGCAACAACGCCGAGCGCCCGTTCGAGGTGTTCCGCCAGTGGATGCTCTCGGTACGCCGGGTGAGCATCGTGCTGATTCTGCTGCTGGCCTACGTCAGCTACCGCTTGCTCGGCTCCACCGCGAGCCTGGCGACCATCGGCCAGATCGCCTTTGCCGCTGTCACCCAACTGGCCCCGGCGATGCTCGGCGCGCTGTACTGGAAACAGGCCAACCGTCGTGGGGTGTTCGCCGGTCTCGCGGCGGGCACGTTCCTCTGGTTTTACACATTGATCCTGCCGATTGCCGCCCACAGCCTAGGCTGGTCGCTGAGCACTTTTCCCGGTCTGGCGTGGCTGCACAGCAACCCGCTGAACCTGCCGATCACCCCGCTGACGCAAGGCGTGGTGCTGTCGCTGGCGGGCAACTTCACGTTGTTCGCCTGGGTCTCGGTGCTGTCGCGCACGCGGGTTTCGGAACACTGGCAGGCCGGGCGCTTCATTGGTCAGGAAATCAGCGCGCGGCCGAGTGCGCGCTCGATGCTGGCGGTGCAGATCGATGATTTGCTGCAACTGGCGGCGCGCTTTGTCGGCGAAGAACGTGCGCGGCAGAGCTTCATTCGTTTCGCCTACCGCCAGGGCAAAGGCTTCAATCCGAACCAGAACGCCGATGGCGAATGGATCGCCCACACCGAACGCTTGCTGGCCGGCGTGCTCGGCGCTTCTTCGACGCGCGCCGTAGTAAAAGCCGCCATCGAAGGTCGGGAAATGCAGCTGGAGGACGTCGTCCGTATCGCTGACGAAGCCTCGGAAGTCCTGCAGTTCAACCGCGCGCTGCTGCAAGGCGCGATCGAGAACATCACCCAGGGCATCAGCGTGGTCGACCAGTCGCTGAAACTGGTGGCCTGGAACCGCCGCTATCTGGAGCTGTTCAACTACCCGGATGGCTTGATCAGCGTCGGCCGGCCGATTGCCGACATCATTCGCTACAACGCCGAACGTGGCTTGTGCGGCCCCGGCGAGGCGGAAGTCCACGTCGCCCGACGCCTGCACTGGATGCGTCAGGGCCGCGCGCACACTTCCGAACGTTTGTTCCCCAACGGCCGGGTGATCGAGCTGATCGGCAACCCGATGCCTGGTGGCGGTTTCGTCATGAGTTTCACTGACATTACCGCGTTCCGCGAAGCCGAGCAGGCGCTGACCGAGGCCAACGAAGGCCTGGAACAACGGGTCAGCGAGCGCACGCAGGAGCTGTCGCAACTCAACGTCGCACTGACCGAAGCCAAGGGCCATGCCGAGGCGGCGAACCAGTCGAAAACCCGCTTCCTCGCCGCTGTCAGCCATGACCTGATGCAGCCGTTGAACGCCGCTCGCTTGTTCTCTGCCGCCCTCTCCCATCAGGACGACGGCTTGAGCAGCGAGGCGCAGAAACTGGTGCAACACCTCGACAGTTCGCTGCGTTCGGCAGAAGACCTGATCAGCGACCTGCTGGATATATCCCGCCTGGAAAACGGCAAGATCAACCCCGATCCCAAGCCGTTCGCGCTCAATGAGCTGTTCGATACGCTCGGCGCCGAATTCAAGGCGCTGGCGCAGGAACAAGGCC
Source organism: Pseudomonas sp. MWU12-2020 (assembly GCF_023100605.1). Taxonomy (NCBI): domain Bacteria; kingdom Pseudomonadati; phylum Pseudomonadota; class Gammaproteobacteria; order Pseudomonadales; family Pseudomonadaceae; genus Pseudomonas; species Pseudomonas sp. MWU12-2020. Next base: position 44,751 of record NZ_JALMEX010000008.1, read on the forward strand.
TGAAGTTCCGTGTGCGCGGCAGCCAGTTGCGCATCGACAGCGACATCAAGCTGCTGCGACGGATTCTGCAGAACTTCCTCACCAACGCCTTCCGCTATGCCAAGGGCCCGGTGCTGCTGGGCGTGCGTCGGCGCGATGGCGAGCTGTGTCTGGAAGTCTGGGATCGCGGGCCGGGCATTCCGGAAGACAAGCAACAAGTGATTTTCGAGGAATTCAAACGCCTCGACAGCCATCAGACCCGCGCCGAGAAGGGCCTGGGTCTGGGCCTGGCAATTGCCGACGGTTTGTGTCGCGTGCTCGGCCATACCCTGCGCGTCCGTTCGTGGCCGGGGCGCGGTAGTGTGTTCAGTGTCAGTGTGCCGCTGGCCCGGGCGCAATCGCTGCCACAGAAAACTGCGGTGGAGTTGAACGGCAAGCTGCTCAGCGGCGCGCAAGTGCTGTGCATCGACAATGAAGACAGCATTCTGATTGGCATGAACAGCCTGCTGACCCGTTGGGGCTGTCAGGTTTGGACAGCGCGCAATCGCGAGGAATGCGCGGCGTTGCTGAACGAGGGTGTGCGACCGCAACTGGCACTGGTCGACTATCACCTCGATCACGGCGATACCGGGACCGAGCTGATGGCGTGGCTACGCACCACATTGGGCGAACCGGTACCGGGCGTGGTGATCAGCGCTGATGGCCGACCGGAGACGGTGGCGCAGGTGCATGCGGCGGGGCTGGATTATCTGGCCAAACCGGTGAAACCGGCGGCGTTGCGAGCGTTGTTGAGTCGGTATGTGCCGTTGTAACCGTTCGACTTGAGTGTTGCAGCGCTACCGCTGACGCCTTCGCGAGCAAGCCCGCTCCCACCTTTGGAATGCATTTCACTGTGGGAGCGAGCCTGCTCGCGAAGCTCTTCGGGTTATTCCGGGAGTTCGACCAGCCCATCGACATCGGTCATCGCCCGCTCCAGCAGATCCGCCGGCAAACTCTTGCTGGCCCGCGCGCCGAGCAATTTGAGCTGTTCACTGCGACTGACCAGGTTGCCGCGCCCTTCCGTGAGCTTGTTGCGCGCCGAGCTGTAAGCCTTGTCCAGCTGTTGCAGGCGATTGCCGACTTCGTCCAGATCCTGAATGAACAGCACGAATTTGTCGTACAGCCAGCCGGCACGCTCGGCGATTTCCCGCGCGTTCTGGCTCTGCCGCTCCTGCTTCCACAGGCTGTCGATCACCCGCAGCGTCGCCAACAACGTGGTCGGGCTGACGATGACAATGTTGCGGTCGAACGCCTCCTGAAACAGCGTCGGCTCAGCTTGCAAAGCCGCGGAAAATGCCGCTTCGATCGGCACGAACAGCAAGACGAAATCGAGGCTGTGCAGACCTTCCAGACGTTTGTAGTCCTTACCTGCGAGGCCTTTGACATGGCTGCGCAGTGACAGCACGTGCTGCTTGATCGCGATCTGGCCGAGGGTGTCGTCTTCAGCGGCAACGTACTGCTGATACGCCGTGAGGCTGACCTTGGAGTCGACCACCACCTGCTTGTCGCCCGGCAGGTAAATGATCACGTCCGGCTGGAAGCGCTCGCCATCCGGCCCCTTGAGGTTGACCTGGGTCTGGTACTCACGGCCCTTCTCCAGACCCGCGTGTTCGAGCACCCTCTCAAGAATCAGCTCACCCCAGTTGCCCTGGGCCTTCTGGCCTTTGAGGGCACGGGTCAGGTTGGTCGCTTCGTCACTCAGGCGCAGGTTCAATTGCTGCAGACGCTCCAGCTCCTTGGCCAGCGAGAAGCGCTCGCGAGCCTCGGCCTGATAGCTCTCTTCCACGCGTTTTTCGAAGGACTGGATGCGCTCTTTCAGCGGATCGAGCAACTGGCCGAGGCGCTGCTGACTGGTCTCGGCAAAGCGCTGTTCACGCTCATCGAAGATCTTCCCGGCGAGTTCGGCGAACTGCGCGCGCAGCTCATCGCGCGAGCCTTGCAGGTCGTTGAGGCGTTGCTGATGGCTTTCCTGCTGCTCGCGCAATTCGGCGTTGAGCGACGCAGCCTGCGCGTCGAGGCGACGCAATTCGGCTTCTTTGTTGGCGCGCTCGATGTTCCAGGCGTGCGAAGCGTCACGGGCGTCATCACGCTCGATCTGCAGCAGCTCGACTTCGCGGCGCAGTGCAGCCAGCTCCGCCTGCTTGGCGGCATTGGCCTGGCCGAGGTCGACGATTTCATCGCGGCTTGCCTCAAGCTGGGCGTTGAGCCCGTCCTGCGCCAGTTGCGCCATGGTCAGACGCTCTTCGAGCAAGGCGACCTCGGCTTGCCGGTCGCTGGCCCGCCGTTGCAGTTGCCAGGCCAGTGCCAGCAGCGGCAATCCCGCGCCCGCCAGACCCAGCAACACGCTGGTCAAGTCCATAGCCATAGCCACTCCTGCCGATCCGATAAAGCCTGAAGGTTAACCAAGGCGTGGGACGTTGGACAGCTCAGTCTTCGAGCAGACCGAGTTCCTGTTGTGCACGACGGTCACCGGCGCGGGCGGCCTGACGCAACAGATCCTGACCGATGCGCCGATCCCGGGCATTGCCGCACTCGCGGCACATCAACTGACCGAGACGACTTTGCGCCGCAACCACGCCTTCGCGTGCCGGTTGCTTGAGCAGACGCCCCGCCAGATGCTTGGCATTGCGGCTATCGCCCAGACGCGGGCTGTCGAGCAGCCATTCGGCCACACGCACGGAAAATCGCTTGGGAGAGGTAACACGAGGGTGTTCGGAGGTAACAGAGCCTGATACTGAGCGAAACTTCATAAAACACTGTGGGACAGATCTGAGGGCGCGCCACTCTACTCTCTTTTTCGTACAGGTAAAGTCAAAAAAAACCCGGCACGCCCGTGCTAGAGCAAGCGCTAGGGACAATCCACAGAAGCTGTGGATAACTCAGTGGACAACCGCTCCCGAACTCGCGCAAAGCCTTGTGGAATGGGGCCCGCAGTCAAACTGACGATTTTTTCACCAACAAAAAAAGACGATATTTTTCATTGACTTAAACTTTTGATGCAGGCAGCTACCGGGGTCAGGATTGATATGACAGTGGGGTTACGGTCTGCGCAACTAATGTGCACAAGTACCTGTTACCCGGTTATATCGATGCGCTTTTTCGGGTCGTTTTGCTTCTCGGGCTGGGGATAAGCGGGTTGGTGATGGGGATGGCTGCACGCTTTTGTGGCGACCGGCGGTTGACCGGGGTGATCCCTTCGCGAGCAGGCTCGCTCCCACAATCGGCCCCCGTTCTCCTGCTCGCGAAGGGGCCAGCCCTGTCACCCTTGATCTGCACCACAGACCGAAATCTTTTTTTGCCGCCGGGTTTGCATTGCCCAAGACGTTCCGTTACTATCCGCGGCGTTAGTACCAAGCTGAAAGTCAATTCCGGTCGAACACATCCCCACGGTCAACCTTCTTCCAAGAAGCCCTTCACCGAAAAAAGCGGGAACGACCCCTCGATGGTTTCCAGGTAAATCTTGCGCCGACACTGCCTTTGAATGAATGCAAAGGGTGTTGCGAAGACCACTTACTCTGACCGAACCAGCCTGCAAATTGATCAGGATCTTCACCCCGGGCCCAGAACCTTTGCCCTTGATGTGTTGCCTGTCCTCCTAAGTACCTACCTGCCAGCCCAAGCGCGCCAACTTAATAGCGCTTCAAACTGGCTGCTTTGTTCCAGTCGGGTTCTTTGTTCGACCAACGGTGGTCGACATTACTGGAACGTTTTAACGTTGCACGGTTCTTATCCGTGTCATTTGTAGGAACACCTAATAACTATGTCTACTCAAATCCATACTCAGGATGCCATTCGCACCCTAACCAACGCTTTTGCCCCAATGAACTGCCTGATCATGGCCGCTCGCAAAGGCTGCTTCAGCTTCACCGTGGTCAATGAACACGGGATCGCTCGCCACAGCGAGCGTCTGTACCCCGATCAATACTCCAGCGCCGAACCGCTGCAGGCCGTGATCGATCGTACACGTCAGGCCCTGATTGCCTGAGAGCCGAAAAGGCTGCAAAAGCAAAAGCCCCGCACAAAATGCGGGGCTTTTTATTGCCCGATGTTTCGCTTTTAGCCCTCCGCGCCTAAGCACCATCGGATATAACGCTTTTGGCTCGCGGCTGGAAATATTTTAAAAACAGGCCTTTACGTCGCGAATATGACACTACACTTCAACTCAAGCGGCTTGATCCGCTTTCGGCGAGCCTGATTCGATCCACCGCTGCCAAGGCCCCTTCAGGTATCGCCGCCCAATTACAAGAATCGAGGGCATTATGGGTATCGCTGCCAGCGAACTGTGCCGCTACGTGATCCGTCCCACACTGATCTATCTGGGACGCCACTGCGCAACTGCCGAATCCCTGCTGCTGGGGATCGCCGCCAGCCAATCCGCCCTCGGCTCCGCCCTGCATGACCGCCGTGGCCACGGCCTCTACCGGATTGCCGAGCACCGCCATCAGGCTCTCTGGGACCATTACCTGGCACTCGATCCGGAACGCGCAAGCCTGGTTCGCGGCCTCGCCAGCCAACATGCTTTTTTGAGCGGCCCGCACCTCGAACTGACCGTCAACCTGCGTTACGCCACCGCCATTGCCTGGCTGTTGGTCGAAGAACAAAACACTCAGCTCCCCGACGCCGATGACCTGCTGGGCATGGCGCGAATCTGGCGCCAGACCTTCCAGCCCCAAGGCCGCCTGCGCGACTTTACTTTCGCCTGGCACACCTGTGTTTCACCTGTGAATCAGGTCGCATGTTGACCCTGCAGTTTCCAAAGATCGGCCAACAGGTCAGGATTCTGGTCGGATTGTCCTACAAAACCGCTCTAACTCAGGCTATACGGACTATAGCGCTGGAACGAAAATGTTGGTAATTTTCGCCCCGGTGATCACCAGGAGTTCTAATAATGAAAAAAGTAATGCTCAAAACCACCATTAGCCTCGCCGTTTCCTTGGCATCCACCCAGATCTTCGCAGCTGGCTTTGCCATCAACGAACACAGCATCAGCGGCATGGGCACTGGTTATGCCGGGCGATCTTCTTCTGCCGACGACGCAAGCACTGTTTACGGTAACCCTGCCGGCATGTCGCGCCTCACAAGCGAACAAGTCACTGGCGGCGTTGCATTCCTCGATGCCAAAACCGATATCAAAGACGCCAGCTCCAGCCCGAACGGCGGCAGCAACAAAGGCGACATGGTGCCCTTCACCTCCGTACCTATGGGCTTCTACGTCAAACCGATCGACGAGCATTGGGCATTTGGCCTCGGCGTGTACGTGCCGTTCGGCCTGATTACCGACTACGAAAAAGGCTTTGCCGGCCGTTACTTCGGCAGCAAGTCCGAAGTCCAGGTCATCACCTTCCAGCCGACTGTCAGCTACAAGTTCAACGACGTGGTGTCGGTAGGTTTCGGTCCGACCATCAACCGCATCGACGGCACGCTGGAATCCAACCTGTCGATTACCCAGGCTGCGCCGGACGGCAAGGTCAAGATCAAGGGTGACGACACTGCGCTGGGCTACAACATCGGCGTACTGGTTCAGGCCACTGACACCACCCGTCTGGGTCTGACCTACCACTCGAAAGTCGACTACAAGCTCGAAGGCAACACCAAGGTCAACTACGGCGTGCTGGGCGCTCTCGGTCTGGGTGCCGAGCAGAAGTACGACGCTTCGCTGAAGATCACCACGCCTGAATCTGTGGACTTCTCGGTTACTCAAGCGATCAACGACCGCTGGAACGTCTACGCCGGTTCCACCTGGACGCGCTGGAGCCAGCTGAAAAAGATCACCGTTGAAAACTCGGGCGTGCAGCCGCTGCTGGCCGGTCAGTTCGGCGAGATCACCGAAGAACAGAACTGGCACGACTCCTGGGCCTACGCCGTGGGTACTTCGTACCAGCTGAACAAGGAATGGGTACTGCGTACCGGTCTGACCTTCGACCAGTCGCCGACCAACAACGTCGACCGTTCGCCACGTATCCCTACTGGCGACCGGACCATTTTCAGCATCGGTGCCGGCTGGAGCCCAACCGAAGCGCTGACCATCGACGTGGCCTACTCGTACTTGAAGGAAGAAGCGATCAAAGTCCACAACGAAAACGATCGTGGCCAGACCTACGACGCCAAGTATGAAAACTCGGCAAACGGCTTCGGTGTCGGCGCTACTTACCGCTTCTGATGCTGCACGGCGAGGCTAACCCCTCGCCCATTGAAAAGCCCCGCTCTCTTTGCAGAAAGCGGGGCTTTTTTGTGCCTGTTCAGACACCACAGATCAAATGTGGGAGCGGGCTTGCTCGCGAATGCGGTCTGACATCCAGAACAAGTGCTGAATGATGCGCAGCCTGCGCGAGCAAGCCCGCTCCCACAAAAAGCGTGTGTTATCAGTTGAGAGGTTTTGAGGCAATGGCCTTTTCAACTGCCGCAATAAACTCCGGATCGTCGGGTTTGGTCAGGCTGGAGAAATTCGCGATCACCTTGCCCTGACGATCAATCACGTACTTGTAGAAATTCCACTTCGGCGCGCTGCTCTGCTCGGCCAGCACCTTGAACAGATGAGTAGCGTCGTCGCCACGGACTTTCTGCGGTTCGGTCATGGTGAAGGTCACGCCGTAATTGGCGTAGCAGACCTTGGCGGTTTCGGCGCTGTCCTTGGACTCCTGCTTGAAGTCATTGGACGGTACGCCGAGCATTTCAAGGCCTTGCGCCTTGTAGTGCTGATTGAGCGCCTCGAGGCCCTCGAACTGTGGGGCGAAGCCGCAGAAACTGGCGGTATTGACCACCACCAGCGGTTTGCCAGCGTAACGCTGGCACAGATCGACGGATTCCTTGGCGCGCAACTTGGGCAACGAACCTTGCAGCGCCTCCGGACAATCAGCGGCCTGGGCCAGTCCGGTCAACGCCATCAACAACGCGGGTACAGCACACCAGCGCATGAACATGTCGGGCATCCTTGATGCGGTTATCAGACATCGACGTTACTCGCCCTCCAAGCCTACAAGCAAGCGCCCATGCCCAACTGCATCAACGCCAGCCCGCCCTGATGCCAGCCCCACCACACCAGCGCCAGCAACAGCGCGCCGAGTGCGATGAAGGCGATTCGCGGCCAGGAACGCTTCATACGGCGCCGACAGCCGGTTGCAGACGCGCCACGGGACGCTCGCGCACCGGCCAGTTCAGCGCAGCCGCCAGCAGGCTCAAGAGAATCGCCACTTGCCAGATCAAGTCATAACTCCCGGTACGGTCATACACCACCCCACCCAGCCAGCCGCCGAGGAACGAGCCGAGCTGATGGAACAGGAACACGATACCGCCGAGCATGGACAGGTTACGCACGCCAAACAAGGTCGCCACCGTACCGTTGGTCAATGGCACCGTCGACAGCCACAGGAAGCCCATGGCCATGCCGAACAGGTACGCCGAGGTCGTCGTCACCGGCAGCCACAGAAACAGCACGATCACCACCGCCCGCAACAGGTACAACGCCGTCAGCAGACGCGGCTTGGACATACGGCCGCCGAGCCAGCCGGCGGTGTAAGTGCCGAAGATATTGAACAGTCCGATCAGCGCCAGCACCGTAGTGCCAACCGTGGCGGGCAGATGCTGATCAACCAGATAGGCCGGCAAATGCACGCCAATGAACACCACCTGAAAACCGCAGACGAAGAAGCCGAACGCCAACAACCAGAAACCCGAGTGCGAGCAGGCCTCACGTAACGCTTCGGACAGGGTTTGCTCGTGGCCCAGCACCGGCAGCGGCTTGTCCTTGAGCATGCTCACCAGCGGCACGATCAGCGCCACCAGCAGGCCAAGCACCAGCAGCGCCGCCGACCAGCCGAGCCAGCCGATCAAACCCAGCGTGCCCGGCAACATCGCAAACTGGCCGAACGAACCGGCGGCACTGGCGATGCCCATGCCCATGCTGCGTTTTTCCGGCGGCACGGCACGCCCAACCACACCGAGAATCACCGAGAACGAGGTGCCAGACAGGCCGATACCGATCAACAGACCGGCACTCAGCGACAGGGTCAGCGCTGAATCGGACAAGCCCATGCACACCAGACCCGCGGCATACAGCACGCCGCCGACCAACACCACTTTCGCCGCACCGAAGCGGTCAGCCAGCGCGCCAGTGAACGGCTGCGCCAGGCCCCAGATCAGGTTCTGCAGGGCTATGGCGAAGGCGAACACTTCGCGCCCCCAGCCGAACTGCGCACTCATCGGCGACAGGAACAGACCGAAGCCGTGCCGCACGCCCAATGACAACGCCAGAATCAGCGCACTTCCCAGCAACACCCAACCGCACGTACGCCACATCGATGTCATTGTTATTCTCCGTTCGCGGGTATATACCCGCTTAAAACCGGAAAAACCGGCCTTCAGGCCAGTTCGTCCAACAGTCGCAGCAAGGTTTCACGCTTCTCGGCGCCCAGCCGATCGATCAATCGCTGTTGCGCCGCTTCCCAGGCCGGCAGGGCCGCCGCAAGGCGCTGTGCACCGGTTTCGGTGAGCCGGACGATGCGATTACGCATGTCCTCGCCCTCGGCCAGCGCCACCAGACCTTCACCTTCGAGCACCCGCAGATTGCGCCCCAGGGTGCTGCGATCCAGGCCCATGGCTTCGGCCAGTTCCGAGATGCTCGGTTGATCCAGGCGCTGCAGATTGCACAGCAAAGAATACTGGGCAACGTTGATCCCGAAGCCGTCGAGAGCGCCGTCGTAATGCCTGCTGACGCCACGAGCGGCGCGACGCAGGTTGGTGCACAAACACTGAGAAGGAAGCATGATGCGTGTATATACCCGCGACTATGTTAAATCAAGTTACACATGAGTTTATCAATAAGCTTTGTGGCGTCTGACACACCGCCTTCGCGAGCAAGCCCGCTCCCACAGGGGAATGCATTCCAAATGTGGGAGCGGGCTTGCTCGCGAAGAGGCCGGTACTGTCATAGAAATATCTCAGACCAACACCACTCCAACCAACACCGCCATTTCCAGCAATTCCAGCAACGCCCCCGCCGTATCGCCCGTAGTCCCGCCCAACCGCCGCATCATCACCTGCCGCAGCCAGACAAACCCAACGAACGCGACAACCAGCGCAACAATCGCTGTCACCCCGGCAATCAGCAAGCAGGCCAGCGCACTCGCCCCTAGCACCCACCAACCGGCCCGGCGCGGCAAATGATCAGCCAACGCCTGCCCCAACCCACCCGCTCGCACATACGGCGTGGTCAGAAACAGCCCCAGCAACGCCGCACGTCCGAGCAGCGGTACGATGAGCAACATCAGCGCATGCCCTTGCTCGATCAGCGCCAGCAACGCGCAGAACTTCAGCAGCAACACCAACACCAGCGTCACCACGGCAATCGGCCCGCTGCGCGGATCTTTCATGATCGTCAGCGTGCGCTCGCGATCACCGAAGCCACCGAGCCAGGCATCGGCGCTGTCAGCCAGACCATCGAGGTGCAGCGCCCCGCTGAGCAGCACCCACACCGTCAGCAACAGCGCCGCATGCAGCAGCAACGGCGCGCCAGCCAATGCCAGATTCAACAACCAGAGGATCACCCCGAACAGCAGCCCCACCAGCGGATAAAACAACAGCGAACGCCCGAGCTGTTCCGGCTGCGGCATCCCCGGCAGACGAATTGGCAAGCTGCTGAGAAATTGCAGAGCGATCCACAGTGGCAACATCTCAGTGACCTTCCTTCAGCGCGCCATCGGCTTCGACGCTCAGCGCGAACAGCGCAGCATGCGCGACTTCGACATTGAGCAACTGCTCTCGCGGCAAACCACGCGCCTGCGCCAGCAGCAGGCGCATCACGCCGCCATGACTGATCAGCAACACGCGCTCGCCGGCATAGGCCTGATGCAAACGCGCCACCGCACCGAGCACACGTTCAGCAAAATCGCTGACCGGCTCACCCTGCGGCGGCGTGAACGAATACGGATCGGCCCAGAACAGCCCCAGCGCCTCGGCATCGGTTTCCATCAACGCCGCTGCGCTCTGCCCTTCCCAGGCACCGAAATGCAATTCCTGCAGATCCTTGTCCAAATGAACCGGCAGATTCAGTTGCTCGCCCAACTCGGCAGCAAACCGCGCACACCGCTGCAGCGGCGAACTGACCAGCCGGTCCCACGGCCCACCTGCCACCACGGCGGCACGCATCTGTGCCCAGCCTTTTTCAGTCAGCGCATCATCGAGGCTGCCGCGCAAACCGCCGCCCAGTTCAGTCTCACCGTGGCGCAGCAGGTCCAGACGCAACGTCATGCCGGACGATCCGCCACCGCGGCTTCGGCGAACGTCGCCATTTGCCCGTGCAGGTCGCAGGCCAGACGCAACAACGGCACGGCCAACGCCGCCCCACTGCCCTCACCCAGACGCAAGCCAAGCTCCAGCAGCGGTTCAGCGTTGAGGGTTTCCAGCACGTGACGATGGCCCGGCTCGGCGCCACGGTGGCCGAACAGCAGCCACTCGCGGCAGGCCGGATTCAGCCGCACCGCCACCAGCGCAGCGACCGTGCAGATAAAGCCGTCGACCAGCACCGCGACGCCTTCCTGCGCACAGGCCAGATACGCGCCGACCAGTGCGGCGATTTCAAAACCGCCGAGGTTGAACAGGGTTTGCAGCGCATCACCACGCTGCGCCGCGTGCAGCGCCAGTGCGCGCTCGATCACTTGCGCTTTATGGCTGACGCCCTCGGCATTCAACCCGGTACCGGGACCGGTCAAGTGCACCACCGGACAGTCGAGCAAGGCACAGGCCAGCGCACTGGCGGCGGTGGTGTTGCCGATGCCCATTTCGCCGCCAATGAACAACTGTGCGCCAGCAGCTTTGGCCCGCAGCACGCTGTCACGACCGGCCTGCAACGCAAGTTCGCCCTGCGTCCGGGTCATCGCCGCGCCCTTGGCGAAGTTCGCTGTGCCCGGGCCGATGTTCAGATGACGCACACCCGGCAGATTCAACGTCGGTGTCACGGTGCCCAGATCGACCACTTCCAGACGCGCATCGAGCTGCCGCGCCAGCACGCTGATTGCCGCACCGCCGCTGACGAAGTTGAGCAACATCTGCCCGGTGACTTCCTGCGGGAACGCGGAAACACCTTCCGCGACCACACCATGATCGCCGGCAAAAATTGCGATCCACACCTGTTCAATCGTCGGTTTGATCTGCCCCTGCAATCCAGCCAGTTGCACCGCCACGGTTTCGAGGCGACCGAGGGAGCCGGCCGGTTTGGTCAGTTGCTGTTGGCGCGCCGCCGCCTGTTCAACGATCTCGGCATTCACGGATTGGCACGGGTTCAACCACCACGCTTGGGTCATAACGCAGGTCCTTTCAGGGTCAGGGGCAGGCCGGCGACGGTCAGGACGACTCGCTGACAACGCTCGGCCAGAGCTTGATGCAGCCAACCGGCTTCATCGACGTAGCGGCGAGTCAATTCGCCCAGCGGCACGACACCCATTCCGGTCTCGTTGCTGACAAAAATGATTTCTCCCGGCAATGACGCCAGGCAGTCCAGCAGGGCTTCACGCTCGGCAGCGAGTCGCGCGGCGTCATCGAGCATCAGCAGATTGGTCAGCCACAGGGTCAGGCAATCCACCAGCAGGCAACGCTCGGCGCTGGCGCTTTCACGCAGGACACGGGCCAGTTGCAGCGGCTCTTCGATCAGCGCCCATTCGGCCGGACGCCGCGCGCGGTGATGGGCGACGCGTTCATTCATCTCGCCGTCCAGCGGCTGGCTGGTGGCGATGTAAGTGACCGCCAGATGGCTGGCGCTGGCGAGTTTTTCCGCTAGGCGACTTTTGCCGGAGCGGGCGCCGCCGAGGATCAATTGGAGCATGGGGACATCCTGAAAATTATGTGTTGAGGCAATCGCCCTCTTCGCGGGCAAGCCCGCTCCCACAGTGACCGCAGTGGCTGAAACACCTCACTCCCCTGTGGAGGATGGAGATGTCCTGTCATTTATGTATTGAGGCAACCGGCCCCTTCGCGAGCAGGCTCGCTCCCACATGGGAATGCGTTCCAAAGTGGGAGCGAGCCTGCTCGCGAAGAGGCCGTAACAGCCAGCCTAAATCCCGCAGAGCTGGCGCAGTAGCCCGGTATCCAGATGCTGCTCCACCAGATCCGCCAGCCGCTCGATATCGCGCTCGCGCAAGCCGTGGTAATCCACCTCCTGCACATCACTCAACCCGGCCCAGCGCAGCAACGCGGCACTGGCTTGCGGTGATTCGAACAAGCCATGCAGATAGGTGCCGAACACCTGCCCGTCCAGACTTTGCGCACCGTCACAACGGCCGTCATCCAGATGCACGGCCGGGTTCTCCAGCGCCGGCCCCACCGTCACGCCCGCATGGATTTCATAGCCACTGACCTCGGCGTTTTCCAGCGCCAGACGTCCGCGTACATTGCGCAATTGCTTCTCGGCTTCCAGCGTGGTTTCGAACGCCAGCAAACCCAGACCGACACTGGATCCCGGCGCGCCTTCCAGGCCCAGCGGATCGTGTACTTGTTCGCCAAGCATTTGCAGACCGCCACAAATCCCCAGCAACTTGCCGCCATAACGCAAGTGCCGATTGATTGCCGCATCCCAGCCATTGGCGCGCAGATACGCGAGGTCGCTGCGCACGCTTTTCGAGCCAGGCAGGATGATCAAGTCGGCAGCCGGAATCGCCTGCCCCGGGCCGATGAATTGCAGATCGACCTGCGGATGCAAACGCAGCGGATCAAAGTCAGTGTGATTGCTAATGCGCGGCAGCACCGGCACCACCACTTTCAGCACTTGCTCGGCCTTGTCGGTCTGGCGCTGGTCGATGCCGTCCTCGGCTTCCAGGTGCAGATCCATCACGTACGGCAGCACGCCGACCACCGGTTTGCCGGTGCGCTGTTCCAGCCAGTCGAGGCCTGGTTGCAGCAAGGCGATGTCACCGCGAAAACGGTTGATGATGAAGCCCTTGACCCGCGCCTGCTCGCTCGGCGACAGCAGTTCAAGCGTGCCGACCAGATGAGCGAAAACGCCGCCGCGATTGATGTCGGCGATCAGCAGCACCGGGCAATCCACCGCTTCGGCAAAGCCCATGTTGGCGATTTCACCGGCACGCAGATTGATCTCGGCCGGCGAGCCAGCGCCTTCGACCATCACCAGCGGATACGCTGCGCTGAGTCGCTGGTGCGACGCGAGCACAGCTTGCATGGCGATGGCTTTGTAGTCGTGATACGCCACCGCGTTCATGCTGGTGACCGCGCGGCCATGGATGATCACCTGCGCGCCGGTGTCGCTGTTGGGCTTGAGCAGCACCGGGTTCATGTCGGTGTGCGGTTCGAGGTGCGCCGCTTGCGCCTGCACCGCCTGCGCCCGGCCGATCTCGCCGCCGTCGGCGGTCACCGCGCTGTTGAGCGCCATGTTCTGCGGTTTGAACGGCACCACCGCCACACCCTGACGGGTGGCCCAGCGGCACAGCGCTGTCACCAGCGTGCTTTTACCGGCGTCGGAAGTGGTGCCTTGCACCATCAGGGTGGTCATTTCATTTCCTTGGCAAAGGCTTGCAGCGCGTTTTCGAGACGCGCTTCTTCAGCGGCGTTGGCGGGCAGACCGAAACGCAGACTGCTGTTGTGAACGAAGATGCGCAGGAGGATGCCGCGCCGGGCCATGAATTCGTGCAGCGCCGCCGCGTGCTCGGTGATCAGCCACTGAAACAACGCGCAACCGCCGTGGGGTTTGAAGCCGTAGCGCTCCAGCAGCAGCGCCAGACGCTCACTGGCCTCATCGCTGCGAATACGTTGCCGGGTGTGCGCTTCGGTGTCTTGCAGACAGGCCTGACCGAGCACCCGTGTCGGCCCGCTGACCGCCCAGGGTCCGACCTGTTCGGCGAGCAATCTAAGCAATTTGCGCTCGGCCAGCACAAAGCCCAGACGCACCCCGGCCAGACCGAAAAACTTGCCGAACGAGCGCAGCACAATCAAACCAATCTGGCTGGTATGCGGCGCCAGACTCAGCTGCGGCGTGTTGTCCATGAACGCTTCATCGACCACCAGCCAGCCGCCACGCTGAGCCAGCCGCGCGTGCCAATCGAGCAGCCGCGCCGGGGTCAGGCTCAGGCCTGTCGGGTTGTTCGGATTGACCACCACCAGCACGTCGAGGCTGTCGAGAAAGAATTCGACTTCCTGCTCCAGCACTTCGCGCACGATGTAACCGCTGCGGCGCCAGGCTTCGGCGTGCTCGGCATAACACGGCGACAACACGCCGACCTTGCCGGCGCGGCGCAAACGCGGCAGCAACTGGATCGCCATTTGCGAACCGGCCACCGGCAGCACCTGCGAGGCGCCGTAGTAATCGCACGCGGCCTGCTCCAGCCCGTCATCGGTTTCCGGCAAGCGTGCCCAGGCGCGCAACGGAATCTCCGGCACTGCAAATGGCCACGGCGCGAGGCCGCTGGACAGGTCGAGCCAGTCAGCCTCGGCAATCCCGTAATCGAGTGCAGCCTTGCGCAGCCGGCCACCGTGCTCAAGCATAGAATTCAGCCCCCACGCAAAGAATCAGCAGCCATAACCATACCCCGCGCTGGACCAATTGCCAGCCGCGATCAATCGAATCGGCATCGGCTGGCGGACCTTCACCCAGTTGTGGACGCTCGTGCAGTTCGCCGTGATAGATCGCTGGCCCGCCCAGTTCGACACCCAATGCACCGGCGCCAGCCGCCATCACCGGACCGGCGTTAGGGCTGTCCCATTGCGGCCCCTGATTGCGCCAGCATTTCCAGGCAAGTCGGGTGTTGCCCAGCAGCGCGTAGGTCAGCGCCACCAGCCGGGCCGGAATGTAGTTGAGCACGTCGTCGATTTTTGCCGCGCACCAGCCGAAGCGCTCGAAGCGTTCGTTGCGATAGCCCCACATCGCGTCGAGGGTATTGCTCAGGCGATAAAGCACCACGCCCGGCGCACCGGCCACGACAAACCAGAACAGCGCGGCGAACACCGCGTCACTGCCGTTTTCCAGCACCGATTCAGTCGCGGCGCGAGCGACGGCGGTGCTGTCCAGTTCGCTGGTTTGGCGACTGACCAGATAGCCGACGCGTTTGCGCGCCTCTTGCAGATCATCAGCGCGCAAGGCGGCGGCTACCGGCGCGACATGCTCACCGAGGCTGCGCATGCCGAGGGCGCAATACAGCGCCAGAATCTCGACGATCCAGCCCACGTACGGTGCCCAGGAAAACGCGGTGGCGAGCAAGGTCAGCGGCAACACGGCGATCACCCACGCGGTGACCCCATGACTGCGCCAGCCGCGCCCGCCCGCATTGAAACGGCGCTCGATGCGCCCGGCAAAATTGCCGAACGCCACCAGCGGATGCCAGCGTTTCGGTTCACCCAGCAGCGCATCCAGCGCGACCGCGGCGACACTCAACAACGCCACACTCATTGACTCACTCCCCAATAATTTTCGTACAGCAACTCATTGAGCGGACGCGCCTGCGCCCACCCTTCGAGTACCAGCATCGGCGCCGGATAGAATTCCTTGACCGGGCCCAGGCACAACACTGCCAGCGGCTTGGCCCCGGCCGGCAACTGCAGCAGGTCGGCCAGTGCCTGCGGTTCGAACAGCGACACCCAGCCCATGCCCAGCCCTTCGGCACGAGACGCCAGCCACAGATTCTGAATCGCGCAGGACAGCGAGGCCATGTCCATTTCCGGCAGCGTACGACGACCGAAAATGTGTTTTTCGCGATCGTCCATCAGCGCTGCGACCAGCACTTCGGCGCAGTCGTTGATGCCTTCGACCTTGAGTTTCATGAACTCATCGCTGCGCTCGCCGAGGGCTTCGGCGGTGCGGATGCGTTCTTCTTCGACGAGGTGCTGAATCTGCCCGCGCAAGGCGCGATCGCTGATGCGGATGAAGCGCCATGGCTGCATCAGGCCGACGCTGGGCGCCTGATGCGCGGCTTCGAGCAGGCGGCGCAGCAGCTCCGGGTCGACCGTGCCGCCGGTGAAGTGGCGCATGTCGCGGCGTTCGGCGATGGCTCGGTAGACGGCTTGGCGCTCGGCTTCGGAGAATGTGTTGTCGGTCATGGACTCTTCGCGAGCAAGCCCGCTCCCACAGGGGTTAGGTGATCCAATGTGGGAGCGGGCTTGCTCGCGAAAGCGGCCTCGAGATCTGGTGCAAATAGTGCCGCGATAGCCGTAGGATTCGACGGAAAGTAGAAATGCACGTACGACGCCGTCATCCGCCCTTGCCGATAAACCGCCTCCGCCCCACGCCCGCCATTCGGGCTCAGGCCTCGGGCAATCGGCGTCAGCTCGGTGCTGGTCAGGGAATGGTGATAGGTGTGACCGCGCAACGAACCTTCCGGCAAATCCACCGCTTGCAGTGCCAGTGCCGCCAGACGCTTTTGCATCACCGCCTCACCGCGCAGCAGCCCGACCAGTTCGGCGCGGGTGCCGTCAACGTCGGTCAACGCGTCGAGCAGATACAACATGCCGCCACATTCGGCGAGCAGCGGTTTGCCGGCGGCGTGGTGCGCACGGATCGCGTCGAGCATCGCGGTGTTTTGCGCCAGCGCGACATGGTGCAATTCCGGGTAACCACCGGGCAGATACAGACTGTCGGCCGCAGGCAATTGGGTATCGCGGATCGGCGAGAAGAAGCTCAACTCGGCGCCCATCGCCCGCAGCAGATCGAGACTGGCGCCATAGGTGAAGGCAAAAGCCTCATCGCGAGCGACAGCAATGCGCACGCCATCGAGCAGTGGTTCAGCAGGGATCACTTCGGGCGCGGCGAATGCCACGGCCGGTGGCAGCGCTACCTCGCAACTGCTGGCCAGGGCTTCGGCGGCGGCGTCGAGACGCAGATCCAGATCATTCAGTTCACTGGCCTGCACCAGGCCGAGATGGCGGCTCGGCAACTCGATCCCGGTTTCCCGGGACAATGCGCCGTACCAGCGCAAACCTTCGGTGAGGCTGCCTTCGAGCAATTGCGCATGACGCAAAGTGCCGACACGGTTGGCCAGCACGCCAGCGAACGGCAGATCCGGCTGATAACGCGCCAGCCCCAACGCCAACGCGCCAAAGGTCTGGGCCATGGCGGTGCCGTCGATCACGCCGAGTACCGGCACGCCGAAATGCCGCGCCAGATCAGCGCTGGACGGCGTGCCGTCGAACAGGCCCATCACGCCTTCGATCAGGATCAGATCGGCTTCGGCGGCGGCTTCCCACAACAGGCGGCGGCTTTCCTGCTCGCCGACCATCCACATGTCCAGTTGATACACCGGCGCACCACTGGCGCGCTCGAGAATCATCGGGTCGAGAAAGTCCGGGCCGCACTTGAACACGCGCACCTTGCGCCCCTGATTGCGATGCAAGCGCGCGAGCGCGGCGGTGACGGTGGTCTTGCCCTGACCGGAGGCCGGTGCGGCAATCAGTACCGCCGGGCAGTGACGTGGTTGATTCAAAGTTCGACGCCTTTCTGCGCTTTGATGCCGGCCTGGAAGGCGTGTTTGAGCATGCCCATTTCGGTGACGGTATCGCCCATCTCGATCATTTCCGGCTTGGCCGCGCGACCGGTGACGATCACGTGTTGCATCGGCGGACGCGCCTGCAAGTCACTGAGCACCTGATCCAGATCGAGGTAGCCGTGCTTGAGCGCGATGTTCAGCTCGTCCAGCACCACCAGGCCAATCGACGGATCGCGCAGCAACTCGCGGGACACGGCCCACGCGGCTTCGGCAGCAGCGATGTCACGTTGGCGATCCTGAGTTTCCCAGGTGAAGCCCTCGCCCATCACGTGAAAGCGCACTTGCTCGGGGAAGCGGCGGAAGAACAGTTCTTCGCCCGTGCTGTTGCGGCCTTTGATGAACTGCACCACGCCGCACTGCATGCCGTGGCCCATGGCGCGGGCGAGCATGCCGAACGCCGAGCTGCTTTTGCCTTTGCCATTGCCGGTCAACACCAGCACCAGGCCGCATTCGTCAGGCGAATTGGCGATGCGTTCGTCGATCACGGCTTTTTTGCGCTGCATACGCGCCAGATGGCGTTCGTCGCGCTCGGGGGAATCGGTCATGGGGGAGCTCTCCGTTGAGGCTGGATAACGGCGGGCAGGCACAAGAATAGACGGCAAAAAGCCTGGCATCGCCCACCGTGATGCCGCTGGATGGATCAGGCCGGTCTCCGGGCTCATGAGCGGCGAATCGCCTGACTGCGCGCCTTCCCGCGTCTACGACACAGTGGCTCAATGCACAGTTTTCACTCATTTACCGTTGCGGGGGCAGCGCCGGGATCGTGATCGTTCTTCGCCTGAAGACAACCCTCACCGGCTTCCCTGTTTCACTCTGTCGACACAGGTCACAGAGCACCTGAAACAAGCCGCGAAGGTTAGAGGGTTGGGGGTGGAGCGTCAATTAAAGAGGGGGCCGTCGGGCGAATAACTGCCGCCGATCAATTATCTGACGCCAATCTTGTGCCACACTGAGACAAGTGATATCAAAAAGCCATGCTTTTGGTTGAAAAAGCACATCACAACAATAAGGATGATGACGATGCAAGGCATGATCATCAGCAACCCGCGCCTGGAATTCCTGCGCCCGATGCTTGAACGCTGGTTTGACTGTATCGACCGCTACAACGCTGTACGCGGCGACAACGACACCCCTTACTGGCATGACGAGAAAGCCAATCTCGGACTGCTCTCCGCGGCGGCATGGATGGCCGAGCTGGTGACTCTTTGCGATACCGCCACGCGCAAACAGAACGAGGACGGCGAACGCAACGCCCGCGCCGACCTGTTCATCGCCGGGGCCGAAGACCGCGCCTACCTTCAGGCGACCCAGCGCTGGCCGCGAGTCAACAACCTCAACCTGACCCAGGCCCTGCTGGAGATCACCAGCGACGCCAAACGCATCAGTTTTGCCAGCGACCTCAAGCTCGGCTGCCTGTTCGTCGCCCCGCAGAAGGCCCAGCATAGCGCCAGCCCCGAAGAGTTGCAGGACATGGTCGACGACCTGCAAAAGGAACATTGCTGCGCTGTGGCCTGGTATTTCCCCTACGCCTACCGCAAATTGCGCAGCGAAGCGGGCAACTATCACCCGGGCATCGCCGTGCTGTTCAAAGAGGCCCGCGGTTGAGCGGTTGAACCATCGGGTGCGCACACTCCTCTATGATTAGGCATGCATTCATAGGGAAGATCAGTAATGCGCAAAACCCAACTCGCTCTCGTCATCGCCCTCGCCGGAGGGCTCGCCGCCTGTGGTGAATCCTCCAGCCTGCAAGTTTCCGACGGCACCGGCCCGTCACCGAAACTGCCTGAACCGAACAAAACCCTGATCCCGACGGTGAACATCGCCCCGGCGATCGGCTGGCCCGCCGGCGGCAAACCGACCGCCGCAGCCGGCACGCAAGTGGCAGCGTTTGCCGAAGGCCTCGACCATCCGCGCTGGCTCTATGTCCTGCCCAACGGCGACGTGCTGGTGGCGGAAACCAACGCCCCACCGAAACCCGATGACAGCGCCGGCATTCGTGGCTGGGTGATGAAGAAAGTCATGGGCAAGGCCGGTGCTGGCGTGCCCAGCCCGAACCGCATCACCCTGCTGCGCGACGCCGACCACGATGGCGTGGCCGAAACGCGCACGGTGTTTCTGCAAAACCTCAATTCGCCGTTTGGCATGACCCTGGTCGGCAATGACCTGTACGTCGCTGACACCGATCGCTTGCTGCGCTTCCACTACGAACCCGGCGCGACCGAGATCAAGACGCAGCCGATCAAGGTCACCGACCTGCCGGGCGGCACGCTGAACCACCACTGGACCAAGAACGTCATCGCCAGCAAGGACGGCAGCAAGCTGTACGTCACCGTCGGCTCGAACAGCAACGTCGGCGAGAATGGTCTGGATAAAGAAGAAGGTCGCGCCGCGATCTGGGAAGTCGATCGCGCCACTGGCAACCACCGGATCTTCGCCTCGGGCATCCGCAACCCCAACGGTCTTGCCTGGGAACCCACCACGGGTGCGCTCTGGACAGCGGTGAACGAGCGTGACGAAATCGGCAGCGACCTGGTGCCGGACTACATCACCTCGGTCAAGGACGGCGGTTTTTACGGCTGGCCATTCAGCTATTACGGTCAACACGTGGATGTGCGGGTGAAGCCGCAGAATCTGGATCTGGTGGCCAAGGCCATCGCCCCGGACTACGCCGTTGGCCCGCACACCGCTTCACTGGGTCTGACCTTCGCCGATGGCAACAGCCTGCCGGCGCAATTCAAGGAGGGCGCCTTCATCGGCCAGCACGGCTCGTGGAACCGCAAACCGCACAGTGGCTACAAAGTGATTTTCGTACCGTTCGCCGCCGGCAAGCCGAACGGAGCACCGGTGGATGTGCTGACCGGTTTCCTCGACAAGGACGAAAGCGCACTTGGCCGCCCGGTGGGCGTGGTGATCGACCAGCAAGGTGGTTTGCTGGTGGCGGATGATGTGGGGAACAAGGTTTGGCGGGTGTCGTCCGCTAAATAAATCAGGGCCCGACACATAACAAATGTGGGAGCGGGCTTGCTCGCGAAAGCGTCAGGTCATTCAAAATCATGGATGAATGACACACCGCATTCGCGAGCAAGCCCGCTCCCACATTTAGATTTTCAGCGTTTACGGGTTATGCGCCAGGTGCTCCGGCTGCAACACCCGCTTGGCACTCAGATACGCCTTCTGCCAGTACGCCTTTGACAGGCTGTCCAGCTTCACCGTGCCGCCCGTCGCCGGCGCATGCACGAAACGCCCTTCCCCGACGTAGATCCCCGCATGGCTGACCTGCGAGCCGCCATTGGTGGCAAAGAAGATCAGGTCGCCGGTCTGCAACCCTTCTTTGCCGACATTCGGCGCCTGCATCACGATCATCTCGCGGGTAGAGCGCGGCAACGAGATACCGGCGGCATCGCGGTAGACGAAACCGATCAGGCCACTGCAATCAAACCCGGAGTCTGGTGTGTTGCCGCCCCAGCGATAAGGCGTGCCGACCAGGCCCAGCGCGCGAAACAGCACGTCTTCAGCAGCAGGCGAAAAAGCTTGGGAAGGCCCGAACACCACCGGGGCGCGTACGACGGGCGCAGGCGGCGGAGTGCGGCTGGCGCAGGCACTGAGCAGCGCTGCGAAGAAGATCACTGTGAGGCGGGCCGACATCGTCATAAGCAGAACATCCTGATCTGGCTGCGGCTTTCTCTGCCAAATGGACAGAAACAAAACCGCCTGCGGAGCACGCAGGCGGTTTGCCATCAATATAGATACAGGATTCTAGCGGCTACGCGGCAAACTTCAAGTAAGACTTTAACTTCACCTTGTAAAGTCTAGGTCTACTCCCTGGCCGGGCACCGTTTTTGTCGCCACGGGCGTGGCGACAAAGGGGGAATTACTTGCGAGCGGTGACCACGGTCGGTGCCATCGCTAGGGCGCGTTTGGCTTCGATGAAGGTCTTGCTCCAGTAGCTGTCACCCAGGCTGTCGATGCGAACACCGCCGCTGCGACGACTGCTGGAGTGGATGAACTGGTTGTCACCCAGGTAGATCCCCGCGTGACTCACACGACCGCGACGACCATTGGTGGCGAAGAACAGCAGATCGCCCGGCTCAAGGTTGCTGCGCGAGACCAGTGGGGCATCCACGTTGATCATTTCGCGAGTGGAGCGCGGCAGATTCATGCCGGCTTCTTCGCGGAACAGGTAACCGATGAAACCGCTGCAATCGAAACCGGCTTCAGAGGTACCGCCGAAACGGTAACGGGTACCGATCAGGGACATGCCGCGTTCGAGGATGCTGTCGGCCAGAACCGGAAGCTCGTACGGCTTCTTGTTGAAGTCCGATAGTTCTTTTTCGGTATCCAGCTCTTCCTGGTAAATAACGGAAGACTGGGCAGTGGCAGAATTTTTAACCTGTTGAGGCTGCTCTTGAACTGGAGAATGAGCAGCGCAACCGAACAACAGGGTGACGAGTGCGAGAGGCACGAGGGGTGCGAAGCGATTTAGCATGGGCACGACCGTGGCTGAAGTTGTAAAGAAGCCGAGACTATGCCCGCTATCGGCCTCATTTGCAAATTCAATCGATCTTTTTGTGACTTCCCGGTTTCTCGTTTACATCTAAGCGCTTAAGCCCATTTGAATCGATACGCGGTCTGCACACGGTGCGGAAAAGCGGATTTTCTGGCGCCTGAAATATGCCGAAACGTGCTCCAGCCCCCGTATTTCAAGGGCTGGCTACCAGCCGAGGGTTTCTTTCAGAAACGGAATAGTCAGCTTGCGTTGCGCC
This sequence comes from Pseudomonas sp. MWU12-2020, assembly GCF_023100605.1. Lineage (NCBI taxonomy): Bacteria > Pseudomonadati > Pseudomonadota > Gammaproteobacteria > Pseudomonadales > Pseudomonadaceae > Pseudomonas > Pseudomonas sp. MWU12-2020. Next base: position 67,006 of record NZ_JALMEX010000008.1, read on the forward strand.
TGCAACGAGGCCTGATCCAGCTGTTCGAGCAGGTCGAACAATGCACTCATGCTGCGGGTGCCGCGGGTCAGAATAAAGTGTCCGACTTCATCGGTCAGGTGCAGACCGCGACGCGATGCGCGCAATTGCAGGGCACGCAATTTGTCTTCATCGGAAAGCGGGCGCATCTGGAAGATCAGCGCCAGGGTCAGGCGCGATTTGAGGTCGGCCAGTTTCACCGGCAACTCGCGTGGCGAGGTTGAAGCAGCAATCAGCAAGCGCCGACCGCTGTCACGCAGACGGTTGAACAGATGAAACATCGCCTCTTCCCAGTCTGCCTTGCCGGCAATCACCTGCAAGTCATCCAGGCAGACCAGTTCGTACTGCTCAAGGTTGTCGAGGATTTCGATACCACGATCCATCAGCTCGGCCAGTGGCAGATACACCGCTGGCTCACCCATCTGCTCGAAACGCAGGCAAGCCGCCTGCAACAGATGCGTACGCCCTACCCCATGCTTGCCCCACAGGTAGATCAGGCTTTCGGTCCAGCCGGCGTCGGCTTCGCATAGGCGCTCGACATAGCCGAGTGCAGCGGCATTGGCGCCTGGGTAGTAGTTGATGAAGGTGGCGTCGTCACGCAGACGCACACCTAGGGGCAGCTGAATCGGTTTCATGCTGACTGAACAGTTCTCAAGGAACCGTTAGTGGCCTCTGTGTAAAGTTTGCGAAGTTTATACCCGTGAAGCGGAGCGCACAATGCGACAGACCCCAAGCAAAATCAAAGGTTTGCGTTAATGCGCTGGTTTTATGACAGTTTCTCTGACGCACTGCCGTGCGAACCCTGCGCAAAACGCAGGCCAACCCGGCGCAATGCCGGGCCGCCCGTGATCGGATTACAACTCGGGCTCATCTGTCCCGCTGTAGATATCCGAGTCCTTGTACAGATCGTGCACGTGACGCACCAGCACCATGATCACCGCCGCCACCGGCAGTGCCAGCAGGACACCGGTAAAGCCGAACAGCTCACCACCGGCCAGGATCGCAAAGATCACCGCCACCGGATGCAGGCCGATCCGGTCGCCCACCAGCAGCGGCGTCAGCACCATGCCTTCCAGGGCTTGGCCGACCATAAACACCGCAACGATCCCGATCATCGGATACAGATCACCACCGAACTGGAACAGCCCGGCAATCAGCGCCGCGCCAATGCCGATCACGAAACCCATGTACGGCACGATGGCCGCCAGGCCTGCAATCAGGCCTATCAACAGGCCCAACTCCAGACCGACGATCATCAGGCCCGCCGCATAAATCACGCCCAGCGCCAGCATCACCAGCAGTTGCCCGCGCACAAACGCGCCGAGCACCTCGTGGCATTCACCCGCCAGCGAGACGATGGTTTCTTCACGATCACGCGGCAACAGGCTGCGGATCTTGGCCATCATCACATCCCAGTCGCGCAGCAGGTAGAAACTCACCACCGGAATCAGCACCAGATTCGCCAACCAGCCGATCAGCGCCAGACTCGAGGCCGTCGCCTGACTCAACACCACACCGACGATGTCGGTCGTCTGGCCCATGTGCTCGCTAATCGCTGCCTTGACCTTGTCGAACTTCCAGAAGCCGTCCGACAACCCCAGCTTCGACTGCGCCCACGGCAGTGCAGTGTGCTGCAGCCAGTCGAGCATCTGCGGTGCCAGTTCGTACAAGCGCACCAACTGCTTGGCGAGCATCGGCACCAGCACCAAGAGCAACGTCGTGACGATCAGAGTGAACAACGCAAACACCGCGATCACGCCCCAGGTGCGTGACATGCCGAGACGTTCCAGGCGATCCACCAGCGGATCGAACAGATACGCCAGCAGCAGCGCCACCAGGAACGGTGTGAGGATCGGATGCAGCAACCAGACAAACGCGCAAAGCAGGACTACCCCACCGAGCCAGAACCAACGCCGCGAATCGGCCATGTATCACTCCTGCTTCTATATAAGGAAAGACTTACCAGCGAAACCGCAACGAAGGCGCTACCGGTGCAGGCGCCTGAGCCGCAACAGGCGCCGCACCTGCGACGGCTGGCTGCGGCGCTGCCACTGGCGTCGGTGCTTCGGCCGGCAACTCCTGCAACTTCGCCAGCGACAATTGCGAACGCAACTGATCGGCACTGCCGCTGACCCGATACACGATGCGATCACCCTCGACACTTTGCAGACGCACACCGAACGGTTCGAGTAACCGCAGCAGCGTGGCGTAATGCTCAAGATTCATGCCCTGCACTTCCAGCGTCTGTTGACCCGAAGCGCCAGGCTTGGCGACAAATCGCGGCGCCAGACGCTCGGCCACCGCCAGCATCACCGCATCGGCCACCGCGGCCTGATCGGCGCCCTGCACATTACCGGCCTCTTTCTGATCGCCCAGCCATAGATGCCAGCTGGCTTGCCACTGCCCGCCCTGTTCGTGCGCATGCACCGCCAGCAAGGCATCTGCACCGTAACGCTCCGAGGCCCCGCGCAAAGGCGCGGGATCGGTGCCATCGAGCACCGGCGCCGTGGCGACCAATTGCTCACTCAGATCCGCCAGCGGCAAACGCAGCGGCAAGCCACGATGCTGAGCCGCAGAACGCAATGGCGCAGCCGCTGCCTGACCGTCGCCGACCAGACTCGAGCCTTCAGTCGAATCGTTCAGCCACCAGCTCAGAATCGACGGGCGACTCGCGCCCCACAACGAAAGCCCGGCCCGACGCAGTGCCTGCTCGGTGGTGGCCGGATCGAAATCGACTTTCAGCACCTCCGGCGGCCCGGCATCGAAACCGAACTGGCTGATGATCTGCTGCGGGTCCTTGCGAATCGCCGCCAGCCCCGGATTCTGCGGGGCCTTGGGGTCACCGGTCAGACGCAACACCAGCGTATCGAGCGCCGCCTGCGTGGCGCGATCACGCTCTTCCGGGGCCTGACTGCTCACCGGCTGGCGTACTTGATAAAGACCCTTGAGGTTCTCGGCATGACTCGCCAGGCTGACGACCGACAAACAACCCACAACCAACAATTTACAAAAACGCATGGAAAATTCCCGTCGACAGGAGCGGCTGGAACAGGCCGCGTGAACCGGTTAAGCAAGGCTGTGACAATCTGCCATCGCAAAACATTCACACGCTAGCGGTAAGTTTTTGCACAGTGATAACGATAGACGGTTAATCGGCACACCTTATACAGGCAGCCGCCCGGCACAATTGCAAAAAATTTCAGTCGATTATGCCCCTGCCCGTCGGCGCGAGGATGGCCGCTGCCCCTCAAGCCTGATAAAATCGCGCGCCTTCGCAGACCGGCAACAGCCGGGCACCCCGAAATTCGCGTGAGGCCATCGCCCTCTCGATTTCGATGTTCCCGCTGAACTCGGTCGTTACCCCTGAATCCCCTCCCCTAAAGGCCTGGATCATGAGCAAGCAACCCTCCCTGAGCTACAAGGACGCCGGTGTAGACATCGACGCCGGTGAAGCATTGGTCGAACGCATCAAGAGCGTCGCCAAGCGCACTGCGCGCCCGGAAGTCATGGGCGGCCTGGGCGGTTTCGGCGCCCTCTGCGAAATCCCGGCCGGCTACAAGCAGCCTGTACTGGTTTCCGGCACCGACGGCGTTGGCACCAAGCTGCGCCTGGCGCTGAACCTGAACAAGCACGACAGCATCGGCATCGATCTGGTCGCCATGTGCGTCAACGACCTCGTCGTTTGCGGTGCCGAGCCACTGTTCTTCCTCGACTACTACGCCACCGGCAAACTGAATGTCGACACCGCCGCCCAGGTTGTAACCGGCATCGGCGCCGGCTGCGAACTGTCCGGTTGCTCGCTGGTTGGCGGTGAAACCGCTGAAATGCCTGGCATGTACGAAGGCGAAGACTACGATTTGGCCGGTTTCTGCGTCGGCGTCGTGGAAAAGGCCGAAATCATCGACGGCTCGAAAGTCGCCACCGGTGACGCACTGATCGCCCTGCCATCGTCCGGCCCGCACTCCAACGGCTACTCGCTGATCCGCAAGATCATCGAAGTGTCCGGCGCTGACATCGAAAACATCCAGCTCGACGGCAAACCGCTGACCGACCTGCTGATGGCTCCGACCCGCATCTACGTGAAGCCGCTGCTCAAGCTGATCAAAGACACCGGCGCGGTCAAAGCCATGGCCCACATCACTGGCGGTGGCCTGCTGGACAACATCCCTCGCGTTCTGCCAAAAGGCGCTCAGGCCGTGGTTGACGTGGCCAGCTGGACTCGCCCGGCGGTCTTCGACTGGCTGCAAGAGAAAGGCAATGTCGACGAGACCGAAATGCACCGCGTGCTGAACTGTGGCGTGGGCATGGTGATCTGCGTGGCTCAGGAGCACGTTGAAGTGGCCCTGAACACCCTGCGTGACGCCGGCGAACAGCCTTGGGTCATCGGCCAGATCGCTGCCGCTGCCGAAGGCGCTGCACAGGTCGAGCTGAAAAACCTCAAGGCTCACTAATGCCTACCTGTGATGTCGTGGTGCTGTTGTCCGGCACCGGCAGTAACTTGCAGGCTCTGATCGACAGCACGCGGACCGGCGACAGCCCGGTTCGCATCGCTGCGGTGATTTCCAACCGCGCCGACGCCTACGGCCTGCAACGCGCCAGTGACGCGGGTATCGCCACCCGCTCGCTGGATCACAAGGCTTTCGAAGGTCGCGAGGCCTTCGATGCTGCCCTGATCGAACTGATCGACGAATTCAAACCGAAACTCGTGGTACTGGCCGGCTTCATGCGCATTCTCAGCGCTGATTTCGTGCGTCACTACCAGGGTCGCCTGCTCAATATCCACCCGTCGCTGCTGCCCAAATACAAAGGGTTACACACTCATCAGCGCGCGCTGGAGGCCGGCGATGCCGAGCACGGCTGCTCCGTGCACTTCGTCACCGAGGAACTCGATGGTGGACCACTGGTCGTACAGGCAGTAATACCGGTAGAGTTGCACGACACGCCGCAGACACTTGCGCAGCGAGTGCATGTCCAGGAACACCTGATCTACCCGATGGCCGTACGCTGGTTTGCCGAAGGCCGGCTGGCACTTGGTGAACAAGGTGCTTTACTGGATGGCCAGTTACTCGCGGCCAGCGGCCACTTGATTCGACACTAGGAGATTTTATGCGTCGCGCCCTGCTCTTCGCTTGCGCTCTGTTCGCCCTGCCCTTTGCGCAGGCGGCAGACCTTCAACCGTTCTCCGCCAGCTACACCGCCGACTGGAAACAGTTGCCCATGAGCGGCACCGCCGAACGCAGCCTGACCAAGGAAGCCAACGGCGTCTGGAAACTCAGCTTCAAGGCGTCGATGATGATCGCCAGCCTGACCGAAGAAAGCACCCTGACTCTGGACAAGGACACCCTGCTGCCACAGTCCTACCACTTCGAACGTGGTGGTCTGGGCAAAACCAAGAAAATGGATCTGGACTTCGACTGGAATGCCAAGATGGTCACCGGCACCGATCGCGGCGATCCGGTCAAGGTTGCACTGAACCGTGGCATGGTCGACAAATCCACCTACCAGTTGGCACTGCAGCACGACCTGGCCGCCGGCAAAAAGACCATGAGCTATCAAGTGGTCGATGGCAGCGATGTCGATACCTATGACTTCCGTGTACTGGGTGCCGAGAAAGTCGACACCAAGGCCGGCCAGATCGACGCGATCAAAGTCGAGCGCGTGCGCGACCCGACACAAAGCAAGCGCATCACTGTCCTGTGGTTCGCCAAGGACTGGGATTACCTGCTGGTCCGCCTGCAACAGGTCGAAACCGACGGCAAGGAGTACAACATCATGCTCCAGGACGGTACGGTCAACGGCAAGCCTGTCAAAGGCAGCTGATCCGCCGCTACAACGAAAAGCCCCGCAGATGCGGGGCTTTTTTGTGCGTGCGATTCCCAAGCGACACACAATCACTGTGGGAGCGGGCTTGCTCGCGAAGGCGGTCTGCCAGCGAACGAAGATGTATCTGATACAACGCCTTCGCGAGCAAGCCCGCTCCCACAGGGGGTGAGTGCAATCATCAAGGGTCAGCTCAGACCGAAAACTTGGCCACCATATTGTTCAAATCCACTGCCAGCCGCGACAACTCCTGGCTCGCCGCACTGGTTTGATTCGCCCCCGCCGACGTCTGCATCGCCAGATCGCGGATGTTCATCAGATTGCGATCCACCTCCCGCGCCACCGCCGCCTGCTCCTCCGAGGCACTGGCGATCACCAGGTTGCGTTCGTTGATCAAGGTGAACGCTGAGGCGATCTCCTCCAACGCCACACCTGCAGCCTTGGCCAGCTCAAGGGTCGAATGCGCACGGATGTTGCTCTGCTGCATGGAGCTCACCGCCGAATCGGTGCCCTGCTGAATGCCACCGATCATTTGCTCGATTTCCTGAGTCGATTGCTGAGTGCGATGCGCCAGCGCCCGCACTTCATCAGCGACCACTGCGAACCCGCGACCAGCATCACCGGCCCGTGCCGCCTCGATCGCCGCGTTCAACGCCAGCAGATTGGTCTGTTCGGCAATCGAGCGGATCACATCGAGCACCTTGCTGATGCCGTGAACCTTCTGCGCCAGATCCTCGACCTGCGTTGCGTTGGACGTGACATCCTCGGCCAGCGATTCGATTGAAGTCACGGTCTGCCTGACCTGCTCGCGCCCATGCTGGGCAATGCGGTCAGACTCGCGTGACGCTTCGGAGGTTGCCACGGCGTTGCTCGCCACCTCTTCCACGGCGGCAGTCATCTGATTGACCGCCGTGGCTGCCTGCTCGATCTCCAGGCTTTGCTGATGCAGCCCGCGCGTAGCGTCCTCGGTGACGCAGCTCAGCTCTTCCGACGCCGAAGCCAACTGGCTGGACGACTCGGAAATCTGCCGAATGGTGTCGCGCAGGTTGTGCTGCATGCTTTTCAGCGCCTGCAGCAGCCGCGCCGGCTCGTCCTTCCCGGAAATACTGATATCGCCGGTCAGATCGCCGCCGGCCACCACTTCAGCCACGCCCAGCGACTGTGCCAGAGGCAGAACGATGCTGCGGGTCAGCAACAATGCCAGACCGATGGTGATCAGCGCCGTAATACCGATCATCACCCCGACCCACACTCGCGAATTGATAAACACCAGCCGTGCGGCTTCGGTAGCGAGGTTGGCGTTGTGCTTGTTCAGCTCGACCAACTCCTTCAGGGTCACCGCCATGTCGTCAGCCAAAGGGCTCATCTGACCGTTGAGGATCGTTGCGGCCTCCTCGACACGATTCTGTGCAGACAACTGCATGACCTGCGCCTGCAGCTCCAGATATTTGTGCTCGGCGACCTTGAAGCGATCAAACAGCGTTCGCTCTTCGGGCAATACGATCAGCACGTCATAGCGCTGCTGCGCTTCGCTCAAAACGCCGCGCAGCTCATTGATCTTGGTAACGTTCTGCTCCAGCGCCTGCGGATCGCGATTGAGCAGCAGGCGCATGGTCAGCGCGCGCAGGCGCAGCATGTCCTGACTCATCTCGCCGACCGCCATCACGCTCGGCAGCCAGTTGTTGTCGACCTCATCAGACTGGGCGCGCATGTTCGACATTTGCAGCAGGGCGAACGCCCCCAAGGCAAATACCATCAGCGCCAGTACACCAAAACCCAGGCCGGCACGCGGCGCGATATTGAGACTACGGATGCTCATTACTTTGGTTCCTTCCAAAAGCGCTGCATCAACCCTGCAGCTGGTTGCCTTAGAAGGTATCGGCCCGGCGAAGAATTGCGTAAGACGAAAAGCTGATATCAAAAGGCCTTGATACTTCTAACGCTTGGCATTAACGATTCAGCGCGCTTTTCCCGGACTTTGCCGCTGTTCGCGGCAATATTGCCAGGAAGTTGTCCCGGGCCACTTTACGGGCGACATCCTCGGGCAAGGCATCAAGGAACGGGGTGAAACTGTGCATTTCCTGACCGAGCTTGTTGAATCGGCCGACAACATCCGAACCGACCATGAAGCGCTCAGGGTATTTTTCCACCAATGCCAGCCATTCCGCTCGCGGCCTGCCCTGCTCGTCCAGCAAATAAGGGCTGAGCATGCTCCACGACAGATCGATGAACAGGTTCGGGTAGGCCTCAAGCATCCGGCTCACCGTGGGCAGGAGGAATTTCAGCTGCGTCTGGTGCCGATGGATCTCGGCGCTGGTACCGGCGTGAGCCCAGATGAAACGCGTGTGCGGGTGATTACGCAGCGGCTCCTCGATTTCCTTCAGGTACAGCGGATTTCTCTCACGCTTGGAGGTGATATTGGAATGCAGCATCACTGGCAGATCATTTTCCGCTGCCAGGTGATAAATCCGCTTCATCGCTTCGTTATTGGCCCGAGGTGTGTCGCCGGCGGTCAGCGCCGTCAGGTCATCATGGCGGGTGAACACCTCGCCAATGCCCTGCCACAGCCCCGGATACAGGTCGAGCATGCGCTGGATGTGCGCGGCGGAGTTCTTGTCATTGGGGTTGAAGCCCGACAGGAACGGATGAAAGTGCTGGCGCTGCTCCGGAGTCAGCTTTTGCACCGCATCGGCAACGATCACATCGGTGGCGCTGTACCAGTAGGCATCGGCATCATCGCCGGCGTAATAGCGCGGACGCTTGGGTTCGTCCTCGTGCCACTTCTTCGCCACGGGAATACCGGAAATCATCACGTGGTCGATGGAATTGTCCTGCATGGCCGTGAGCAATTTCGCCATGCCGGCGGTTTCCTGGAAGAAATCCACGTAGTGCAGGTGCGCATCGCTGTAGGTGTAATCGCGGGCGCTGGCGGGGCCGGCAAAGGCCAGCAGGCAGGCAAGACTCAAACGAAACAAGGACACAAGTAATCTCCGGCAGGTAGGCATAGCCTAGACCTTGAGCCGATGACAAGGGTTCATCCTGCAGGAAAGTGGAACGCGCCTCCGTAGGAATGCTCTATAACTGCAAGGTCTTTTTTGATCGCACGACTTTTCCTACTGCCAGTGAGGTTGCCATGACTGTTACCGTCAATACCGTCTCCGCCGAAGGTTTTCGTCACACCGTAAAGATCGATGACCACGAATTGTTTGCCGACGTACCGAAGTCTGCCGGCGGCGAAGGCTCGGCACCCGAGCCACACGACTACTTCGACGCCGCGCTCGGTGCCTGCAAGGCCCTGACCCTGAAGATGTACGCGAAGAAGAAAGACATCCCGCTGACCGGCGTGGGTGTCGAGGTCAAACGCGACAACAGCGAAGAGCAAAAAGGCAAATACGTTCTGCACGTGACGCTTACCCTCAAGGGTGTCCTCACCGATGCCCAGCGTGAAGAACTGCTGCGCGTCGCCGATCGCTGCCCGATCCACAAACTGATGACTACCAGCGAAGTCAGTATCGAGACCCACGCCCCACAGGGCTTCGATAGCCAGTAATCTCCCTCATGCCAGTGGCGGGTTATGCTTCTGGCATCACCCGCTCAGCCTGGAATGCACCATGGATACGCAACCACTGATCATCCGCCCGCGCGCCGAAGACGTCGAAGGCCAGCCGATCCTGCGCCCGCTGCCGTCAGCCAAATGTCGCAGCGTCGGGCCTTTCGTGTTTTTCGACCACATGCTCGAGACGGTTTATCCGACGGGCAAAGGCATGAACATCCGACAGCATCCGCACATTGGTCTGTCGACCCTGACCTACCTGTTCGAGGGGCAGATCCAGCACAAGGACAGCCTCGGCTCCGATCAGGTGGTCAGCGCTGGCGATGTCAGCTGGATGACCGCCGGCAGTGCGATTGCCCACGTCGAGCGCACGCCCGAGCCGTTGTGGGAGCAAAGCTTCACGATGCACGGCCTGCAGATCTGGCTGGCATCGCCCAAGGATCAGGAGCAAGGCCCCGGACATTACAGCCATCACCCGGCGGCAACCCTGCCGGTCAGCGATAACCTTGGCGTGCAGATTCGGATGATCGCCGGGTCAGGCTTTTGCCTGGAATCGCCGGTGCCAGTGCTTTCTCCTACGCTGTACGCGGAAGTGAAGATGCAGACCGCGACCACTTTGCTGATTCCGACCGAGCATGCGGAACGCGCGATTTATGTGTTGAATGGGGAGGCACAGTTGAATGGCGAGCCCCTCGAACCCCATGCGCTGGCGGTGTTGCCGGCCGGGGAACAGATGAGCCTGTTCGCCGAGAGCGATGTGCACGCGGTGGTGTTCGGCGGTGCGCCACTGGACGGACCACGACGGATCAACTGGAATTTTGTTGCGAGCGATCCGGCGACAATTGATGAGGCGCGGCGCAAATGGGCAGCCGGGGACTGGCCGACGGTGCCGGGGGAAGTTGAGCGAATCGAACTGCCCTGAGTATTGGGTCGCTGGTTAGTAAGCCTTCGCGAGCAAGCCCGCTCCCACAGGAGGAATTGTGGTGTGCATGAGTTCTGAGTACACACCACAATTCCCCTGTGGGAGCGGGCTTGCTCGCGAAGAGGCCAGTACAGGCGCCGAAAAAATCAGCCCTTGAACACTTCTTCCAGCAAGTCATGCATCGACTTGAACGCACGCTTGGCAGTCTTCGCGTCGTACATCATCTTGCCCGGCACATTGGCATGCGGATCGGTGAACGAGTGCACCGCACCGCCGTAGCTGAGCAACTGCCAATCGACCTTCGCCGCGTTCATCTCATCTTCAAACGCCGGCAGCTGCTCTTTCGGCACCAACGGGTCGGAGGCACCGTGCAACACCAGCACCGAGCCCTTGATGTTCTGCGCATCGGCCGGGTTCGGCGAGTCGAGGGTGCCGTGGAATGATACGGCGGCCTTCACTGGCGCACCGGTGCGCGCCAGATCCAGCGCACAGCAACCACCGAAGCAGAACCCGAACACCGCCAGTTTCGAGGTATCGACCGCCGCTTCGCCCTGCGTCTGCAATTGCTCGAACGCCGCTTGCATGCGCTTGCGCAGCAGAGCGCGATCATTTTTCAGCGGCATCATCGCCGCACCGGCCTGATCACCGTTCTGCGGACGCACAGCCTGGCCGTACACGTCAGCAATCAACACCACGTAGCCCTTGGCCGCGACCGACTTGGCGATCTCCTCGGCACCGGCGCTGACGCCCATCCAGTTCGGCGCCATCAACAGGCCCGGGCGCGCGCCCTTGTGCTCGGCGTCGAACGCCAGACGACCTTCATAAGGCTGGCCATCCAGCTGATAGACCACGGAACGTACAGTGACTTGGCTCATTTCTGACTCCTGAATGTTAAACACCAGAATGAAAAAACCCGCCGAAGCGGGTTTTTCTGCAACGTGATTAAACCGACAGTTCAACCAGCAGCTTGTTCAGACGGCGCACATAAGCGGCCGGGTCTTTCAAGCTGTCGCCGGCAGCCAGGGCTGCCTGATCGAAGAGGATGTGCGACAGGTCGCCAAAACGCTCTTCGTTCTGCTCGCCGTCGAGTTTCTCGATCAGCGGGTGGCTTGGGTTGAATTCGAAGATCGGCTTCGAGTCCGGCACTTTCTGCCCGCTGGCTTCGAGGATCTGGCGCATTTGCAGGCCCAGGTCCTGTTCGCCGATCGCCAGAATGGCTGGCGAATCGGTCAGACGGTGAGAGACGCGAACCTCGGCAACGGAATCGCCCAGCGCGGTTTTCAGGCGCTCGACCAGACCTTCCTTCGACTTGGCGACTTCTTCTGCGGCCTTCTTGTCCTCTTCCGAGTCCAGGTTGCCCAGATCGAGGTCACCGCGTGCCACGTCAACAAACGTCTTGCCGTCGAACTCGCTGAGGTAGCTCATCAGCCACTCGTCGATACGGTCGGTCAGCAGCAGCACTTCGATGCCTTTCTTGCGGAAGACTTCCAGGTGCGGGCTGTTCTTGACCTGCGCGTAGGTTTCGCCGGTGAGGTAGTAGATCTTGTCCTGACCTTCCTTGGCTCGCGCCAAGTAGTCGGCCAGACCGACGATCTGCTCGCCGTCGTCGCCTTGGGTCGATGCGAAACGCAGCAGACCGGCAATTTTTTCCTTGTTGGCGAAATCTTCTGCCGGGCCTTCTTTCATGACCTGACCGAAGTTTTTCCAGAAGCCCTTGTATTGCTCAGGCTCGTTCTTCGCCAGTTTTTCCAGCATGTCCAGCACGCGCTTGGTCAGCGCCGACTTCATCGAGTCGATGATCGGGTCTTTCTGCAGGATTTCCCGCGACACGTTCAGCGACAGGTCGTTGGAATCGACCACGCCCTTGATGAAGCGCAGGTACAGCGGCAGGAACGACTCGGCCTGATCCATCACGAACACGCGCTGCACGTAGAGCTTCAGGCCTTTCGGCGCTTCACGCTGGTACAGATCGAACGGCGCGCGGGCCGGCACGTACAGCAGCGAGCTGTACTCGAGCTTGCCTTCGACCTTGTTGTGGCTCCAGGCCAGCGGGTTTTCGAAGTCGTGAGCGATGTGCTTGTAGAACTCCTGGTATTCCTCGTCCTTCACTTCAGTGCGCGGACGGGTCCACAGGGCGCTGGCGCGGTTGACGGTTTCCCATTCAACGGCTGGCTTCTCTTCGCCTTCGGTGGCAGTGACTTCTTTCGGCAGCTCGATCGGCAGCGCGATGTGGTCGGAGTATTTCTTGATGATGTTGCGCAGGCGCCAGCCATCGGCGAACTCGTCTTCCGCGGCTTTCAGGTGCAGGACGATGCGGGTGCCGCGCTCTGGCTTGTCGATGGTGGCGACTTCGAACTCGCCCTCGCCTTTCGACGACCAGTGCACGCCTTCGCTGGCAGGAGTGCCGGCACGACGGCTGTACACGTCAACTTTGTCAGCGACGATGAAAGCCGAGTAGAAGCCGACACCGAACTGGCCGATCAGGTGCGAATCTTTCTTCTGATCGCCCGAGAGATTCTTCATGAAATCGGCGGTGCCCGACTTGGCGATGGTCCCCAGGTGGGTGATCACATCGTCACGGTTCATGCCGATACCGTTGTCTTCGAGCGTGACGGTCTTGGCGTCCTTGTCGAAGCTCACACGGATTTTCAGTTCAGCGCCACCTTCGAGCAACTCAGGCTTGGCCAAGGCTTCGAAGCGTAGCTTGTCGACAGCGTCAGAGGCGTTCGAGATCAATTCGCGAAGGAAAATTTCCTTATTGGAATACAGCGAATGGATCATGAGGTGCAGCAGCTGCTTTACCTCGGTCTGGAAGCCCAGGGTTTCCTTTTGAGTTTCCACACTCATGGTCATCAAACTCCAATCAGATGGCATTGGCCGCGACCCAGATGGTCGGCGGCGGGTTGTTCACTGAGTTGGGGGCAGCGTTCAGGATTTCAAGGGCTCATCAATTTTGAAGTGTGCACGAGCGGTGGCAATCGGTTCGCTCTCGGTACTTTGCCAGGCGGTGATGGCGACGTTGGCCACGCGCCGGCCCTGGCGGCAGACCTGACATTTGGCCCAAGTGTCGCGAAACTGCCCGGCACGCAGGTAATCCAGGGAAAAGTCGATGATCTTCGGCACCCCGGGCGAACCGGTGAAGATCAACAAATGCAACGCGGCTGCCAGCTCCATGAACCCGGCAATCACCCCGCCATGGATCGCCGGCAATAAAGGGTTACCAATGTTGTCCTTGTTCGCCGGCAGCTTGAACAGCAACTCATCACCGACCCGAGAGCATTCGACGCCGATCAATCCGGCGTAAGGAATGATCTGCAGCAGCGGCGCGTAGTCACCCTGAGCGTGAGCCTGCTGCAGTTGTTGCTTCCAGTCATCGCTCATCGGCTTTCTCCTTTGATTTTGCCGCCAAATCCCTGTGTGCCCTTCAGACCCTTGCCCATGCGCATGAAGGTACCGACGACGTGAGCGATAGGTTGCTGCGGGTCGTCCTGATAAGCAAAGCCGCGGGCGAAGATTACGTCTGTGGTGACCCGATAACACTGGGCAAAGCCGTAGACATCCTTGTTCGGTTCGGCGGCGTGCATGTAGTCGATGCGCAGGTCCAGGGTCGGGCAGACTTCGAATTCCGGCAGCGCGCACAACGTGGACATGCCGCACGCCGTGTCCATCAGCGAGGTAATGGCACCGCCGTGGATGACCCCGGTCTGCGGATTGCCGACGATTTGCGCGCTGTACGGCAGCTTTACCGTCAGCCCTTCGCTGCTGGCGCTGTGCACCGTCAAACCGAGCACCTGACAATGACGCAGGGCCGAGAGAAATCGCGTTGCGCGCTCAAAAACGGGGTTTTCAGCCATTTGATAATTACTCTCGTCAGAGCCTTGTGCCAGTAGTAGGAAATAACGCAAAAGTTCCACTGAAAAACAAACTTATATATCTGAAAGAAATGAGGAACTTAACGTTAGGGGCAACGTTCTTAAGGCCAGTAGTTATTTTCCATAAGGAGAAACACCCCATGCGTAAGACTTTAGCTATTGCCTTGATGTTGACCGCTTCCCTCGGTCTCGCTGCCTGCGATAAAAAATCCGAGGACAAAGCTCAAGATGCCAACCAACATGCTGAACAAGCTCAGCAGAAAATGAACGAAGCTCAGGATAAAGTGAACGACGCAGCGAAAGAAAACGCTGAAGCCGCCAAAGATCAGGCTGAATCGAATCAGGCTGCTCAGGAAGAAGCTGCCAAGAAGCAATAATTGCGACTTGATGCAGAAAAAGAAAACCCGCCAAGTGCGGGTTTTCTTTTGCCTGTAATTTTTCGCTAGTGCCGCTTAGAGCAAGACGGTTCTAAAAGTCGGACTAATCATCAGCAACAAAGAACATATCAGGCCGACCAGCCAGACCAGGCTGCGCAGGGAGGGTTTATCAGCCAGGTACAGCCACAAGTAGAGAATCCGTGCGATCACGAAGATGATCGCCAAGGCATCGATCAACCAGCCTTGTGTCTGCGTGGTGTGCGCCATCAGCACACCGACGGCAAACAGGATGAACGCTTCGATGCTGTTCTGGTGCGCCGCCAGTGCCCGCGCGCCATAGCCAGTCAGTTGCGCCTGTTGCTGGCGCGGCAGATGGTTGTTGTAACCGCCCTGCTCTTTCATGGCCTTGCCCACCGGCATACGCGCGATGTAAATCAACAGTGCACTGATAAACACACACCAGAACGGAATACTCATCAAGCGGCCTCTTTATTGGTTTCGGGCAACGGCGCCTCTGTAGGGGTATAGACCATCACGTCGAGAACGTCGGAATGAAACTCGCGGCGGTACAACACCAGTACGACTCCAGCACTCATCAACATGAACAACCACGGGCTGACAAACCAGGCCAGCATGCTCATGCCGAAGTAATAAGAGCGCAGGCCGAAGTTGAACTGGTTGGCCGCCATCGAAATCACCCGCGCCGCCCGCAGTGCGAATGCCTTGCGCTCCTGCTCCGAAACCTGACGCTCACCGATCATCGGCGCTGAACCGACCAGCACCGCCGCAAAGTTGTACTGACGCATGCACCAGCTGAACGTGAAGAACGCATAGACGAACACCAGCGCCAGGCACAGCAACTTGATCTCCGACATACCCTGCGACGCCTGCTGCACCATCGGGATGTCCGCCAGCAACGACACTGCACGCTCGGACGCACCGAGCACGGTGAGAATACCGGCGAGGATGATCAGGGTGCTGGAGGCGAAGAACGAGGCGTTACGTTCCAGATTGCCGATCACACTGGCGTCGGCGATACGGTTGTCACGCAGCAGCATGCGGCGCATCCAGTCTTCGCGGTACAGGTGCAATACGCTGGCAAGGCACGCGGTGTCGCGGGCCTTCCAGGACGCATAGCGGGTGTAGCCGCCCCAGCAGATGACAAACCAGAGCGCGGCCAGCAGGTGGATCAGGTTGGCTTGGATGAACGACATGCAATTCCCTGTGGAGTATGGATGCTACCTGTGGGAGCGAGCCTGCTCGCGAAAGCGGCGTATCACACAACATTGATGGCGGCTGGCACAACGCTTTCGCGAGCAGGCTCGCTCCCACATTAGGAGTTCGGCAGTGCTTCGACGTTAGCTCGCGAAAAAAGACACTGCCAGACACCCATAAAAAATGCCCCGTATCGATTGATACGGGGCATTTCTGTTTAAGCGCTGAAGACCCGCTTGTGGCGGGTCAGGCAACGTCAGGCAACGGCTTCGCTGCGCTTGCCCAGCAGGCGATCGCAAATCACGGCGACCACCAGGGTCATCACGCATGGCACCAGCCACGCCAGGCCCTGCTCGCTCAGCGGCAGGTGCGACAGCTGCGACGGCATCCAGTCAGCCAGACCGGCGCCCTTGAGGGCGTCGATAGTGCCGAACAGGAACGACACCAGCATCACCGGGCCGAGGATCCGACCGTGTTCATGCCAGAAGTCCTTGCAGAAGCTCAGGGCCACCAGAACGATGCACGGCGGGTAGATCGCGGTCAGCACCGGGATCGAGAACGCGATCAGCTTGGTCAGGCCGAGGTTCGACACCAGCAGCGAGAACGCAGCGAGAATGATCACCAGGGTCTTATAGGACAGTGGCAGCACGCGGCTGAAGTATTCAGCGCAGGCACAAGTCAGACCGACCGCCGTCACCAGGCACGCCAGCGAGATCAGCACCGCGAGGAAACCGCTGCCCAGCGAACCGAAGGTGTGCTGCACGTAAGCGTGCAATACCGCCGCGCCGTTGGTGGCACCCGCCGCGACTTCATGGCTGCCGGAACCGAGGCGGAACAGGCTGATGTACACCAGCGCCAGGCCAACACCGGCGATGAGGCCGGCAATGATCGCGTAACGGGTGATCAGCGCAGGCGACTCGACGCCACGGGAGCGGATCGCGTTGACGATGACGATACCAAACACCAGCGCGCCGAGGGTATCCATGGTCAGGTAACCATTGATGAAGCCCTGGGAGAACGGTGCCGCGACGTATTCAGGCGTGGCCTGACCGATATCACCGGCCGGCAAGGCGAACGCGGCAATGCCGAGTACCGCCAGGGCGATGATTTTCAACGGCGCGAGGAAGCGCCCAACGGTATCGAGCAGACGCCCCGGATACAGCGAGATGAAGAACACCAGCAGGAAGTACACCGAGCTGTAGAGGAACAGCGCCAGCGGGCTTTCGCCGGTCAGTGGCGCCAGACCCACTTCGAACGACACGGTCGCGGTGCGCGGGGTGGCGAACAGCGGGCCGACCGCCAGGTAGCACGCCGCGGCAAGCACACCGCCGGCGATCTTGCCGATCGGGCTGCTCAGCGCATCCATCGCACCACCGACCTTGGCCAGGGCGACGACGGTGACCACCGGCAGACCGACTGCCGTGATCAGAAAGCCCAGCGCCGCCATCCAGACGTCAGGTCCGGACTGCAGGCCGACGATAGGCGGGAAAATGATGTTGCCGGCCCCGACGAACAGGGCAAATGTCATAAAGCCCAGTGCCAGGATGTCCTGACCTTTCAAAACTTTCATTAAGGAAATACCACACTACTGAATCGGAATTTAGAGGGGGATTTCCCTGTGGGGTTAGGGAAATGCTGTCAGTCCGTATAAGACTGACCCGTTTAGCGCGTTGCATGCCTTGTGGGCGGCAGACGCAAAAATGGCTGCTAGCCTAACGAATTTGTCTGACAAACGCACTGTTTGAGGGCGAACTATCCGATACACGACGTGTCTGTGTCGCGTTTACGCATTTATTTTTCCTGCGGAGCACTCCGTGGCGAGGGAGCTTGCTCCCGCTCGACTGCGCAGCAGGCGCAAATCCCGAAAACACTCATGAATCCGAAGATTGCATTAGGGCCGCTTCGCAGCCCAGCGGGAGCAAGCTCCCTCGCCACAAGAATCCACTCAAATACCCATATGCCAGAAACAACAAAGGCCACCCGAAGGTGGCCTTTGTCTGGTGAAGCGTCAGTCAAGCACGAGGCTTACTTGACAGCCCAACCGGTCAGCTCGGCCAGGGCCTTGCCGATGTCTGCCAGCGAACGCACGGTTTTTACGCCTGCGTCTTGCAGCGCAGCGAATTTCTCGTCTGCAGTGCCTTTGCCGCCAGAGATGATTGCGCCAGCATGGCCCATGCGCTTGCCCGGAGGAGCAGTCACACCAGCGATGTAGGAAACAACCGGCTTGGTCACGTGTGCCTTGATGTAGGCAGCCGCTTCTTCTTCAGCCGAACCGCCGATCTCGCCGATCATCACGATCGCTTCGGTCTTCGGGTCTTCCTGGAACAGCTTCAGGATGTCGATGAAGTTCGAACCCGGGATCGGGTCACCACCGATGCCGACGCAAGTCGACTGACCGAAACCGGCGTCAGTGGTCTGCTTAACAGCTTCGTAGGTCAGGGTGCCGGAACGCGAAACGATACCGACCTTGCCTGGCAAGTGAATGTGACCTGGCATGATGCCGATCTTGCATTCGCCTGGGGTGATCACGCCTGGGCAGTTAGGGCCGATCAGGGTAACACCCAACTCGTCGCACTTAACTTTAGCGTCCAGCATGTCCAGGGTAGGAATGCCTTCGGTGATGCAGACGATCAGCTTGATGCCGCCGAACGCTGCTTCCAGGATCGAGTCCTTGCAGAAAGGAGCCGGAACGTAGATCACGCTGGCGGTAGCGCCAGTGGCAGCAACTGCGTCTTTAACGGTGTTGAACACTGGCAGACCCAGGTGCTCGGTGCCGCCTTTGCCCGGAGTTACGCCGCCAACCATCTTGGTGCCGTATTCGATGGCTTGCTGGGTGTGGAAACTACCTTGCGAACCGGTAATACCCTGGCAGATAACTTTGGTGTCTTTATTGATCAGGACGCTCATTATTTGCCCTCCGCAGCTTTGACAACTTGTTGAGCAGCGTCGGTCAGGCTGGTA
The DNA here is from genome assembly GCF_023100605.1 of Pseudomonas sp. MWU12-2020. Lineage (NCBI taxonomy): Bacteria > Pseudomonadati > Pseudomonadota > Gammaproteobacteria > Pseudomonadales > Pseudomonadaceae > Pseudomonas > Pseudomonas sp. MWU12-2020. The sequence continues at coordinate 85,744 of NZ_JALMEX010000008.1, forward strand.
GCAGCGATGATGTTCAAACCGCTTTCTGCCAGTACTTTAGCGCCCAGCTCAGCGTTGTTGCCTTCAAGGCGAACAACAACCGGGATTTTCACGCCGACTTCTTTCACAGCGCCGATGATGCCTTCGGCAATCATGTCGCAGCGAACGATGCCGCCGAAGATGTTGACCAGTACTGCAGCGACGTTGGTGTCGGACAGGATGATCTTGAAGGCTTCGGTCACGCGCTCTTTGGTAGCACCACCACCTACGTCGAGGAAGTTGGCTGGCTTGCCGCCGTGCAGATTGACGATGTCCATGGTACCCATGGCCAGGCCGGCACCGTTGACCATGCAGCCGATGTTGCCTTCCAGCGCTACGTAGTTCAGTTCGAACTTGGCAGCGTGCGCTTCGCGCGGATCGTCTTGCGACGGATCGTGGAAAGTCTTCAGCTTAGGCTGACGGTACATGGCGTTGGCGTCGATGTTGATCTTGGCGTCCAGGCAGTGCAGATCGCCGTCAGCCTTGATCACTAGCGGGTTCACTTCCAGCAGGGCCAGATCGTGATCCTGGAACAGTTTGGCCAGACCGACGAAGATCTTGGCGAACTGGGCAACTTGCTTGCCTTCCAGACCCAGTTGGAACGCCAGCTCGCGACCCTGGAATGGCTGAGCGCCAACCAGTGGATCGATAGTGGCTTTCAGAATTTTTTCTGGAGTGTCGTGAGCGATTTTCTCGATGTCCACGCCACCTTCGGTGGAAGCCATGAACACGATGCGACGGCTCGAACGGTCAACGACAGCGCCCAGGTACAGCTCTTTAGCGATATCAGTGCACGATTCAACCAGGATCTTGGTGACTGGCTGACCATTGGCGTCAGTCTGGTAAGTCACCAGACGCTTGCCCAGCCACTGCTGTGCGAAGGCCTTGGCGTCTTCTTTGTTGCGAACCAGCTTGACGCCGCCCGCTTTACCGCGACCACCGGCGTGGACCTGGGCTTTGACAACCCACTCGCTGCCGCCGATTTTGTCGCAAGCTTCTGCTGCTGCTTCCGGGGTGTCTACTGCGTAACCAGTGGAAACTGGCAGGCCGTATTCAGCGAACAGCTGCTTACCCTGATACTCGTGAAGATTCATGCTTTTTACCGTCTTCGTTAGGTACTGCGCATTCGGCGCTGCGCTCTTGATGAGTGCCGCGCCACCTGTGACTGCTGCTTGCGTAGCCTTTCCGGATACCCGGTGCAGCTACGCAAGACTGCGTCCAGCGGACATTCCGCGGTGAGACTTGCTCGCAAGGCTCACGACGGGCCGTTACCGCCGTGGTTTCTTATTGTCTTAACGCTTCTTGCGGTTGGCGATGTGGATGGCGCCGCCATTCACAGCCAGAGCAGCTTCGTGCAAGGCTTCAGACAGGGTCGGATGGGAGAAAACCATCATGCCCAGGTCTTCAGCGCTGGTGCCGAATTCCATACCGATCGCGCCCTGCTGAACCAGTTCTGCAGCGCTTGGGCCAATCACATGCACGCCCAATACGCGGTCAGTCTTGGCATCAGCGATGACCTTGACGAAACCACCGGTATCGTTGGCGGCCATGGCACGGCCGGAAGCGGCGAACGGGAAGGTGCCGACGTTAACTTCAACGCCTTCGGCTTTCAAGGCCTGCTCGGTTTTGCCAACCCACGCGATTTCCGGGTGAGTATAAATAACCGAAGGGATCAGGTCATAGTTCATCTGGGCTTTGTGGCCCTTGATGCGCTCGACAACCATGATGCCCTCTTCCGAGGCTTTGTGAGCCAGCATCATGCCGCGAACCACGTCACCGATGGCGTAAACGCCCGGTACGGTGGTGGCGCAGTGATCGTCAACGTGCACGAAACCGCGCTCGTCCAGGGTCACGCCGCTGTCGGCAGCCAGCAGATCAGTGGTTACCGGACGGCGACCAACGGCTACGATCAGCTTGTCGAAAGTGATGGTCTGTTCGCCGTTGGCATCGGTGTAGTTAACAACGACTTCGTCGCCGTTGACTTTGGAACCGGTGACGCGAGCGCCCAGCTTGATGTCCAGACCCTGCTTGGTCAGGGTTTTCAGCGCTTCCTTGGAAACGGCGGTGTCCGCTGCCATCAGGAACGTGTCCAGAGCTTCCAGGACAGTCACTTCTGCACCCAGACGCGACCAGACCGAGCCCAGCTCCAGACCGATCACGCCAGCGCCGATCACGCCCAGACGTTTAGGTACGGATTGGAATTCCAGAGCGCCAGTCGAATCGACGATGACTTTCTGATCGACCGGAGCCGGTGGAATGTCGATCGGACGCGAACCTGGCGCCAGGATGACGTTTTCGGCTTCGATGACTTCAACCGAGCCGTCCGGCTTGGTGACTTCGACTTTCTTGCCAGCCAGCAGCTTGCCGTGGCCCTGAATCGAAGTAACGCCGTTGGCCTTGAACAGGGTGGCAACGCCGCCGGTCAGGTTCTTGACGATGCCAGCCTTGCGGCCAACCATCGCAGCGACGTCCATTTTGACTTCGCCGGTCGAGATACCGTGAACGTTGAAGCTCTCTTTGGCTTCCTTGTACTTCCAGGAGCTGTCCAGCAGCGCCTTGGACGGAATGCAGCCGACGTTCAGGCAAGTACCGCCGAGGGCCTGCTTGCCTTCAGCGTCGGTGTACTTCTCGATGCAGGCAGTGGTGAGACCCAGCTGCGCGGCCTTGATGGCAGCAACATAGCCGCCAGGGCCGGCACCGATCACTACTACGTCAAATTTCTGCGACATTCAAAAAATCCTCTTGAGCGAAAAGCTTCAAGCCGCGCGCTGCGGGCCGCACCGCCGTTTCCGACGGTACGCTACCCGCAGCGCATGGCTGCTTCTATCAGATATCCAGCAACAGACGAGCCGGGTCTTCCAGCAGGTTCTTGATGGTCACCAGGAAGGTTACAGCTTCTTTGCCATCGATCAGACGGTGATCGTAGGACAGTGCCAGGTACATCATCGGACGGATCACGACCTGACCGTTGATGGCCATAGGACGCTGGATGATGTTGTGCATGCCCAGAATCGCTGCCTGCGGCGGGTTGACGATCGGAGTCGACATCATCGAACCGAAGGTACCACCGTTGGTGATGGTGAAGGTACCGCCAGTCATCTCTTCCATCGACAATTTGCCGTCACGGGCTTTCTTGCCGAAAGTGGCGATGCCGCCTTCGATTTCAGCCAGGCTCATCAGCTCGGCGTTACGCAGAACCGGTACGACCAGACCACGGTCGCTGGAAACGGCAACACCGATGTCGGCGTAGCCGTGGTAAACGATGTCCGCGCCGTCGATCGAGGCGTTGACCGCCGGGAAGCGTTTCAGCGCTTCGGTGGCAGCCTTGACGAAGAACGACATGAAGCCCAGGCGTACGCCGTTGTGGGACTTCTCGAACAGGTCCTTGTACTTCGAACGCAGGGCCATGACTTCGGTCATGTCGACTTCGTTGAACGTGGTCAGCATCGCCATGTTCGACTGGGCTTCAACCAGACGCTCGGCAACCTTGGCACGCAGACGGGTCATCGGCACGCGTTTTTCAACGCGATCACCGGCAGCGAATACCGGAGCAGCGGCAGCCGGAGCAGCAGCCTTGGCAGGTGCGGCAGCTGGAGCGGCTTTCTTCGCGGCAACAGCAGCGACCACGTCTTCCTTGGTCACACGACCACCCTTGCCGGTGCCGGCAACGGAAGCGATGTTGATGCCATTCTCTTCAGCCAGCTTGCGCGCAGCAGGAGCAGCAACAGGATCGTCTTCGCCTTCGGCAGCAGCCGGTGCGGCGGCAGCAGCGGCCGGAGCAGCAGCGGCGGCTGGAGCAGCGGCAGCAGCGCCGCCCGCTTCGATGGAGCCCAGAACTTCGTCGGACAGAACGGTGTCGCCTTCGTTCTTGACGATTGCGCCCAGCACGCCGTCGGCGGTAGCCAACACTTCCAGTACGACTTTGTCGGTTTCGATGTCGACGATCAGGTCGTCACGCTTGACGGCGTCGCCCGGTTTTTTGTGCCAGGTGGCAACGGTGCCATCGGCAACCGATTCCGGGAAAGTGGGGGCTTTGATCTCGATAGCCATTATCTGTGGTTCCTTAAATTCGGTTTCAGGTGCGCGAAGGCGTTAAACGGTAAACGCGTCTTGCAGCAGTTTTTCCTGCTGCTCGGCGTGCATCGATGCGTAACCACATGCTGGGGCAGCAGAAGCCTCACGGCCCGCGTACTCGAGTACGAGAGACTTGTTGAGGTTACCGATGCTGCGACGCAGGTGATGCTGGCTGCAGTACCAGGCACCCTGGTTCATCGGCTCTTCCTGACACCAAACGGCATGCTTGACGTTGGTATAAGGCGCCAGGACTTCTTTCAAGTCGTCCTCAGGGAATGGATACAGCTGCTCGATACGCACGATGGCGATATCGTCACGGCCTTCGGCACGGCGTTTTTCCAGCAGGTCGTAGTAGACCTTGCCGCTACACAGAACAACGCGCTCGACCTTTTTCGGGTCCAGGGCATCGATTTCCGGGATCACGGTCTGGAACGAACCTTCGGCCAGATCTTCCAGGGTCGAGACGGCCAGTTTGTGGCGCAGCAGCGACTTCGGCGTCAGCACTACCAGAGGTTTGCGCAGCGGGCGAATCACCTGACGACGCAGCAAGTGGTAGATCTGGGCCGGAGTGGTCGGCATGCACACCTGAATGTTGTGCTCGGCGCACAACTGCAGGTAACGCTCAAGACGAGCCGAGCTGTGCTCAGGACCCTGACCTTCGTAGCCGTGCGGCAACAGCATGGTCAGACCGCAGAGACGGCCCCACTTGTGTTCGCCGCTGGTGATGAACTGGTCGATAACAACCTGTGCACCGTTGGCGAAGTCGCCGAACTGGGCTTCCCAGATCACCAGCGCGTTTGGCGTGGTGGTCGAGTAGCCGTATTCGAAGGCCAGTACCGCTTCTTCCGACAGGAACGAGTCGTACAGGTCAAAGCGTGGCTGACCTTCGTACAGGTGTTTCAGCGGAATGTAGGTGCCAGCATCTTTCTGGTTGTGCAGCACAGCGTGACGGTGCGAGAACGTACCGCGGCCGATGTCCTGACCGGTCATGCGGATCGGGTGACCTTCGAACGCCAGGGTCGCGTACGCCATGGTTTCGGCGTAACCCCAGTTGATCGGCAGGCCGCCGGCTTGCATCTTCTGACGGTCTTCGTAGATCTTCGCAACCTGACGCTGAACCACGAAGCCTTCCGGAATTTCCAGCAGCTTGGCGGACAGTTCCTGCAGGGTCTTCAGATCGAAACGCGTGTCGTGACGCGCAGTCCAGGCGTGGCCCAGATACGGACGCCAGTCCACGAACAGCTCTTTGTTCGGCTCTTTGACCAGCGATTTCACAACGTGCAGACCGTTGTCCAGCGCGTTGCGGTATTCGTCGACTTTCGCCTGAACACGCTCTGCGTCGAGTACGCCGGCCTGGGTCAGACGATCAGCGTACAGCTCACGGGTGGTGCGCTGCTTGGTGATCTGCTGATACATCAGCGGCTGAGTGCCGCTAGGCTCGTCGGCCTCGTTGTGGCCGCGACGACGGTAGCAGACCAGGTCGATCACCACGTCACGCTTGAACTGCATGCGGTAGTCGATGGCCAACTGGGTCACGAACAGCACGGCTTCCGGATCATCGCCATTCACATGGAGGATCGGCGCCTGAATCATCTTCGCAACGTCGGTGGCGTACTCGGTGGAACGCGAGTCCAGCGGGTTGCTGATGGTGAAACCGACCTGGTTGTTGATCACGATGTGCACGGTACCGCCGGTCTTGAAACCGCGGGTCTGCGACATCTGGAAGGTTTCCATGACCACGCCCTGACCTGCGAATGCAGCGTCACCGTGGATGGAGATCGGCAGAACCTTCTCACCGGTCGGGTCGTTACGACGATCCTGACGGGCGCGAACCGAACCTTCTACCACCGGGGAAACGATTTCCAGGTGGGACGGGTTGAACGCCATGGCCAGGTGAACTTCACCGCCGGCGGTCATCACGTTGGACGAGAAGCCCTGGTGGTATTTGACGTCACCGGAACCCAGCTCGACCTTCTTCTTGCCTTCGAACTCGTCGAACAGCTCGCGCGGGTTCTTGCCGAAGGTGTTGACCAGCACGTTCAGACGGCCACGGTGGGCCATGCCGATGACGACTTCCTTGGTGCCGTAGGAACCGGAACGCTGGATCAGTTCGTCGAGCATCGGAATCAGGCTTTCGCCGCCTTCCAGACCGAAACGCTTGGTGCCCGGGTATTTGGTGCCCAGGTATTTTTCCAGGCCTTCACCGGCAGTGACGCGCTCGAGCAGATGGCTCTTGATGTCGGCGGAGTACGTCGGACGACCACGCACGCTTTCCAGACGCTGCTGGAACCAGTGGCGCTGCTCGGAATCGGTGATGTGCGTAAATTCAGCGCCGATGGTGCGGCAATATGTCTGCTGCAACGCTTCGTGAATTTCGCGTAGGCTCGCTTCCTCTTTGCCGATGAACAGGTCGCCGGCACGGAAGGTCGTATCAAGATCGGCATTGGTCAAGCCGTAATGATTGATCGACAGGTCTGCAGGTGCAGGACGCTGCCACAGCCCCAGCGGATCCAGCTGGGCTGCCTGGTGGCCACGCATACGGTAGGCCTGGATCAATCGCAGCACTTCAACCTGCTTCTTCTCGTGCTCACTGCTCACGCTACCGGCGGAAACCGGTTGGGCGCGGCGCTGGTTCTTTGCCAGCAGCACGAAATGATCGCGAATTGTGGAGTGCGAAACATCAGTGGCAGAGCTGCCGTCGGCAGGCAGCTTCTGAAAGTAGGTGCGCCACTCTTCTGGCACAGCGTTAGGGTCGTGCAGGTAGAGCTCATAAAGCTCTTCCACATAGGCAGCGTTTCCACCTGAAAGGTAGGCGCTGTTCCACATGCGCTGCATCACGCTTTCTTGCATGCTTGGTCACCCTCGGTTAGGGGAACACCATCGGCGTCAATACCGAGCAAACTTGCAGAAGTCCGAATGCAGCGACCAAAACAAGCCACTTAGGATCACGCTGATAGTCCGGGTACCAGCCCGGATGCCCCTGCTTGTCTCATTTCTTCAAAATAAGAGCTGCAGCTTGTGGCTACTGCTCTGGTTATAGCCATGACGCGGGTTGAAGCCCGCGCCACAGCCTCTTCGGTACAGCGGTTCTACGGTTACAGCAGCTGAATCACACGCCGCTCGAAAGCAGCATGTTACGGATGTGACCGATGGCCTTAGTCGGGTTCAGGCCTTTCGGACATACGTTGACGCAGTTCATGATGCCCCGGCAGCGGAAAACGCTGAACGGGTCATCAAGCGAAGCCAGACGCTCGGATGTCTTGGTGTCACGGCTGTCTGCCAGGAAGCGGTACGCTTGCAGCAGGGCAGCTGGACCCAGGAACTTGTCCGGGTTCCACCAGAAGGACGGGCACGAGGTCGAGCAGCAGGCGCACAGGATGCACTCGTACAGACCGTCGAGCTTTTCACGCTCTTCAGGGGACTGCAGACGCTCGATGGCCGGAGCCGGCGTGTCGTTCTGCAGGTAAGGCTTAACCTTCTCGTATTGCTTGTAGAAGATGCTCATATCGACAACCAGGTCACGGATAACCGGCAAACCTGGCAGCGGACGAACGATCAACTTGTTGCCTTTTACAACGGCGGACAGCGGCGTGATGCACGCCAGACCGTTCTTGCCGTTGATGTTCATGCCGTCGGAGCCGCAGACGCCTTCACGGCAAGAGCGACGATAGGAGAAACCCTCGTCCTGCTCTTTGATCAGGGCCAGCACGTCCAGCACCATCAGGTCTTTACCACCGGTATCGACCTGGAATTCCTGCATGAACGGCGCAGCGTCCTGATCAGGGTTGTAGCGATAAACACTGACTTGCAACATGGCGATCACCCTTAATAAGTCCGGACTTTAGGTTCGAAAGTCGGAACAGTCTTCGGCGAGAAGTTAACGGCACGCTTGGCGACGCGTTTCTCACCCGGGAAGTACAGGGTGTGGCACAGCCAGTTTTCGTCGTCACGGTCTTCGAAGTCTTCACGGGCGTGAGCGCCGCGGGACTCTTTACGTACTTCGGCCGCGATGGCGGTAGCTTCAGCCACTTCCAGCAGGTTTTGCAGCTCGAGCGCTTCGATACGTGCAGTGTTGAACGCCTGCGACTTATCGTTGATCTTCACGTTGGCGATGCGCTTGCGCAGATCGGCCAGTTGAGCGATACCTTTCTGCATGTATTCGCCGGTACGGAACACACCGAAGTAGTTCTGCATGCAGCTTTGCAGCTCGCGACGCAGGGTGGCCACGTCTTCGCCATCGGTACGGCCGTTCAGCGCATTCAGACGCGACAGGGCTGCTTCGATGTCGGACTCGGTAGCGTCGTCGTATTCGATGCCGTCGGTCAGCGCCTTCTCCAGGTGCAGGCCGGCAGCGCGGCCGAATACCACCAGGTCGAGCAGCGAGTTGCCACCCAGACGGTTGGCACCGTGCACCGATACGCAAGCCACTTCACCTACCGCGAACAGACCAGGAATGATCTGATCCACGCCTTCGGCGTTCTGGGTGATCGCCTGACCATGAATGTTGGTGGCAACGCCGCCCATCATGTAGTGGCAGGTCGGAACCACCGGAACCGGAGCAACCACCGGGTCAACGTGCGCGAAAGTCTTCGACAGTTCGCAGATGCCTGGCAGACGGCTGTGCAGCACTTCCTCGCCCAGGTGGTCGAGCTTGAGCATTACGTGGTCGCCATTCGGACCGCAACCGTTGCCGGCGATGATTTCTTTAACCATCGAGCGGGCAACCACGTCACGACCAGCGAGGTCTTTCGCGTTCGGAGCATAACGCTCCATGAAACGCTCACCGTGCTTGTTGATCAGGTAACCACCTTCACCACGGCAACCTTCGGTCACCAGTACACCGGCGCCGGCGATGCCGGTCGGGTGGAACTGCCACATTTCGATGTCTTGTACCGGCACGCCAGCACGCAGCGCCATGCCAACGCCGTCACCGGTGTTGATCAGGGCATTGGTGGTGGAGGCGTAGATACGGCCAGCACCGCCAGTTGCCAGTACGGTGGCCTTGGCGCGGATGTACGAAGTTTCGCCGGTTTCGATGCAGATCGCGATCACACCGACAAACTCGCCTTCCTGGTTTTTCACCAGGTCGACCGCGTAGTACTCGTTCAGGAACGTGGTACCGGCTTTCAGGTTGCCCTGATAAAGGGTGTGCAGCAGCGCGTGACCGGTACGGTCGGACGCTGCGCAGGTACGGGCAGCCTGGCCGCCTTTACCGTAGTCCTTGGACTGACCACCGAACGGACGCTGGTAGATACGGCCTTGTTCGGTACGCGAGAACGGCAGACCCATGTGGTCCAGCTCGAAAACGGCAGCCGGGCCTTCCTGACACATGTATTCGATAGCGTCCTGGTCACCGATGTAGTCGGAACCCTTGACGGTATCGTACATGTGCCAGCGCCAGTCATCGTTCGGGTCAGCGGACGCGATCGCGCAGGTGATGCCGCCCTGGGCGGATACAGTGTGCGAACGGGTCGGGAAAACCTTGGTGATCACCGCAGTCTTGTGACCGCCCTGCGCCAGCTGCAGCGCAGCGCGCATGCCGGCACCGCCACCACCAATAATGATGGCGTCGAAAGAAATCGTTGGAATGTTAGCCATGACTCAGATACCCCAGAGAATCTGCACACCCCAGACGAAGTAAGCGAACATTGCAACGCCGCATACTGCCTGGAAAAGGAAACGTATAGCCGTCGCGGACTTGCCGAACGCCATTGGCGTCAGGTAGTCAGTCGCGATGGTCCACATGCCGACCCAGGCGTGAGCGCCGAGAGCAACAAGGGCCAGGAGGCTGAAAATACGCATCCCGTTGTGAGCGAACAGTTCATGCCACTGGGCGTACTCGAGGCCTGGGTGGGCCACGACGTATCCGATCAGAAAGATGAAGTAAGCCGCGAGAACGACCGCCGACACACGTTGCGCCATCCAGTCATAGAGGCCCGAACGCGAGAGGTTCGTGACGTTAGTTACCATATCCAGACTCCTGCCAGAACGATTACCACCACGGAAACGGCGATAACGATTTTCGAGCCCAGCTTGCCGCCTTCCAGCGTCTCACCGATGCCCATGTCCATGATCAAGTGGCGCACACCGGCAACCAGGTGATACAGCAGAGCGGACAGGATGCCCCAAATCACTAGCTTGGCTAGCGGACTGGTCAGACACGCTTTCACCTGACCGAAGCCTTCCTCGGAGCTCAGCGACTTGTCCAATGCGTAAAGCATGATGGCAAGGCACACAAAGAGGATGACACCGGAGATACGGTGAAGAATGGACGTGTAAGCAGTGACTGGGAGTTTGATGGTCCTTAGGTCTAGGTTTACAGGTCGTTGGCTTTTCACGGCTTTTTTTTCACACTGAAGAGCCCCTAACAATCAGGGCAAAGTTGTTGGGGAGTGCACTGGTCAGGTAACCACCACCCAGGGATGCGACCCCCAATGAAAGCAAGCCCAAAAGCCCTTGGCGGTCGGTGGCCGAGTATAGACAGTTAGGCTACTAATGACAACGCAATCACCTACCCCCAATAGCTGATTGCACAAGTCGCATAAAAGGCGTAAATGGCAGTCAATTTCGAGGAAAAAGTGCGCTTAAAGCCTTCTGGAGCAAGACTTTAGGCAAATTGACATTCGAATTTATCTCACTATAGTGGTGCGGGCCCTGCGTGGGGGGTCTGTCTGATGGTTCAAGCATAAATAGGAGGCCACATGGCTGACAAAAAAGCGCAGTTGATCATCGAGGGCGCAGCCCCCGTCGAGCTGCCCATTTTAACCGGCACCGTTGGTCCCGATGTAATCGATGTTCGGGGCCTGACGGCCACGGGCCGCTTCACTTTCGACCCGGGTTTCATGTCGACCGCTTCGTGCGAATCGAAGATCACCTATATCGACGGCGACAACGGCATTCTGTTGCACCGCGGCTACCCGATCGAACAGCTGGCTGAAAAGTCGGACTACCTGGAAACCTGCTACCTGCTGCTCAACGGCGAACTGCCGACCGCAGAACAGAAGGCCCAGTTCGTCAGCACCGTGAAAAACCACACCATGGTTCACGAGCAGCTGAAAACCTTCTTCAACGGTTTCCGTCGCGACGCCCACCCGATGGCCGTCATGTGCGGCGTAGTCGGCGCCCTCTCGGCCTTCTACCACGACTCCCTGGACATCAATAACCCGCAGCATCGCGAAATCTCCGCGATCCGTCTGGTTGCCAAGATGCCGACCCTGGCAGCGATGGTTTACAAGTACTCCATGGGCCAACCCATGATGTACCCGCGCAACGACCTGACGTACGCGGAAAACTTCCTGCACATGATGTTCAACACCCCGTGCGAGATCAAACCGATCAGCCCGGTACTCGCCAAGGCCATGGACCGGATCTTCATCCTCCATGCCGACCACGAGCAGAACGCATCGACCTCCACCGTGCGTCTGGCAGGCTCCTCGGGTGCCAACCCGTTCGCCTGTATCGCCGCCGGTATCGCCGCACTGTGGGGCCCTGCCCACGGCGGTGCGAACGAAGCCGTATTGACCATGCTTGACGAGATTGGCGATGTGTCCAACATCGACAAGTTCATCGCCAAGGCCAAGGACAAGAACGATCCGTTCAAGCTGATGGGCTTCGGTCACCGGGTTTACAAGAACCGCGACCCTCGCGCGACTGTGATGAAGCAGACCTGCGACGAAGTGCTGAAAGAACTGGGCATCAACAACGACCCGCAACTCGAACTGGCCATGCGCCTGGAAGAGATCGCGCTGACCGACCCGTACTTCATCGAGCGCTCGCTGTACCCGAACGTCGACTTCTACTCGGGGATCATCCTCAAGGCGATCGGCATTCCAACCAGCATGTTCACTGTGATCTTCGCTCTGGCCCGTACCGTCGGCTGGATCTCGCACTGGAAAGAAATGCTCTCCAGCCCGTACAAGATTGGCCGTCCGCGCCAGTTGTATACTGGCTATGAGTCGCGTGATATCACCAAGCTGGAAGATCGCAAATAAGACCTGTCTTGCGATAACGTCTTGAAGTTGTATCGGGAACGGCCTCTTATATAGAGGCCGTTTTTGTTTGTTTGGTCGCAGCGGCCTAGGGGCCGACTGGGTTTTGGGGGTTTGGGGTTTTGGGTGTATATCCGTTGCTGCGGTAACGGCCTCCTATGGTTTCGCTCTTACAGCGAGTCACCTTTTCCAAACGCCGAAAAGGTAACCCAAAAGGCTTTGCCCCGGCGTACGGCACTTCGCTGAGGCTCAGTGTTCCCTCGCTACGGTGTCCATCCGGGGGCATCGCCTCCGGTTTGCTTCGCTGCACCTCCTCTCGATGTATGCGGCTTCGCCGCATGGCGCTGCGCGCCTACCCCCTGATGGACACCTTCGCTCGGCCTGCCGAAGGGGCAGAAGATCAAAAGCCACATCAAAAGCCAAAGCCAAAGCCAAAGCCAAAGCCAAAGCCAAAGCCAAAGCCAAAGCCAAAGCAGATCAAAAGATCACAGCCTTCGGCAGCTCCTACATGGGATTGGGTGTTTTCATTTGGAGTTTGGTCGGCTGGTAGGCCGCCTTCGCGAGCAAGCCCGCTCCCACAGTTGGATTGAGTGCATTCAGTTAGAGATCGGTCGGCTCGTAGGCCGCCATCGCCAGCAGGTACAGTTCAGATTGCATGCTGCCCCTGCGGCGCAGCCGCCCCACTCAACACAATGAGCGTTAGCTCGAGTACCGCTTTTGATTTTGATCTGAGGGCCCGTCGGCAGGCTGAGGGGAGGGATTTATCCGGGGGTGGGAGCGCAGCGACCGTTTGGCGCAGCCAAACACAGCGAGAGGAGGTGCAGCGAAGCAAACCGTAGGCGCTGCCCCCCGGATGAATCCCGGAGCGAAGGAACCCGAGCCCAGGCGAGGGCCGAACGTCAGGGCACAGACCTTTTGGTTACTTTTGGGGCGTTTGCCAAAAGTGACCCGCCGTAAGGGCGGAACCCTAAGTAGCCGTTACCGCAGCAACGGATATGTACTCAATAACCACCAAACACCAAGGCCCTAGCCCGATAACCGCCCACAAAAAAATGCCCCGATCTCTCAACCGGGGCATTCCACTCAAAACATCTAATCAGCGATCAGTGCGAAACCGCCCCACTCGCCCCCAACCCCGTCTGCGAACGCACAAACTGCGGGAAGAACAGCGCCCGCTCGTTCTCGGCCGCAGCCGACTTGTCGGTGATCGAGAAGAACCAGATCCCGATGAACGCGATCACCATCGAGAACAGCGCCGGATACTCGTACGGGAAGATCGCCTTCTCGTGATGCAGAATCTGCACCCAGATGGTCGGGCCAAGGATCATCAGCCCCACCGCACTCACCAGCCCCAGCCAGCCGCCGATCATCGCGCCGCGGGTGGTCAGCTTCTTCCAGTACATCGAAAGCAACAGCACCGGGAAGTTGCAGCTCGCCGCGATGGAGAACGCCAGGCCAACCATGAACGCAATGTTCTGGCTTTCGAACAGGATGCCCAAGCCGATCGCCAGCACACCCAGTGCGATGGTGGTGATCTTCGACACGCGAATCTCATCCTTGTCGTTGGCCTTGCCCTTCTTGATCACGCTGGCATACAGGTCGTGCGACACCGCCGAAGCACCGGCCAGAGTCAGACCCGCCACTACCGCCAGAATGGTCGCGAACGCCACCGCCGAGATGAAGCCGAGGAAGATGCTGCCACCCACTGCGTCAGCCAGGTGCACCGCCGCCATGTTGTTGCCGCCGAGCAGAGCGCCCGCCGCGTCCTTGAAGTCAGGATTGGTGCTGACCAGCAGAATCGCGCCGAAGCCGATGATGAAGGTCAGGATGTAGAAGTAGCCAATGAAACCGGTGGCGTACAGCACGCTCTTGCGGGCTTCTTTGGCGTCACTCACGGTGAAGAAGCGCATCAGGATGTGCGGCAGACCAGCGGTACCGAACATCAGGGCCAGGCCCAGGGAGAACGCCGAAATCGGATCTTTCACCAGACCGCCCGGGCTCATGATCGCTTCACCTTTCGGGTGAACCTTGATTGCCTCGGAGAACAGTGTGTTGAAGTCGAAGTTGACGTGTTTCATCACCATCAGCGCCATGAACGAGGCACCGGACAGCAACAGCACAGCCTTGATGATCTGCACCCAGGTGGTCGCCAGCATGCCGCCAAACAGCACGTACATGCACATCAGGATACCGACCAGAATCACCGCAACGTAGTAGTCGAGACCGAACAGCAGCTGGATCAGCTTGCCGGCACCCACCATTTGCGCGATCAGGTAGAACGCTACCACCACCAGCGAACCGCAGGCAGACAGGGTGCGGATCTGGGTTTGCCCGAGGCGGTAGGACGCCACGTCGGCAAAGGTGTATTTGCCCAGGTTACGCAGACGCTCGGCGATCAGGAACAGAATGATCGGCCAGCCCACCAGAAAGCCGATCGAGTAGATCAGGCCGTCGTAGCCGGAGGTGAACACCAGCGCGGAAATCCCCAGGAAGGATGCCGCCGACATGTAGTCACCGGCAATCGCCAGACCATTCTGAAAACCAGTGATCTTGCCGCCCGCCGCATAGTAGTCGGCGGCCGACTTGTTGCGCTTGGAGGCCCAGTAGGTGATGCACAGGGTCGCACCGACGAACACCACGAACATGGCGATGGCGGAAACGTTGAGCGGTTGTTTGTGGACTTCGCCGGTCAAGGCGTCAGCGGCCCAGACGGCTGGAGCGAACGCTGCGATGCTCAAAAGAGCCAGTAGACGCCGGATCATTGCTGAGCCTCCTTGAGAATCGCATTGTTCAGGTCGTCAAACTCGCCATTGGCGCGCCGTACGTAGATCGCGGTCAGGATGAAGGCCGAGACAATCAAGCCGACACCAATCGGAATGCCCCAGGTAATCGAAGATCCCGGACTGAGTTTCGCCCCGAGCACTTGCGGCCCGTAGGCGATCAGCAGAATGAATGCGGAGTAAAGCCCGAGCATGATTGCCGAGAGAATCCAGGCGAATCGTTCCCTTTTTCTCACCAGCTCCTTGAAGCGCGGGCTGTTTTGAATCGAGAGGTAAATGCTGTCGTTCATTGTTTTTATCCTCGCAGCACAGATTATTGTTGGAACGTATCCACTGTATGCGGCTGCGGAACGGGTTCCAGACGACCTTAGTATTAGAACGACATGACGTTTTCGCCAATTTTCGGACGGTAATTAGCCGAAAGAAATGGAAAGAGGCTTTGAAACAGCCGTAAACCCTGTAAAGAAGGGTGCACAAGAAACAAATGTGGGAGCGGGCTTGCTCGCGAAGGCGGTGTGCCAGTCAATGCAAATGTGACTGATACGACGCCTTCGCGAGCAAGCCCGCTCCCACAGGGTTATTGCAGTGTCTGGGTTATTTGGTCCAGTCAGCCACGCGATCCGGGTGCTTGGCGACCCAATCCTTGGCTGCCGCTTCTGGCTTGGCGCCGTCCTGGATGGCCAGCATGACTTCGCCGATCTCGTCTTTCGACGCCCACTGGAAGTTTTTCAGGAACTTGGCAACTTCTGGAGCCTTGGCATCCAGCTCTTTGCTGCCGATGCTGTTCACGGTTTCAGCCGCGCCGTACACGCCTTTCGGGTCGTCGAGGAAACGCAGTTTCCACTTGGCGAACATCCAGTGCGGCACCCAACCGGTGACCGCAATCGACTCGTTCTTTTTCTCGGCGCGGGTCAGCTCGGCAATCATGCCGGCGCCGGAACTGGCCTTGAGCGTATATTTGTCCAGGCCGTAATCCTTGATCGCCTGATCGGTTTTGAGCATTACGCCTGAACCGGCGTCGATGCCGACGATGCGGTTCTTGAAGCTGTCATCGGTCTTGAGGTCTTCGATCGATTTCGCTTTGACGTACTCCGGCACGATCAGGCCGATTTTCGCATCCTTGAAGTTCGGGCCGTAATCCACGACCAGATCCTTGTTCTTCGCCCAGTATTCGCCGTGGGTGACCGGCAGCCAGGCCGAAAGCATCGCATCGAGTTTGCCGGTGGCCACGCCCTGCCACATGATCCCGGTGGCGACGGCTTGCAACTTCACGTCGTAGCCGAGTTTCTGCTTGATCACCTCGGCCGCCACATGGGTGGTCGCGACGCTGTCGGACCAGCCGTCAACGTAACCGATGTTCAGGGTCTGTTTTTCAGCGCTGGCGAATGTGGAACTCATCGCAAGCACCAGAGCGGCACCTGCGCCTAAAAGTCGTCGCATCTTCATCGTTTACTTCCCCGAAATGCTGCGCCCGACGGATGCCGGGCATCGTCAACGTATTGTTATGGTGCACAGCGCCCCCATCACGCCTGACCGCAAACTCGCTTGAACGCCAGTGGAGTGCTGACGCTTTCGATCATCGGCCTGACGCCCGCAGCGACCTGCTCTGTCAGCGACCTCAATACACCGAGAAACGACATCAGAAGGCCATTAATCGCCTCCGAATAAATGGCGCCAGACAATCCGCCCGAACTTTGCATGGGCAAATCATGCAGGCCACCAACCGCTGAAAAATGCAGGTAACATGCGTCGCTTTGCAGCCACTCGGCCTGACCATGTCCGCGACTTCCCGCTTTCCCTTTCTTCCTTACCTCTTCGCCTGCCTGCTCGGCCTGTTTGCCCTCGGCGGCTTCTGGTACGGCCTCGGCAAACCGGTGATCCTGCCGGACGCCGCGACCCCGACGCACAAGTTGCAATGCGCCTCCTACACGCCGTTCGACAAGGATCAGTCGCCGTTCGACGTACCGTTCAAACTGCGCCCGGAGCGCATGGACGCCGACCTCGCCCTGCTGGCGACGCGCTTCGAGTGCATCCGCACCTATTCGATGACCGGCCTCGAAGCGCTGCCGGAACTGGCGCGCAAACACGGTTTGAAGCTGATGATCGGCGCCTGGGTCAACAGCAACCCGGTGGACACCGAAAAAGAGGTCGACCAGTTGATCGCCTCGGCCAACGCCAACCCGGATGTGGTCAGCGCGGTGATCGTCGGCAACGAAGCCTTGCTGCGCAAGGAAGTCACCGGCGCGCAACTGGCCAGACTGATCAACAAGGTCAAAAGCCAGGTCAAGCAACCGGTCACCTATGCCGATGTCTGGGAGTTCTGGCTCAAGCACCCGGAAGTCGCGCCGGCGGTGGATTTCCTGACCATTCACCTGTTGCCGTACTGGGAAGACGATCCGTCGAACATCGACGTCGCGCTGCAACATGTGGCGGATGTGCGTCAGGTGTTCGGCAACAAGTTCGCGCCCAAGGACGTGATGATCGGCGAAACCGGTTGGCCCAGCGAAGGTCGCCAGCGCGAGACCGCCCTGCCGAGCCGGGTCAACGAGGCCAAGTTCATTCGCGGTTTTGTCGCGATGGCCGAGAAGGAAGGCTGGCATTACAACCTGATCGAGGCGTTCGACCAGCCATGGAAGCGTGGCAGCGAAGGTGCGGTCGGCGGCTATTGGGGCCTGTTTGATGCCGATCGCCAGGACAAGGGTGTGCTCGCCGGACCGGTGACCAACGTGCCGTACTGGAAGGAATGGCTGGGGGTTGGCGGGCTGATCTTCCTCGGCACGCTGCTGCTCGGCGGCCGGGTGCGCACCACCCGATCGGCATTGATCCTGCCGCTGCTCGGTGCGCTGGCCGCCTGCTCGATCGGCGCCTGGGGTGATCTGGCGCGAGTGACCACGCGGTTTGCCAGCGAATGGCTGTGGGTCGGTTTGCTGACGGTATTGAATCTGTTAGTGCTGGCCCATGCCGCGCTGAGCCTGAGCGCCCGCCAGGGTTGGCGTGAACGCGTCTTCAATCGGCTCGAGCGCCGTGCCGGCTGGCTGGTGGCGCTGGCAGGTTTCGCGGCGGCGGTGATGATGCTGGAGATGGTCTTCGACGCACGTTATCGCAGCTTTGCCAGCATGGCGTTCATCCTGCCGGCGCTGGTTTACGTGTGCCGACCGGTCAGTGTGCCGCGTCGGGAAATCGCCCTGCTGACCTTTATCATCGATGCCGGCATTGCGCCGCAGTTGTATGAAGAGGGATTGTTGAATCAGCAGGCATGGGGCTGGGCGTTGGTCAGCGGGTTGCTGGTGGCGGCACTTTGGCGCTGCCTGCGGGTTCGCAAGGGCTGATCTCCAGAGGCCAGTCTTGCCCCTTCGCGAGCAAGCCCGCTCCCACATTTGATTGCATTCCAACTGAAGGAACTCGATTAAATGTGGGAGCGGGCTTGCTCGCGAAGGCTGACTATCAGGCGCTACGGGATTCCCGGACCAACCGCAACCCGGCAATCACCACCGCAAATACCGCCAAAGTCGTGTTGTACAACGCCAGCGCCGGCAACCCGAACACCAGCGCCAGCACCGCCAGCCACCACCCTGCCCGCCCGGGCAGTACAAATCCCAGCAGCGCTGCACCCAGCGCGGTCCAGCCCAACACCTTGAAGTGGATCATCAGCCCGAGGTTCGAACGTACCGAGCATTCCCAACGGCTCGCTTCATCGACGCAGATGCCAACCCACCGTCCGTCCTCCATAAAGCCATAACGCGCGCCATAACTGGCGGCCAGCCACAGCGGCAACAGAACGAGCAACAGGATCACGGGCAAGCGGCGGGACATGAATCTCTCCAATCAACGAAATCGGCGGCCAGCTTAATCGCACTTGTACCGTTGGCAAGTACTAACAACTGTTAACTGGTCATCCGCGCCTTGCAAAGTGTATCGTCCAGCTACTATTACTCCGAATTCTGCCTGTTTGGTGCCGAGGCATGGCACTTTGGCGCAACCCCGGTGGTCATAGCCTGCGAACTTCATTCGGCACCTTCCTTTAAGGGATCCAGTCATGCTCCGTTCCTTGCGCTTCGCCGCGCTTTTCTGCGGCCTTATTCTGAGTGCGTCCGCACTGGCGGTGGATATCGATGCCGCCGGTTATGGCTATCCCCTGACCAACCCGTTCGAGGCGACCATCGCCACGACGCCACCGGACCTGCGCCCGGAATTGCCGTCGGACGACGAGATCAACCAGTCCGACCACAGCATTACCCTGCGCCCGGAACGGGCATTCATTCTCCCGGACAATTTCTGGGCCGTGAAAAAACTCACGTACCGCATCGCCGAGCAGGACAAACCGGCGCCGCTGATCTTCCTGATCGCCGGCACCGGCGCGCGCTATGACAGCGCGATCAACGAATACCTGAAGAAGCTCTATTACAAGGCCGGCTACCACGTCGTGCAGTTGTCGTCGCCGACCAGCTTCGACTTCATCAGCGCCGCCTCACGCTTCGCCACCCCGGGCATCACCAAGGAAGACGCCGAAGACATGTACCGGGTGATGCAAGCCGTGCGCGCGCAACATCCGAAATTGCCGGTCACCGAGTACTACCTCAGCGGCTACAGCCTCGGTGCGCTGGATGCCGCGTTCGTCGCGCACCTGGACGAAACCCGGCGCAGCTTCAACTTCAAGAAAGTCCTGCTGCTCAACCCGCCGGTCAACCTCTATACCTCGATCACCAACCTCGACAAGCTGGTGCAGACCGAGGTGAAAGGCATCAACAACAGCACCACCTTCTATGAACTGGTGCTGAACAAGCTGACCCGCTACTTCCAGCAGAAAGGCTACATCGACCTCAACGACGCCCTGCTCTACGACTTCCAGCAGTCGAAACAGCATCTGACCAACGAACAGATGGCGATGCTGATCGGCACCTCGTTCCGTTTCTCGGCGGCCGACATTGCCTTCACTTCCGACCTGATCAACCGTCGCGGCCTGATCACCCCGCCGAAATTCCCGATCACCGAAGGCACCAGCCTCACGCCATTCCTCAAGCGTGCGCTGCAATGCGACTTCGACTGCTACCTGACCGAACAGGTAATCCCGATGTGGCGCGCGCGCACCGACGGCGGCAGCCTGTTGCAACTGATCGACCAGGTCAGCCTGTACGCGCTCAAGGATTACCTGCACGACAGCCCGAAAATCGCCGTCATGCATAACGCCGACGATGTGATCCTCGGCCCCGGCGACCTCGGTTTCCTGCGCAAGACCTTCGGCGATCGCCTGACCGTTTATCCTTACGGCGGCCATTGCGGCAACCTTAACTACCGCGTCAACAGCGACGCCATGCTGGAGTTCTTCCGTGGCTAAATATCTCCTGCTGATTGCAGCGCTCCTCAGTGCAGGCGTGGCCCAGGCCGACAACAGCAAAGCCAACGCGCCAGTGGTGGTCGACAACGACGGCTTCAAGGAACCGCTGTCCAAACTCAAGTTCAACCCTGGTCTGGACCAGCGTGAATTCGAACGCTCGACGCTTAACGCGCTCAACGTTTACGACCCGTTGGAGTCGTGGAACCGCCGCGTCTACCACTTCAACTACCGCTTCGACCAATGGGTGTTCCTGCCAGTGGTCGACGGTTATCGCTACGTGACGCCAAGCTTCCTGCGTACCGGGGTGAGCAACTTCTTCAACAACCTCGGCGACGTGCCGAACCTGGTCAACAGCCTGCTGCAGTTCAAGGGCAAGCGCTCGATGGAAACCACGGCGCGGCTGCTGCTCAACACCACCATCGGCGTCGCCGGTCTGTGGGACCCGGCCACCGCCATGGGCCTGCCGCGCCAGAGCGAAGACTTCGGTCAGACCCTGGGCTTCTACGGCGTACCGGGCGGCGCCTACTTCGTGTTGCCGATCCTCGGCCCGTCGAACATCCGCGACACCGCCGGCCTGGCCGTCGACTACACCGCCGAATCGGCGATCAACTACCTGAACGTGTCGAAAGTCAGCGAAAACCACCCGGAAATCTGGGCCCTGCGCGCGGTCGACAAGCGCTACCAGACCAACTTCCGCTACGGCCAGATGAACTCGCCGTTCGAGTACGAGAAAGTCCGTT
Organism: Pseudomonas sp. MWU12-2020; assembly: GCF_023100605.1. Taxonomy (NCBI): domain Bacteria; kingdom Pseudomonadati; phylum Pseudomonadota; class Gammaproteobacteria; order Pseudomonadales; family Pseudomonadaceae; genus Pseudomonas; species Pseudomonas sp. MWU12-2020. The sequence continues at coordinate 106,679 of NZ_JALMEX010000008.1, forward strand.
ACGTGTACACCGAGTCGCGCAAGCTGCAGATTGCCGAGTAAGCGCTTCCAACCGCTGGCAAGCATCGGCCCCGCCGAGCTTGTCAGCGCGTCTGCACGCCCGACATTCTTTTCATATGCCTGCCCTTCTGCGCCAGCCCGGGTAAAGACTGACGCCGCCCTTTCGTCTTTCAGGCAGCGGCGTACGCCCGGTCAACTGGGTGGGCAGGCGATCCCTTCCGAGGAGTCATGATGTACTTGCTTATTGCCTCTGACCTGGATGGCACGCTGCTGCTGCCAGGCGATACTTTCGGTGCCTTTACCAAAAGCGTGATTCACAGCCTGAAACGCGCAGGTCATCACATCGTGCTGGCAACGGGTCGGCATCAGACGGACGTCGAGTCATTGCTCGACAGTCAGTCACCGCCGGTTCACCTGATCACCGCCAATGGCGCGCGCATCTCCAGCACCTGTGGCGGGCTTTCACTGAGCGCGGAATTATCGACCGCCGTTGTTCAGACATTGCTCGAGGAAACCCGCGCCGACACCGACCTGACCATCAACCTTTACTGCCGATCCTGCTGGCTGATGAGTCGAGAAGACGAAAACCTGAAGGACTTCAGCCAGAACCCGGACTTCCAGCCAACACTCTGCGCGACCGAGAATCTGCCGCTGCAGGCTGTGCAGAAAGTGTTTTTCTTTCAACGCAGCAAGGATCATGACGCCCTGCTCAGGCTGCAGGCGCGGCTGGAACAACGGCTGGGCGATCAGATCGGCACGGTATTCACGTTTCCATGGTGCCTGGAGGTCATGGCCAGAGACGTCTCCAAGGGCAATGCCCTGAAGCAGCTGGCCGAATTCCTCAACGTGCCCATTCAGGCCTGCATCGCGTTTGGTGACGCCATGAACGACGCCGACATGCTGGCCAGTGTCGGCAAAGGCGTGCTGATGGGCAACGCACATGCCGAGTTGATACAGGCACTGCCCGAAGCGGAGATCATCGGCCGATGCACCGATGAAGCCGTCGCGCACTACCTGTCGAAGCATCTGCTGAAGAGCGCTGATCGCCCGGCATGAACACCTGCGGGCGTCCTTACGCCCGCACAGCTTTCCACAATTTGCCAACCAGGCTCACCGCGAGCAACACCACGCCCCCGGCAATAATCCCGGCCACGCCATTGAGCAGCACCGGGACTGCAAACCCGACACTACCGGACGCCGCACCCACACTTTCAATCCAGTGATGCACCGCAGGAATGCCGTGGGTGAGGATGCCGCCGCCGACCAGGAACATCGCCGCCGTGCCGATCACCGACAGGCCTTTCATCATGTACGGCGCGGCGCGCAGGATCGCGTTGCCGATGCTTTTCGCTGCGGCACCGGGTTTCTGCGTCAGCCACAGGCCGAGGTCGTCGAGTTTGACGATGCCGGCCACCAGACCATAAACACCGACAGTCATGACGATGGCGATGCCGGACATCACGATCACTTGCTGGGTCAGCGAAGCGTCGGCCACGGTGCCGAGGGTGATGGCGATGATTTCCGCCGAAAGGATGAAATCGGTGCGGATCGCGCCTTTGATCTTGTCCTTCTCGTAAGCCACCAGATCGGTGCTCGGCGCGGCCACGGCCTCGGTCAATTGCGCATGTCCGGCGTCATCTTCGGCCTTGCTGTGCAGGAACTTGTGCGCGAGTTTCTCGAAGCCTTCGAAGCACAGATAGGCGCCGCCGACCATTAACAGCGGCGTCACCAGCCACGGCACAAACGCACTGATCGCCAACGCCGACGGCACCAGAATCAGTTTGTTGAGAAACGAGCCCTTGGCCACCGCCCAGACCACGGGAATTTCCCGCTCGGCGCGCACGCCGGAGACTTGCTGGGCATTGAGCGCCAGGTCATCGCCGAGTACGCCGGCGGTCTTCTTGGCGGCCATTTTGCTCATCAACGCCACATCATCCAGAACCGTAGCGATGTCGTCGATCAGCACCAGCAAACTGCTTCCTGCCATGGGTCAGGCTTCCCTACATGAAAAAAGTGCGCGCAGCATACCGCGCCGCACTCACGGGAGCGAGACGCTAAGGCACCTGCCAGCCACCCCCCAGGCTCTGGAACAGCGCGACACTGCCCTGACTGAGCAAACCTTGCGTGTCGCGCAGGTTCTGCTCGGCCTGCAACAGCACCAATTGCTGAGTCAATACCGCTTGCTGGCTGACCGTGCCCGCGCGCTGCTGCGCCTGCTGGCTGCCGAACAATTGCTGATTGCGCTGGAACATCTGCTCGTAGGCCTGCGCCTGGGTGTGCAGGTGATTGATCGCCGACAGGTTGTCCTCGACGTTCTGCAACGCACCGAGCACCGTGCCGCGATAATTCGCCACGTCCTGATCGTAGGTGGCTTCGGCTTCCTGCTTGGCGGCTTCGCGGGCGCCGCCGTCGAAAATCGTTTCGGCCAGCGCCGGGCCGAGGGTCCAGATGCGGTTCGGCACCGAGAACAGACCGCCCAGCGCCGTGCCGCGAAAACCGCCTTCGGCGGTCAGGCTCAGGGTCGGGAAAAACGCCGCTTCGGCGACGCCGATTCGCGCGTTGGCCGCTGCTGCCAGGCGTTCGGCCGAGACTACATCAGGACGCCGCAATAGCAGATTCGACGGCAGCACCGGCGGCGGCATCGGCGTGGTGAACTGATAGTCGGCAGCCTTGGGCAGATTGAACTGCGCCGGCGCCACGCCCACCAGCACCGCCAATGCATGCTCGGCCTGCTCGCGTGAACGCTGCGCGGTTTGCAGCGCGGCAATCACCGTGCTCAATTGATCCTGCGCCACCAGCAATTGATCGTTGGTCGCCGTACCCTGCACGGTTTGCGCCTGGATCATCGTCAGCAGTTGCTGGTTGATGGTCTGCTGTTGCTGCAACAGATCGATGTCGATATCCAGTTGCCGCAGCCCCAGATAATTGGTCGCTACGCTCGCTCCAATCGACAGCCGCACCCCGGCCAGCAAGGCATCGGACGATTGCAGCGAGGCCTGGCTCGATTCGATGCCGCGCCGCACCTGGCCCCACAGATCCGGCTCCCAACTGGCGCTCAAGGTCGCGCTGACGGATTGCTCGACGGTGCCGCCACTGCTGCTGGTGCCGGTCAAGCCGCTGGTGGTGCTGCCGCTGGCCCCGCCACCGACCCCGCGCGCGCCGGACAAGCCCACGCCCACCGTCGGCCACAACCCGGCGCGGCTCGATGCCACTTGTGCCTGCGCCAGCCGATACGCCGCTTCGGCGCCAATGATCGACGGGTTGGCCATGGCCGAGCGCTCGACCAGATCGTTGAGTATCGGATCCTGATAAATCCGCCACCACTGACTGTTCAGCGCCCCCTGCGGATTGGCCTGGGCGCGCTGCCATTGGGTGCCTTCCTTGAAGGAGGTCGGCAGTTCCATGGCCGGTTTCTGATAATCCGGACCGACCATGCAGCCACTCAACAACAGCGCCATGATCAATGCCAGCACTAACCCCTGTGGGAGCGGGCTTGCTCGCGAAAGCGATTTCACCTTCACCATCAATGCTGGCTGACCCGACGCCTTCGCGAGCAAGCCCGCTCCCACAGGGGATTTGCGACGTTTCATCTATTGCTCCTTACGCTTCAGGCGCTGCGACGCCCGATCCAGCCAAAGGTAGATCACCGGCGTGGTGTACAGCGTCAGCAACTGGCTGAACAGCAAGCCGCCAATGATCGAAATCCCCAACGGTCGGCGCAGCTCCGAGCCATAGCCGGTGCCGAGCACCAGCGGCAGCGCGCCAAGAATTGCCGCCAGCGTGGTCATCATGATCGGCCGGAAACGGATCAGACAGGCGCGGCGAATCGCTTCTTTCGCGCTGAGGCCGAATTCGCGGCGCTCGGTGATGGCGAAGTCGATCATCATGATCGCGTTCTTCTTCACGATCCCGATCAACAGAATCACCCCCACCAGCGCGATGATCGACAGTTCAGTCCCCGTCAGCAGCAACGCGATCAACGCACCGACCCCGGCCGAGGGCAAGGTCGAAAGAATCGTCAGCGGATGCACCAGACTCTCGTAAAGCATCCCCAGCACGACATACACCGACAGCAGCGCCGCGACGATCAGCAGCGGTTCACTGGCCACCGAAGACTGGAACACCTGCGCGGTGCCGGCGAACTGGCCGACCACGCTGGCCGGCATGCGCAATTGCTTCACGGCGTTTTCCACTAACGCCGTCGCCTGACCGATGGATACGCCTGGCGCGAGGTTGAACGAAGCGGTCACCGCTGGAAAGGTGCCCTGATGACTGATCGAAATCGCTGTGCGCCCCACCGAATAATCAGCAACAGCCGACAGCGGCACCAACGGTTGCGAAGCGGTGGCGCTGAGGTTCGGCGCCGCCGCAGCGCCCTTGGTGGTGACGGCCGCCGTGCCCACCGGCACGTAGACATTTTTCAGGGTGGCCGGGTCAGCCCAGTACGGCGGCGCAACTTCCATCACTACGTGGTACTGGTTGGCGGAACGGTAGATGGTCGAGACCTGACGCTGGCCGAACGCGTCATACAGCGTCTGGTCGATGGCCGACATGCTCACGCCCAGTCGCGCCGCCGCATCACGATTGACGGTGACGCTGGCCATCAGGCTGTTGTCCTGCTGATCGGTGTTGATGTCGGTCAGTTGCGGCAAGGTGTGCAGCGCCGCCACGACTTTGGGCACCCATTCATCGAGGGTGCTCTGGTCATCGGCGGTCATCGTGTACTGATACTGCGCCCCGCTCTGCCGCCCGCCAACGGTGATGTCCTGCGCTGATTGCAGGTACAGGCGCGTGCCGGGCATGTCGCCCAGGGTGCGGCGAATCTGCCCGATGACCTGATCGGCGCTGTCCTTGCGATCGGCCAGTGATTTGAGGGTAATGAACAACTGCGCACTGTTGACCGCGCCGCCGATCCCGCCGCCACCGCCGACAAAACCACCGACGGTGGCCACGTTCGGATTGCTCAGCACCTTCTGGTTGATCTCGCTGAAGTTCGACTGGATCGCCCCGAAGGAAATGCTCTGCGCCGCGATGATGCTGCCGGACATGCGCCCGGTGTCTTCCTGCGGGAAAAAGCCCTTGGGCACCATCACGTACAGGACGCACGCCAGCACGATCACCAGCAACGTCAGCAACCCCATCAGGAACGAATGCTCCACCACCCAGCCCAGGGTGCGGTCATAGAAGCGGTGAAAGCGCGAATCCGGATGATCTTCGCCGTCCCCAGCCTGCTCATTGGTACGCAGCAGCACGCTGGCGAGCATCGGCGTCACGGTCAGTGATACCAGCATCGAAATCACGATGGCCACCGACAGCGAAATCGAAAACTCGCGAAACAGTCGCCCGACTATGCCGCCCATCAGCAGTAACGGAATGAACACCGCCACCAGCGACACACTGATGGTCATCACCGTGAAGCCGACCTCGCGCGCCCCGGCCAGCGCCGCCTGCACACGGCTTTCGCCCTTCTCCAGATGGCGCATGATGTTCTCGACCACCACGATCGCATCGTCCACCACAAACCCGGTGGAAATGGTCAGCGCCATCAACGACAGGTTGTTCAGGCTATAGCCGAGAAAGTACATCGCGCCAAACGTGCCGAGCAGCGACAACGGCACGACGATGGCCGGGATCAGCGTGCTGCGCCAGTCGCGGAAGAACGCGAACGTCACCAGCGTCACCAGTGCGATGGAAATCAGCAGGGTCATTTCCACGTCATGCAACGACGCACGAATGGTGGTGGTGCGATCCATCAGGATGTTGATCTTGATCGCCGAAGGGATCGAACTTTGCAGAAACGGCAGGTCGGCCTTCACCGCATCCACGGTGTCGATGACGTTGGCCCCGGGCTGCTTGAACACCACCAGCAGCACCGCTGGTTTGCCGTTGGACAGGCCGAAGTTGCGCAGGTCTTCGACGTCTTCGGTGACGTCGCCCAGATCAGAAATGCGCACCAGATCGCCATTGTTTTTCTTCACCACCAACGGCCCGTAATCGGCGCCCTGATAGAGCATGTCGTTGGCCTTGAGGCCATAGGATTGAGCGCCGAGCGCCACCGTGCCCTTGGGCAGATTGACGTTGGACGCCTGAATCACCTGGCGCACCTGTTCGAGGCTGACGCCATAGCGGTTGAGCCGATCCGGGTTGAGCTCGATGCGTACCGCCGGCAGCGCCGCGCCGCCCACCGTCACGTCGCCGACCCCGGTGGTCTGCAACAGGCGTTGCTCAAGCAGGGTCGAGGCCACGTCATACATCTGCCCGCGTGTCGCGGTGTCGGAGGTCAGGCTGAGGATCAGGATCGGCGAGTCGGCCGGGTTGACCTTGCGGTAGGTCGGGTTGCCGGACAGGTCGCTCGGCAGATTGCTGCGCGCCGCGTTGATCGCCGCCTGCACGTCCCGGGCGGCGCCGTCGATGTCGCGGTTGAGGTCGAACTGCAGGGTGATGCGCGTCGCCCCCAGCGAACTCGACGAGGTCATTTCAGTGACCCCGGCGATCTGCCCGAACTGGCGCTCCAGCGGCGTCGCCACCGACGATGCGACAGTGCTCGGATCAGCGCCGGGCAACGAAGCGCGCACGCTGATGGTGGGGAAATCCACTTCCGGCAGCGGCGCCACTGGCAGCAGGTTGAACGCCAACACGCCGAACAGCGCCAGCCCCACCGCCAGCAACGTGGTGGCGATCGGGCGCTGGATGAACGGCGCGCTAAGGTTCATCGCGATAGGCCTCGACCAGCGCTGGCCGGCGCCGAGTGAAACGCTGCTCCAGACTGTGCATGGCGAGGAAAATCACCGGGGTCGAAAACAGCGTCAACAACTGACTGAGCAGCAGCCCGCCGATGATCGCGATGCCCAGCGGATGACGCAGCTCCGAACCGATCCCGGTGCCCAGCGCCAGTGGCACCGCGCCAAACAGCGAGGCCATGCTGGTCATCAGGATCGGCCGAAAACGCAGCTCGGCCGCCTGACGAATCGCCGCCACGGCATCGAGCCCGCCCTCGCGCTCAAGCTCCAGCGCGAAGTCGACCATCATGATGCCGTTCTTCATCACGATCCCGATCAACAGCACGATGCCGATCAGGCCGATGATGTCGAACTGCGTGCCGGTGATCAGCAACGCCAGCAGCGCGCCCAGCGCTGCCGAGAGCAAGGTCGAAAGAATCGTCACCGGGTGCACGAAGCTCTCGTAGAGAATGCCCAGCATCAGGTACACGACGATGATCGCCGCCAGCACCAGAAACACCTGATTCGACAGTGACGCCTCGAACGTCGCCGCCGCCCCCTCCAGATTAGCCTGCACCGACAGCGGCAGGCCGGCCTTGGCTTCGATCTCGTTGAGCCGGGTCACTGCAGCACCAAGGGTCTGGCCGGGGGCGAGGTTGAACGACACGTCGGCATAGGGAAATTGCCCGAGGCGGTTGATGGTCACCGGCGCGCGAATCACCTGCATGGTCGCCATGCTGGACAGCGGTGCCACCCCGCCGCCGGGAATATCGACGTAGAGCCCGGTCAGCAAATCGGCCAGATTGTGCGGCGGATGATCAGTGGCAATCACCACGTGATACTGGTTGAGCTGGGTGTAGATGGTCGACACCTGACGCTGGCCGAAGGCGTCGTACAGCACATCGTCGATGGCTTGCGGGGTGATCCCCAGACGTGAAGCGGTGGCGCGGTCGAAGTTGAGCTGGATCTGATTGCCGAACTGCATCGCCTGGCTCTGCACATCGGTGAACATCGGGTCCTGCTTGATCGCCGCCAGCAATGTGTTGGTCCACTGCTCCAGCTCATCCGGGTCGGTGGCCTGCAGGCCGAGGCGGTAGCTGGTGGTCGAGACCGTGGCGTCCAGCGTCAGGTCCTGCACGCTGTGCAGGTACAGGCGAATCCCGGCGTCGTCGGCGTTGGCGTCCGAGAGCCGGCGAATCACTGCCGCGCTGCTGTCGCGGTCGCCGTGGGGCTTGAGGTTGATCAGCAGGTTGCCCTGATTGATCGTCGGGTTGGTCTGGTCGATACCGACGAACGACGACAGGCTGGCCACCGCGGGATCTTTCAGAATTCGTGCGGCCAGCCGTTGCTGTTCGATCTGCATCTGCTGGAAGGAAATCGTCGGCGAGGCCTGGGAAATACCCTGGATCAGCCCGGTGTCCTGCTCGGGGAAAAAGCCCTTGGGCATCACCACAATGATCAGCAGGGTCAGTGCCCCGGTGAACACAATGGAAATCAGCGTCAACCCGCGGTGCAGCAACACCCAGTCCAGGCCCTTGACGTAATAGCCGTTGATCCGGTCGAAGAAATCGACCCGGCGCTCCTCGTGCCTGTGCTTGAGCATGCGCGAGCACATCATTGGCGTCAGGGTCAGGGTGATCAGCGCCGAGATGACGATGGTCACCGCCACGGTCATGGCAAATTCACGGAACAATCGCCCGACCACATCGCCCATGAACAGCAGCGGAATCATCACCGCGATCAGCGCCACCGACAGCGAAATGATCGTGAAGCCGATCTGCTCCGAGCCCTTGAGCGCAGCCTCCATCGGCGAGTCGCCGGCCTCGATGTAACGGGTGATGTTTTCGATCATGACGATGGCGTCATCGACCACGAAACCGATGGCGATGGTCAGCGCCATCAACGTCAGGTTATTCAGCGAAAAGCCCAGCCCATAGGCCACTGCAAGCGTACCGACCAGGGTCAGCGGAACGGTTACCGCCGGAATGATCGTCGCCGGGAGATTGCGCAGGAACAGGAAAATCACGATCACCACCAGCAGCACCGCCACACCGAGTTCGTACTGCACGTCGGTGACCGAGGCACGAATGGTTTGCGTGCGATCGGTGAGCACGTTGACCTTGAGCGTCGCCGGCAGACTGGCGCGCAATTTGGGCAACAGTTGCTGCACACGGTCAACCACGTCGATCACGTTGGCGCCGGGCTGGCGCTGGATATTCAGGACAATCGACGGCGTGCTATTGGTCCACGCGGCCTGGCGTGGATTCTCCGGGCCCTGGGTCGAACTGGCGATCTGCGACAGACGGATCGGCGCGCCGTTCTTGTAGGCGATCACCAGGTCGCGGTACTCCTCGGCCGACTGCAACTGGTCGTTGGTGCCGATCGAATACGCCTGATATTTGCCGTCGATATTGCCCTTGGCCTGATTGACGTTGGCCGTGCCCAGCGAAGTGCGCAGGTCATCGAGGGACAGACCGAGATTGTTCAGCGCCGAGGTGTTGGCCTCGACCCGCACCGCCGGGCGCTGACCGCCGCTGATGGTGACCAGGCCGACGCCGGTGATCTGCGAAATTTTCTGCGCCAGCCGCGTGTCGGCAAGGTCTTCAACCTTGGTCAGCGGCAGCACGTCGGAGGTCAGCGACAGGGTCAGCACCGGCGCGTCGGCCGGATTGACCTTGCTGTACACCGGCGGGTACGGCAGGTTGGCTGGCAGGAACGTGCCGGCGGCGTTGATCGCGGCCTGCACTTCCTGCTCGGCAACATCCAGCGACAGCGACAGATCGAATTGCAGGGTCACCACCGAAGCGCCGTCGGAGCTGGTGGAGCTCATCGATTTGAGGCCCGGCATCTCGCCGAGCTGACGCTCCAGCGGCGCGGTGATCGACGAACTGATCACCTCGGGACTCGCGCCGGGGTATTGAGTGAAGACCTGGATAGTCGGGTAATCGACCTCGGGCAACGCCGACACCGACAGCAAGTGATAACCGAGCATGCCCAGCAACAGCACCGCCACCATCAACAGCGTGGTAGCGACCGGGCGTTCGATGAAGGGGCGCGAGACGTTCATGTTGGGCGCCTCCTCACTGCGCGACGACTTTCACCGCAGAGCCATCGTCGAGTTTGTCGGCGCCCTCGGTGACCACCTGCTCACCGGCCTTCACGCCGTTGTCGAGCACTGCCGAGACGTCCCCCGTCGCCGGGCCGGTCTTGATGTTGCGCAGGCTGACCTTGTTGCCCGGATCGACCACGACGAACACGAAATCGCCCTTGCTGCCGTGCTGGATCGCCCGGGTCGGCACCACGCTGATCTGGGTCAGCGTGTCGGCCTTGAGTCGCGCATTGACGAACTGATTGGGAAACAGCGCCTTGCCCGCATCGTCAAACTGCGCCTTGACCTTGATCGTGCCGGTGCTGGTATCGACCTGGTTGTCCAGCGCCAGCAGACTGCCAGTGGCCAGCAGATTGTGCTTGTTGCGGTCGTAGGCCAGCACCGTCACCGGCCCCTTGGCCATGGCCTGATTGATTGCGCCCAGATCATCTTCGGGCACGGCGAACACCACCGTGGCCGGGGTCATCTGGGTGATGACCGCAATCCCGGTGGTGCTGGTGGTGGTCACGTAGTTGCCGGGATCGACCTGGCGCAGGCCGACCACGCCATCCACCGGCGAGGTGATGGTGCAATAACTCAATTGCACTTCGAGGTTCTGCACGCTGCCCTGATCGGAAGCGACCGTACCTTGCAGTTGCTGCACCAGGGAGGCCTGGGTATCGAGGGTTTGCTGGGTGGTGGAACCGACCTTGATCAGCTCGCGATAGCGCGCCAGATCGCGCACGGCGTTGGCAAGCAACGCCTGATCGTGCATCAGCGTACCCTTGGCCACCGCCAATTGCGCCTTGAGTGCGCGGTCATCGATGCGGGCGATCACCTGGCCCTTGCGCACCTGCTGGCCTTCCTGGAATTCGACCGAGCTTAAAATTCCGTCGACTTGGGTGATCACTGTCACGCTGCGGGTCGGGGTGACAGTGCCGAGGGCGTCGATGTACACCGGCACATCCTGCAACTTGACTGCGACCGTTGCCACGGGTTCGGCCGGCGGCGGTGGCTTGGGCTTGCGCTGGTTCGACGCGAGGAACAGCCACAGCACCACTGCCAGCAATACAAGCCCCAGCACAACGATGGCCCAGGCGATTTTGCTGCGTCTGCGTTTTTCCACGGTATTTCACTCGAACAGGCCGACAATCACACACGGCAATTGAAAGTGAAGCCCGGCCATACAAGGCAAATCCCTGGCCAATGGCTTGATCGCTGCCTTGAACTCTAGCAGCGCCTCCCGAGTTCACCCAAAGATCTGCAGGTTCGTTCAGCCCCGAGACAGCGAAGTCCGTCCGCCCCGTGGCCGGGGCATTCTTGAGCGCTGCGCGAGGCCGGTGCTACCATGCGCAACCGCCAGAACAGGCAAGGAACCACCGGGTTTATGAGCACAATCCGCGAGCGCAACAAAGAACTGATCCTGCGTGCCGCCAGTGAGGAATTTGCCGACAAAGGCTTCGCTGCGACCAAAACCAGCGACATCGCCGCCAAGGCAGGATTGCCCAAGCCCAACGTCTACTACTACTTCAAGTCCAAGGAAAACCTCTACCGCGAGGTCCTGGAAAGCATCATCGTGCCGATCCTGCAGGCCTCGACTCCGTTCAACCCGGACGGCGTGCCGAGCGAAGTACTCAGTGGCTACATCCGCTCGAAGATCCGCATCTCCCGCGACCTGCCCTTCGCCTCCAAGGTGTTCGCCAGCGAAATCATGCACGGCGCCCCGCACCTCAGCGCCGACCTGGTCGAGCAGCTCAACAGCCAGGCCAAGCACAATATCGACTGCATCCAGAGCTGGATCGACCGCGGCCAGATCGCCCCGATCGACCCCAACCACCTGATGTTCAGCATCTGGGCCGCGACCCAGACCTACGCCGACTTCGACTGGCAGATCTCTGCGGTCACCGGCAAGGACAAACTGGACGAGGCGGATTACGAAGCGGCGGCGCAGACGATCATTCGGTTGGTGTTGAAGGGGTGTGAGCCGGACTGATAGACCTCGTTGAGCGCTTCGCGAGCAGGCTCGCTCCCACAGGAGATTTATAACCGCCGCCTATCCAATGTGGGAGCGAGCCTGCTCGCGAATGGCAGCAACTCGATATCAGCTCAAACCCAAATGGCATCCCACAGCGGATAGTCTCCAAGCCTCTCCACTAGACCAGCCCGCAACGGGTTGGCCACGATATACCGAGCCAACTTCACCAGATCTTCTTCTCTGCGCAATGCACGATCATGAAAGCCAGATTGCCAAAGACTGGTCTTTCGACCCGTCGAGAGATTCACGGCTTTGGTGCTGAGGGATTTTGTACGCTGCATCAACTCGCTGAGCGAACCACGCTTCAATTCAATCAGCCAATGAAAATGATCTGGCATGACGACCCAGGCCAACGAATTGGCAAACCCCATCTCCTCTGCGATGCGAAATTGGCTGACGACCAATCGACCCAGTGCAAAGTCGCTGAAAACAGGCTGCCTTCCCGCCGTATTGGTAGTCAGTAAGTAGATGCGGTTTTGTTCGGAGTAGCGACCAATGCGCAAACGATTTGAAGCAGATAGATCCAGCATTCCTTTGCCTTTTCATGTCCTGATTATGAAAAGGCTAGTTCAGTGAATTTCCGAGCAGCGTCAGACGTTTAGCAGGATGTGTACGGAAGATCGCCTTCGCGAGCAGGCTCGCTCCCACAGTGGACTTGGGTATTCAGACATTTGGTGTCTAAACACAAATCCAATGTGGGAGCGAGCCTGCTCGCGAAAGCGGTTAATCAGACGCTACAGATCAAGCCGCCACCCCCGCATCCGCCCTCAAATCCAGCGCCTCCACCGCTTTGATCGCCACCTGCTCATCAATATCCGACAGATCGCCGCTGATCCCGATCGCGCCCAGCACGTTCCCCGCCTGATCACGAATCAACACCCCGCCCGGGGCCGGGACGACGCTGCCCTGGCCCATGCTGTTGAGTGCGGCGATGAACGCCGGGCGTTGTTGGGCGTCCAGCGCCAGCAGGCGTGAGCCCTTGCCCAGGGCGATGGCGCCCCAGGCTTTGCCGATGGCGATGTTGGGGCGCAGCAGGCTGGCGCCGTCTTCGCGTTGCAGGGTGATCAGGTGGCCGCCGGTATCGAGTACCGCGATGGTCAGCGGCGCGGCGTTGATGCCGCGTCCGGTGCTGATGGCCTGATTGACCAGGTTGACTGCGACTTTCAAGGTTAAAGCGCTCATGGTGCCGTCCTCATTTTGTTATTGGGAAAGTCGTGGGGCTGCGCTCAAGTGCCGCAGACCGATGCCACAAATAGAACACAATGAATTATTTTTTTGTATACAATAATTCTCGAAAGGCGCCACATGCGACGAAAAGCCACAGCAAAACCGGCTTCCGACGAATGAAACAGACGCTTGAGAAAATGGATTGACCTGCGCCGTCCGCCGTGAATACACTCTGCGCAAAGCCACTTGTATACAATTACAAAACGTAAAGAGGCACAAAACCATGAGCAAAATGAGAGCAATCGAAGCCGCCGTTCTGGTGATGCGCCGTGAAGGGGTTGATACCGCTTTTGGCATTCCGGGTGCTGCGATCAACCCGCTGTACTCCGCCCTGCAGAAAGTCGGTGGCATCGATCACGTCCTCGCTCGCCACGTCGAAGGCGCGTCACACATGGCCGAGGGTTACACCCGCACCAAGGCCGGCAACATCGGCGTGTGCATCGGTACGTCCGGCCCTGCCGGTACCGACATGGTCACCGGGCTCTACAGCGCCTCGGCCGACTCGATCCCTATCCTCTGCATCACCGGCCAGGCACCCCGCGCCCGTATGCACAAGGAAGACTTCCAGGCCGTCGACATCACCAGCATCGTCAAGCCCGTCACCAAGTGGGCGACCACGGTTCTGGAGCCGGGCCAGGTGCCTTACGCATTCCAGAAAGCCTTTTACGAAATGCGCTCCGGCCGTCCAGGCCCGGTGCTGATCGACCTGCCGTTCGACGTGCAGATGGCTGAAATCGAATTCGACATCGACGCCTACCAGCCGCTGCCGCTGGCCAAGCCAACCGCGAGCCGCATTCAGGTCGAGAAGGCTTTGGCCCTGCTGGATCAGGCCGAGCGCCCATTGCTGGTGGCCGGTGGCGGCATCATCAACGCCGATGCCAGCGATCTGCTGGTGGAGTTCGCCGAGCTGACCGGTATTCCGGTGATCCCGACCCTGATGGGCTGGGGCACCATTCCGGACGATCACCCGTTGATGGTCGGCATGGTCGGTCTGCAGACCTCGCACCGTTACGGCAACGCCACGCTGCTGAAATCCGACGTGGTACTGGGCATCGGTAACCGTTGGGCCAACCGTCACACCGGTTCGGTCGACGTCTACACCGAAGGCCGCAAGTTCATTCACGTTGACATCGAAGGCACGCAGATCGGCCGCGTGTTCACTCCGGATCTGGGCATCGTCTCCGACGCCGCTGCCGCGCTGACCGTGTTCATCGAAGTCGCCCGTGAATGGCAAGCCGCCGGCAAGCTGAAAAACCGTAGCGCCTGGCTGCAGGATTGCCAGCAGCGCAAAGCCAGCCTGCACCGCAAGACCCACTTCGACAACGTGCCGGTCAAGCCGCAGCGCGTTTACGAAGAGATGAACCAGGTGTTCGGCAAGGACACCTGCTACGTCAGCACCATTGGTCTGTCGCAGATTGCCGGCGCGCAGTTCCTGCACGTCTACAAGCCGCGTCACTGGATCAACTGCGGCCAGGCCGGCCCGTTGGGCTGGACCATTCCGGCGGCGCTGGGCGTGGTCAAGGCCGATCCGAGCCGGAAAGTCGTGGCCCTGTCGGGGGACTATGACTTCCAGTTCATGATCGAGGAGCTGGCGGTCGGCGCTCAGTTCAAACTGCCTTACATCCACGTCGTGGTGAACAACTCGTACCTGGGGCTGATCCGTCAGGCCCAGCGCGGGTTCGAAATGGACTACTGCGTGCAACTGTCCTTCGATAACCTGAACGCGCCGGAACTCAACGGTTACGGTGTCGACCACATCGCAGTCGCCGAAGGCCTCGGCTGTAAGGCCCTGCGGGTGTTCGAACCATCGGAAATCGCCCCTGCCCTGCGCAAGGCCGAACAGATGATCGAAGAGTTCAAGGTACCGGTGATTGTCGAGATCATCCTGGAGCGTGTGACCAACATCTCCATGGGGACCGAGATCAACGCCGTCAACGAATTCGAAGACCTGGCACTGGTCGGCAACGACGCGCCAACGGCGATTTCGTTGCTTGATTAACTGCTGACCGCTCTCCCTGTGAGAGCGGGCCATGTGGCGAGGGAGCTTGCTCCCGCTGGGGCGAAGCTGCCCTGAAAATCCTGGGTCTGCTATGCAGCCCAGCGGGAGCAAAATCCCTCGCCACACAAGCCCGCTCCCACAAGGGGATCCTCACAAGATTTACGGGAGACCACCATGCCGCGTTTCGCAGCCAACCTGTCCATGCTGTTCACCGAACAGGATTTCCTTGCCCGTTTCGACGCCGCCGCCAAAGCCGGTTTCAGTGGTGTGGAATACCTGTTCCCGTACGACTTCAGCTCTGCCGAAATCAAGGCCAGGCTCGATGCCAACGGTCTGACCCAAGTGCTGTTCAACCTGCCGGCCGGTGACTGGGCCAAGGGCGAGCGCGGTATCGCGTGTCTGCCGGATCGGGTCGAAGAATTCCGCGCCGGGGTCGATTTGGCGATTGCCTACGCACAAGTGCTGGGCAACACCCAGGTCAACTGCCTGGCCGGTATCCGTCCGCAAGGCATTGATGATGTGACCGTGGAGAAAACCTTCGTCGCCAACCTCAAGTACGCGGCCGACAAGCTGCAGGCGGCCGGTATCAAACTGGTGATGGAAGCGATCAACACCCGCGACATCCCGGGTTTCTACCTGAACAACACGGCGCAAGCCCTGTCGATTCGCGAGCAGGTCGGCAGCGCCAATCTGTTCCTGCAATACGACATCTATCACATGCAAATCATGGAAGGCGATCTGGCCCGCACCCTGCAATCGCACCTGGGCGAGATCAACCACGTGCAGCTCGCGGACAACCCGGGGCGCAACGAGCCGGGCACCGGTGAAATCAACTACCGCTTCCTGTTCGAACACCTGGATCGCATCGGTTATCAGGGTTGGGTTGGCTGTGAATACAAGCCGCTGACCACCACCGAGGCCGGTCTCGGCTGGCTCAAGAGCCACAACGCAATTTAAGAACACTGCAAAACCCTTGTGGGAGCGGGCTTGCTCGCGAATGCGGTGGTTCAGTCAACACGGATATTGAATGTTCCACCGCATTCGCGAGCAAGCCCGCTCCCACCCAAGGCAACACCCCCTATTTCGCTTGAGCAAGACAAAAACAAGAGGATTTTCTCATGGCTAAAATCGGATTTATCGGCACCGGCATCATGGGCCACCCAATGGCTTCGAACCTGCAGAAAGCCGGTCACAGCCTGTTCCTGTCGGCGCATCACGACGCCGCTCCGGCCGATCTGGTCGCCGCTGGCGCCGTCGCTCTGGCCAACCCGCGCGAAGTGGCGCAGGAAGCTGAATTCATCATCGTCATGGTCCCGGACACCCCGCAGGTCGACGACGTGCTGTTCCGCGCCGACGGCGTTGCTGCCGGCATCGGCAAAGGCAAAGTGGTGATCGACATGAGCTCGATCTCGCCGACCGCCACCAAGGCTTTCGCCAAGAAGATCAACGAAAAAGGCGCGCAATACCTCGACGCCCCGGTATCCGGTGGTGAAGTCGGCGCCAAGGCTGCGACCCTGAGCATCATGGTCGGTGGCGACGCCGATGCCTTCGAACGCGCACTGCCGCTGTTCCAGGCCATGGGCAAGAACATCACTCTGGTCGGTGGCAACGGCGACGGTCAGACCGCCAAAGTGGCGAACCAGATCATCGTCGCGCTGAACATTCAGGCCGTGGCTGAAGCCCTGCTGTTCGCCTCGAAAAACGGTGCTGATCCAGCCAAGGTGCGTGAAGCGCTGATGGGCGGTTTCGCTTCGTCGAAGATCCTCGAAGTGCACGGCGAGCGCATGATCAAAGGCACCTTCGATCCGGGCTTCCGCATCAGCCTGCACCAGAAGGACCTGAACCTGGCCCTGCAAGGCGCCAAGGAGCTGAACATCAACCTGCCGAACACCGCCAACGCCCAGCAAGTGTTCAGCACCTGCGCGGCCATCGGTGGCAGCAACTGGGACCACTCGGCGCTGATCAAGGGTCTGGAACACATGGCCAACTTCTCGATTCGCGACAAAAAATAAAGCCACTGCCCCACCGCTTGAACCTGTGGGAGCGAGCTTGCTCGCGAAGAGGGCGTATCAGTCGACATGGATATTGCCTGATCCATCGCTTTCGCGAGCAAGCTCGCTCCCACAGGGATCTCTACCGCCCTTTCGAATAACAAGAATTCCGGGAGCCCGCCATGTCGGTCGATCCGCAACAACTGCTGCGCGAGCTGTTTGCCACAGCCATCGACGCGGCCCATCCGAACCAAGTCCTCGAAGCCCATCTGCCTGCTGATCGCAGCGGTCGGGTGATCGTCATCGGTGCCGGCAAAGCCGCAGCTGCCATGGCGCAGGTGGTCGAGCGCTGCTGGCAGGGTGAAGTATCCGGTCTGGTGGTGACCCGATACGGTCACGGCGCTCCGTGCGAAAAAATCGAAGTGGTCGAAGCCGCGCATCCGGTACCGGACGCCGCCGGTCTGGCCGTGGCCAAACGCGTGCTGGAACTGGTCAGCAACCTGACCGAAGACGACCGCGTGATCTTCCTGCTCTCCGGTGGCGGCTCTGCCCTGCTCGCCCTGCCGGCCGAAGGCATTACCCTGGCCGACAAGCAGTCGATCAACAAAGCCCTGCTCAAATCCGGCGCGACCATCGGCGAGATGAACTGCGTGCGCAAGCACCTCTCGGCGATCAAGGGTGGCCGCCTCGGCAAGGCCTGCTGGCCTGCCACTGTGTATACCTACGCAATTTCCGATGTGCCGGGCGACCTCGCCACGGTCATCGCTTCCGGCCCGACCGTGGCCGACCCAAGCACCTCGGCTGAAGCGCTGGCGATCCTCAAGCGCTACAACATTGAAGTCCCGGCCTCGGTGCGCAACTGGCTGCAAAGCCCGGAATCGGAAACCGTCAAACCCGGTGATCCGAGCCTGGCCCGCAGTCACTTCCAGTTGATCGCCCGCCCGCAGCAATCGCTGGATGCCGCGGCGGTGAAATGCCGTCAGGCCGGTTTCAGCACACTGATCCTTGGCGACCTGGAAGGTGAGTCACGTGAAGTGGCGAAGGTCCACGCCGGCATCGCTCGGCAGATCATCAACCATGGTCAGCCGCTGGCGGCGCCGTGCGTGATTCTTTCCGGCGGCGAAACCACCGTGACCGTGCGCGGCAATGGCCGTGGCGGACGCAACGCCGAATTCCTCCTCAGCCTCACCGACAGCCTCAAGGGCCAGCCCGGCGTTTATGCACTGGCCGGTGACACCGACGGCATCGACGGCTCGGAAGACAACGCCGGCGCGATCATGACCCCGGACAGCTACGCCCGCGCCGCCGCTCTGGGCCTGAGCGCCAGTGACGAGCTGGATAACAACAACGGTTACGGCTACTTCGAGGCGCTCGATGCGCTGATCGTCACCGAGCCGACCCGCACCAACGTCAACGACTTCCGCGCCATCCTGATCCTTGAGAACTCTAAATCATGACGCCTGATAAAAAGGTCAAAATCCTCGCCACCCTCGGGCCTGCTGTCGACGGCATCGACGACATCCGTGAGCTGGTCGAGGCCGGGGTCAACATCTTCCGCCTGAACTTCAGCCACGGCGATCACGCCGACCACGCCCAGCGCTATCAGTGGATCCGCGAAGTCGAGCGCCAGCTCAACTATCCGCTGGGCATCCTGATGGATTTGCAGGGGCCGAAACTGCGCGTCGGCAAGTTCGCCGACGGTAAGGTGCAGTTGCATCGCGGTCAGGCGTTCCGCCTCGATCTGGACGCTACGCCGGGCGATGAACGCCGGGTGAACCTGCCGCATCCGGAGATCATTGCCGCGCTGGAAGCCGGCATGGATCTGCTGCTGGATGACGGCAAACTGCGCCTGCGCGTGGTCACAAAATACTCCGACGCGATCGACACCACCGTGCTCAACGGTGGCGAACTCTCGGACCGCAAAGGCGTGAACGTGCCGCAAGCGGTGCTCGACCTCAGCCCACTGACCGCCAAGGATCGCCGCGACCTGAGCTTCGGTCTGGAGCTGGGTGTGGACTGGGTGGCGCTATCGTTCGTGCAACGTCCGCAGGACATTCTCGAGGCCCGCGAACTGATCGGCGACAAGGCGTTCCTGATGGCGAAAATCGAGAAGCCGTCTGCAGTTGAACAACTGCGTGAAATCGCCGAACTGAGCGACGCGATCATGGTGGCTCGCGGCGATCTCGGCGTGGAAGTGCCAGCGGAAAGCGTGCCGCAGATCCAGAAAAACATCATCACCACCTGCCGTGAACTCGGCAAACCGGTGGTGGTGGCGACGCAGATGCTCGAGTCGATGCGCTTCTCTCCGGCACCGACCCGCGCTGAAGTCACTGATGTGGCCAACGCTGTGGCTGAGGGCGCGGATGCGGTGATGCTCTCGGCCGAAACCGCGTCCGGTGAATACCCGCTGGAAGCGGTGCAGATGATGAGCAAAATCATCCGTCAGGTGGAGAACGGTCCGGACTATCAGACTCAACTCGACGTCAGCCGACCGAAAGCCGAGGCGACGGTGTCCGATGCCATCAGCTGCGCGATCCGCCGCATCAGCAACGTGCTGCCGGTGGCGGTGCTGGTCAACTACAGCGAGTCAGGCGCCTCGACATTGCGTGCAGCGCGGGAACGGCCGAAAGCGCCGATCCTCAACCTGACGCCGAACCTGCAGACGGCACGGCGCTTGAGCGTGGCGTGGGGTATTCACTCGGTGGTCAACGATCGCCTGCGTCAGGTCGATGAAGTGTGTTCGACCGCGCTGGAAATCGCTCAGGCGCAAGGCATGGCCGAGCGTGGCGATACGTTGCTGATCACCGCCGGGGTGCCGTTCGGGCAGCCAGGATCGACTAATTCGCTGCGGATCGAAACGCTGATCTGACGATTGCGACTGAACCCTGTGGTGAGGGGATTCATCCCCGATTGACTGCGCAGCAGTCACCGCTTTCAAGAGAGTGACGGTTTTCACAGAAAAACCGCACTCCCCGATTTAGGGCTGCTTCGCAGCCATCGGGGATAAATCCCCTCACCACATTTATGCAAGACCTTTTGATTTTCCAACTGCCCAGATTTTTTCAACATGCCTGCCAATCATTTCAACACCCACTGCCCCGACTGGGCCGAGGCTTTGCTCAACGGTTTCAGTCAGATATTCCTTCAGCGCCATCCGCTGTGCGGCCTGCTGTGCCTACTGGCGATCCTGCTCACCGCGCCGGTGCTGTTTGCCGGTGCGTTGCTCGGTGCGGTCGCCGGGTTGCTTACCGCGCAGCGGCGCAACTACGCCAAGGCTGATCGCCAGGCCGGATTGTTCAGTTACAACGGCGTGCTGCTCGGCTTGTTGCTGAGCCTGTATTTCCCTTGGTCGCCAATGTTGCCGCCGCTGATCCTGGCTGCCGGCGGCCTGAGTGCGATGGTCACACAGCAATGGCTCAAGCGCGTGCGTCTGAGCCAAAGCATGCCGGCCTACACCGCGCCTTTTGTTGGAATGAGTTGGGTGCTGTTGCTGTTCGCTGAGCCATCCGCGCCGATACCAGCGGTCGAAATGAGCACCCTCAATCTGCTCGCGGCAGCACTCAAAGGCCTCGGCCAAGTGATGTTCCTCGGCCATCCTCTGGCCGGCGCGTTGATCGGCATCGGCTTGTTGATCGCCGATCGTCGGGCATTCTGCTGGGCGCTGCTCGCGTCGGCCATCGGCCTTGCGTCCAGTCTGTTGCACCACGAAACCGTTGCTGCGCTGCTGGGGCTGGGCAGTTACAACGCGGTGCTTGCCGCCCTCGCCTTCAGTGCGCAACGCCAACAACCGTGGCTGCCACTGCTGGGTATTGTCGTTGCGCTGCTGGTCACCCCGCTGTTCGCCGCCATTGGCCTGGCGACGCTCACCGCGCCGTTTATCCTTGCCTGCTGGCTGATCCGCGCTGGCGCGCAGATGCTCGGCAACAGCGCGGTCGAAAGCCCGTCTTGCGCTCATGGGGAGAATCAACCTAGGCTGCGCTGATTTTATGGCCAGGGCGACTTGCATGAACAACAACGACACGTGGCGCAATCGCCTGTACGTGATCATTTTCCAGACCGACACCGTGGCCGGGCGCCGTTTCGACAGCACCCTGCTGCTGATCATTCTGGCAAGCCTGGTGGTGGTGATCCTCGACAGCATCGATGAAGTCCACCAGAACTACGCCAACGTGCTGGCGTACATCGAATGGGGCTTCACCGTCATCTTCCTCAGCGAATACATCCTGCGTCTGTATTGCTCGCCCAAACCACTGCGCTACGCCTTCAGTTTTTACGGGCTGGTGGACTTGCTGGCGATCGTGCCCGGGATCCTCGCGCTGTATTACAGCGACGCGCAGTACCTGCTGATTATCCGGATCATCCGAATGCTGCGGATCTTCCGGGTGCTCAAGCTCGGCCCGTACCTGAAACAGGCCCACTACCTGCTCGACGCCCTGCGCGGCAGCAAGCAGAAAATCCTCGTGTTCCTGCTCAGCGTCTGCACGCTGGTCACGGTGTTCGGCACCTTGATGTACGTGGTCGAAGGTCCGGAACACGGCTTCACCAGCATTCCCAAAGGCATTTATTGGGCTATCGTGACGCTGACCACCGTGGGTTACGGCGACATCGTGCCCAGAACGGTGTTGGGCCAGATCATTTCGTCGCTGGTGATGATCACCGGTTACTCGATCATCGCCGTGCCGACCGGGATTTTCACCGCCGAACTGGCTACCGCCATGCGCGGGGGTCAGCAGCAACACGACTGCCCGGTCTGCTCGAAAAGCAGCCATGAACACGAAGCTTCGTTCTGCTCGCGTTGTGGCAATGCCCTGTTCAAGAAAATGGAATAAGCACAGAGCTTTTTAATCTTTAAGCGACTATGCCGCCCCGGCTATAGTCGCTGGCAAAACGGTATCACCCCCTACCGTCATCACCGACACAACAAGGAATGCGCAGTGAAAAAACTCTTTGGCGCCTCACTTCTCGCCGCTGGCCTGGCCCTGAGCAACATCGCTCAGGCGGCTCCGACTCTGCTGAACGTTTCCTACGACGTGATGCGCGATTTCTACAAGGACTACAACACTGCGTTCCAGAAACACTGGCAGGCTGAACACAACGAAAACATCACCGTGCAGATGTCCTTCGGCGGCTCGAGCAAGCAGGCGCGTTCGGTGATCGATGGCCTGCCGGCTGACGTCATCACCATGAACATGGCGACCGACATCAACGCCCTCGCCGACAACGGCAAACTGGTTCCGGAAAACTGGGTGACCCGCCTGCCGAACAACAGCGCGCCGTTCACCTCGGCCACCGTGTTCATCGTCCGTAAAGGCAACCCGAAAGCCCTGAAAGACTGGCCGGACCTGCTCAAGGACGGCGTGCAGGTGATCGTGCCGAACCCGAAAACCTCGGGCAACGGCCGCTACACCTACCTCTCGGCCTGGGGCTATGTGCTGAAAAACGGCGGTGACGAGAACAAGGCCAAGGAGTTCGTCGGCAAACTGTTCAAACAAGCGCCGGTGCTGGACACCGGTGGCCGCGCCGCGACCACCACGTTCATGACCAACCAGATCGGCGACGTGCTGGTGACCTTCGAGAACGAAGCCGAAATGATCGCCCGCGAGTTTGGCCGCGACCAGTTCGAAGTGATCTACCCAAGTGTCTCCGCCGAAGCCGAGCCACCCGTGTCGGTGGTCGACAAAGTGGTCGACAAGAAAGGCACCCGCGCCGCTGCCGATGAATACCTGAAGTACCTGTGGTCGCCGGAAGGCCAGGAAATCGCCGCCGCCAACTACCTGCGTCCACGGGACCCGGCAGTGCTGGCGAAGTACACCGACCGTTTCCCGAAAGTCGACTTCCTGTCGGTGGAGAAAACCTTCGGTGACTGGCGTTCGGTGCAAAAGACCCACTTCAATGATGGCGGAATCTTTGATCAGATTTATACCGGCCAGTAAGGCTTAAGCGATAACGAAAAAGGCGACCTCGACAGGTCGCCTTTTTTGTGGGCATTGAAATCACCACACTTCCCCTGTGGGAGCGGGTTACTCGCGAATGCGGTGTGTCAGTCAAAAACATGTATCTGACACACCGCATTCGCGAGCAACCCGCTCCCACAGAGGGATTGTTTGTCAGCCAGTTACATCGGCGGCGTGACGCCATCCTTGCCGGCGGAAATCGATTGCGCCGTCAACGTGCCGTCTGCGTCCTGGGTCACGAAGCTGACAATCTTCACCCCGACCTTGAGCAAGCTGCGATCCCCCGGCGTCAGGTTGACGATCGGCACGTCCTCCGGCACCAGGATCTTCTGCTGTCCGCCCTTGTAATTGACCGTCAGCACGCGGCCATTGCTGACCACCAGATCACCGACGCTGCCATTGGTCATGCTGCTGCCCTTGGCCAGGTCGAATGGCCGATGGCCGTCGCCGCTGCCGGCCAGTTCCGGCGGGAACACATGCACTTCGAGCGCCTTCAGGGTTCCGTCCTCCTGGGGCATGGCGGCCGAGCCGATGTAGCTGCCGGGTTTGATGTCCTCGATATTGGCCAGGGTGACGGCGCGAATCCTGGTGTCCGGGTTCAACCGGATCACCACATTCTCGCCGCTGTTGACGTGGACTTTCAGCGAGTCGGCGCCGACCCCGGTGATCTCGCCGCGCACGCCGAGACGCGTACCCGGGGCATCGGTGGCCTGCACCGCAGTGGCACTGAGCAGGCCAAGCAAGGCAATCGTAGTCGTGTGACGCAGCAGCTGACGCAACATGGCAATCCTCCGTTCATGAACAGTAATAGCGCAGAAGTAAACATAAGCACGCTATCGAAGAACATGTAAGTGAATGTATCATCGACCCTCCCCGGCCGGACGCAAGGTTCGCCGATGGACGACACCCTGTTGGAAGCCAATCATTCCGCAACGGAATAACTGATATCGATCAAAGGCTTCTACCGCCGCTTCGGTACGTCCCTTAGCCTCACCGCATTCCCTTTCGCTGGATCGAGAAACCTTATGAACGCCACAACTCACGCAATGACCCGAGGCATGGTGCTGCTGTTCGCCTTCTGCTGCGGCGCCATCGTCGCCAACATCTACTACGCACAGCCAATCATCGGCCTGATCGCGCCAGACATCGGCCTCTCCGACACCATGGCCAGCTTCATCGTCTCGCTGACGCAGATCGGTTATGCGCTGGGCCTGTTCTTCCTGGTGCCGCTGGGCGACCTGCTGGAAAACCGTCGGTTGATGATCATCACCACGGTGGTGGCGATTGCCAGCCTGCTCGGCGCGGCGTTCACCAGTCAGCCCAACGTGTTCCTGCTGATCTCGTTGCTGGTGGGCTTCAGCTCGGTGTCGGTGCAGATCCTGATTCCGCTGGCTGCGCACCTGGCGCCGGAGGAATCCCGTGGCCGGGTGGTCGGCGGGATCATGGGCGGCCTGCTGCTGGGCATTCTGTTGGCGCGACCGGTGTCGAGCGTGGTGGCTGACCATTTCGGCTGGCGTGCGATGTTCATGATCGCGGCAGCTCTGATGGCGGCGATCAGCGTGGTTTTAGCGTTGACCGTGCCCAAGCGCCAACCGGATCACAGCGCGTCCTACGGCCAGTTGCTCGGCTCACTGTGGACGCTGCTGCGCCAGCAACCGGTGCTGCGTCAGCGGGCGTTTTATCAAGGCTGCATGTTCGCCACGTTCAGCCTGTTCTGGACCGCGGTGCCGCTGGAACTGGCGCGCAACCATGGCCTGTCGCAAAGCGAAATCGCGATCTTCGCCCTGGTCGGCGCCATCGGTGCCATCGCCGCGCCGATCAGTGGACGCCTGGCTGACGCCGGCCACACCCGCATCGCTTCGCTGCTGGCCATGCTGTTCGCCAGCCTGAGCTTCCTGCCCGCCTTCATCCACCCGGCCTACAGCGTGATTGGCCTGGCCGTGACTGGCGTGGTACTGGATTTCTGCGTACAGATGAACATGGTCCTCGGCCAGCGCGCGGTGTACTCACTCGATGCCAAAAGCCGCGGTCGCCTGAACGCTTTGTACATGACCAGCATCTTCATCGGCGGCGCTTTCGGCTCGTCGGTGGCCAGTGCGGTGTATGAGCACGGTGGCTGGTTGTGGATCGTGATTGTCGGTAGCGCGTTCCCGCTGCTGGCGTTGTTGCGGTTCCTGAGTGCGTCGCAGCGTGGTTCTTTGGCAACGGCGTAGGCATCCAGGCTCGCTCCCACAGGTTGCTCACTGCGCCTATGGGAGCGATGACGCTTAATAGCGAACCAGTTTCTCCATCGCCGCATCCGCCAGAAACGAAGAGCGGCTTTTGACATTGTGTTCACGCACATAACGATCGATGCGCTGGATCACATAACCTGGCAACGTCACGTTGACCTTCTCGGTCTTGCCCATGTACGGCGAGATATCCAGCTCGAGCATCCCCCAGCCCATATCGGCAAACTCCGGATTATTGCGATGGCCCGCTGCCGATGTCGGCATGGGAATCGATTCCCCGTCCGCCGCTATCTCCTGCAGCATGATGTGAGCAATTTCAACGGCTGCGTTGTAGGCGTCCTCGAAGGTATCCCCAGCCGTGACGGCGCCGGGAATGTCAGGTATCTGAATACCGATGGCGGTGTTGTCGTCACCCCATTCGATGCAGATCGGATATTGCATTATGGATCTCCCTTGTTGCTGGCTGGCGGGTGGTGCAACCCGGCACGCCTCCTGATGCTTTTGACCGTCCCCAACGGTAAATCCTTTTTCGGGTGGGGAACGGGAATGGTGTAAGGGTTGTAACGGTGAGTGAAGATGTGATGACTGCCGGTGACTCGATCCAGCGTCCAGCCTGCCTCCTCCAGCTCCTTGATCAATAGCCTGCTTTGCACCTACCGCCTCCTTGCTCCGGCCGAATAAAAGTAACTCTAGAGTTATCTTTACTCAAGCACATAAATCTGCAGAACGACGTTCGGTTGTTTTACAGCATGTGATTGAATGGACGCGGATTACACTCAGCACCCTATTCCCTGTGGGAGCGGGCTTGCTCGCGAAGGCGTCGGATCAGCCAATACCTGTGCTGAATGTCAGACCGCTTTCGCGAGCAAGCCCGCTCCCACAAGGGGACTACGACAACTTTCAGATTTGCAGGAAGACTGATGGACCGCCTCGCCGCCATGGAAACCTTCGTCTACGTGGTCGAAACCGGCTCGTTTTCCGCTGCCGCCCGACGCCTGAATATCGGTCAGCCCGCCGTGTCGAAAACCATCGCTCAACTGGAAAAACGCCTGGCGGTCAGCCTGTTGCTGCGCTCGACTCGCGGCCTGACGCCGACCGAAGCCGGACTCGCGTTTTTCGAACGGGCCAGACGCGCCATCGACGAAGCCAACGAAGCCGATAACGCCGCCCGTGGCAGCGCCAGCGGCTTAAGCGGCAACTTGCGCATCAGCGCGGCGGTGACTTTCGGACGCCTGCATGTGGTGCCGCAACTGGGGCCGTTTCTCGATCAGCATCCGCAATTGAACATCGACCTGATGCTCGATGACCGCAACATCAATCTGGTCGAAGAAGGCATCGACGTCGCCCTGCGCATGGGCCCGCTCAGCGACTCCAGCCTCACCGCGCGCAAGATCGCCGACTGCCGCCGCGTGGTGCTCGGCACCCCGGCCTACTTCTCCCGCCACGGCGAGCCGTGCTGCCCTACCGATCTGGATCAGCACCAAGGCATCGTCTACAACCTCAGCGGCGGTGCCACCTGGACCTTCACCCAAGGCAGCGAACAGCAGACGCAAACCCTGACCGGCCGCCTGCGTGTCAGCGCCGCCGAGGGTTTGCGCGCAGCCGTGCTGGCCGATCAGGGCCTTACCATCGCCTCGCAATGGATGTTCGCCCCGGAGCTGGCAAGCGGTGCGGTCAGGGCGGTGATGAGCGATTGGGGATTGCCGGATCAGGACCTGTGGGCAGTGTTTCCCACGGGGCGGATGGTCAGTGCGAAGGCGCGGGCGTTTGTGGAGTACATGGAAAATTTGCTGAAACACCTGACCTGAACTGGCCACGTTTCGTTTATTGCGATTTTCATTTAATTCGAATAACGTTTCAGCATCCTCTATTCAGAATGCTGGAATCCATTATGTCGATTGTCCTTCACCCCTCTCTCAACCTCCCGGTTGAGCGCGAAGTCAAAGCCGCAATCGAAGGCAAACGCGCGCTAGCCGCCTACCTCGCGACTCAATTCGAAACCCAGCACATCCAGATTTTCGATGAGCAAAACCAGGCGCATCAGGTCGAGCTTCCGACGTCGGCACTGCGGCTACTGATGGATATTCTGGCGGAGCTGGCTCAAGGCAACGCCGTCAAAGTCGTACCGGTGCACGCCGAACTGACCACGCAAGAAGCCGCCGATCTGCTCAACGTCTCACGCCCGCACCTGATAAAACTGCTGGAAAGTGGCGAGTTGTCCTACCACAAAACCGGCAAGCACCGACGTGTGCGTTTCGCCGATTTGATGGACTATAAAACCCGGCGCGACACCGCCAGCGAGCAGGCAATGGCGCTTCTCGCGGAGCAGGCACAGGCGTTAAGGACAGGATACGAGTGAGGCATTCCCCTTTCACCGCTGTATACGATGCATGTGTTTTGTACCCCGCCCCGCTTAGAGACTTGCTGATGTGGCTCGCGCTTTCGGGGAGATTTCGAGCCCGATGGACCAAGGAGATTCACGGCGAATGGAAACGCAATTTATTGAAGAACCGAACCGATCTGACGATGGAGCAACTGGATCGCACTTCCGAGCTTATGGATCGTGCGATCCCGGATGCCTGTGTCTACGATTTTGAAGACCTGATCACCGGACTTTCCTTACCCGATACCAACGACCGCCATGTACTGGCTGCAGCCATACGCTGTGGCGCTGGGGTGATCGTGACGTTCAATCTGAAAGATTTTCCCGATGCCTGCCTCGCCCCCTATGGCGTCGAGGCCCAACACCCTGATGAGTTTGTCGAAAACCTGTTTCACCTTGATCCGGCAGCAGTTATCGCTGCAGCGCAACGGCAGCGCCAACAACTGAAATTGCCGCCAATGGAGGTCGAGCCGTTTCTTGACCTTTTGCGGCGCCAAGGATTGGTCGAGTCAGTTCGGGAGCTGAGCACCTACCGTGCGATTCTCTGAATACTCGTTTTGGGAACACCAGATAAACAAACGGCGATCCAGAGATCGCCGTTTGTTTATCACTGCCCGAACTGTTTGCCCAACCCCGGCGGCACACCGTGGATATCGGTGTCTTCCCAGGGGCCGTTGGGGCTGATCGAGCGGCTCCAGCCGTTGTTCCAGCGGAAGTAGGTGCGCTGGCGGTAGAAGGTGTTGGGCTGATCGTCGAGGACATAGACCCCGAGTTGCTGATCCCAGTGGCTGTTGCCACCCGGTGGCGGGGCGAAGCTGGCTGAGGTGCGTGGGACTGGCTTGGACGGTTTGGCCGGGATGCTTTTGCCCGGGGTCGGCGAGGTCGATGGGGTCGGGCTCGGTTGTGACGGCGGGATCGGTGGCAGGCTGGTGGTCGGTTCAGGTCGGTGCACCGCACAGGCGCTCATGCCCAGGGCCATTGTGATGACTGCGATTCGGGCGAGACTGTGCATGGCGGTGCTTTCCTGTGGATGCCGGTGGTTATTGGTCCGGGCTGTCGATGGTCAGTGTTTGCGCCGCGGTGGTGCTGCTGGCCAGAGGGCCGCTGCGACCCACCCACTCCCCGGCGGTCGGTTGACCGGCTCGGGAAATGCGCGCAACCAGTTGGACTTCAGGAAAGTTCGACAGTTTCAACTGCGGCATCATCGCGTCGGCATCGCCCAGTTCGACAGTCACCGGCAGATCCGCCACGGTCAGACGCTTGGCCGCCAGCGGTGCCGGTGGGCCGGAAACGGCACGGGCGAAGATGAACACGCTGTCGCCCGGTTGCACCTTGCCTTTGAGTTCGCTGGCCAGATCGACGTGCACCTTGAGCAGTGTGGCAACCTTGGCAGCCGGCGTGGCGGCGACTTTACCGCCGCTGGCTTGCAGGCGCTCGGTGGCGCGCTCGATCCCGCCTTGCAGCGCGGCGCGGGAGTTGTCGTCCGCCGGCAGTTGCGCCAGCAGGCGGTTCCAGTAGTCGATTGCCTGCTGATAACGCTCACCCTCGAACGCGGCGATGCCGAGCAGGCCGAGGCTGGTGACTTCTTTCGGATCGGCTTTCAGCGCTTCATCGGTCAGGGCCTGGATCTTGTCCGACCACTTCTTGCCGTCAGCAAAGTATTGCGCCTGCGCCCACTGGCCGAGAAGTTCCGGCTGGCGACCGGCCAGGTTGGCGGCGCGCTCGAACATCTTCGCCGCATCCGCCGGACGTTCCTGGGCCATGTAGGTGCGCCCGAGGAAGTACAGGCCTTCCGCCGAATCCGGCTGCGCCGCAACAGCACGCTCCAGCCGTCGGGTCATCTCTTCCATCGACTGCGGTGCCTGGGCAAATTCGCGGGTCAGTTCGACTTTGTCGGCAGCACCGAAATGCAGATACAGCCCCAGCCCCAATACCGGCACCAACACCGCCGCCAGCAGCGGCAACGGCTTGCCCAGTTTCGACACACGCGGTGCGGCAACGCCTTCGGTATCGGCGAGCAGCTCACGCGCCGCTTCCGCGCGACCGCTGTCCATTTGCGCCGCATCGAGTACGCCTTCAGCCTGCTGCGCTTGCAGCTCGGCCACGCGCTCCTGATACAGCGCCACGTTCAGGGCAGTTCGATCCTCTTCACGCTGGGCGCGACGGCCACGCAAAACCGGAATCAGCAGAAAACTCAGGGCGACCAGAAGCAACAGCCCTGCGGCAAGCCAGAAATCAATCATTCTTGGTTTTTATCCAACAGTTGGTCGAGGCGCTGACGCTCTTCGGTGGACAGCGATGGCGGGGTCTCGGTGCGCTGCGCGCGACGCCGGCGAACGATCACTGCGATCACCACCAGACCGCCGAACAACAGGCCGGCCGGGCCGAACCACAGCAGTGCAGTCTTGGCATTGAGCGCCGGTTTGTAACGGACGAAATCACCGTAGCGATCGACCATGAAATCGATGATCTGCTGATTGTCCTTGCCCTCGCCGAGCATGCGGAAAATCTCTTTGCGCAGGTCGGCAGCAATCGGCGCGTTGGAGTCGGCGATGTCCTGGTTCTGGCACTTGGGGCAGCGCAGTTCCTTGGTCAGTTCACGGAAACGCTCGCGATCGCCTTCCTTGGCGAACTCGTAGGTGTCGATCGCGGCATGCGCCACACCGGCCAGACTCAGGCCCAAGACCACGGTAGCGATAAAGCGCTTCATGGCTTGGCCTCATCGACCAGCGCCTGATACTTGGCCGCGAGTTTTTCGCGCCAGACCTGCTCGTCGATCACCCCGACGTACTTGTCGCGGATGATGCCCTTGGCGTCGATGAAGAAGGTTTCCGGCGCGCCGTACACGCCGAGGTTCAGGCCCAGCGAGCCTTCGTCGTCACGAATGTCCAGCAGGTACGGGTTGTGGAATTCGGCCAGCCACTTCAACGCATCGGCGTTGGTGTCCTTGTAGTTGATGCCGTAGATCACCACACCGCGCTCGGCCAGTTTGTTCAGCACCGGGTGCTCGACCCGGCAGGAAATGCACCAGGTGCCCCAGACGTTGACCAGCGCCGGTTTGCCGAGAATGTCAGCCTTGGTCAGGGTCTTGTCGCCCTGCACGCTCGGCAGGCTGAATTCCGGGAAGGGTTTGTTGATCATCGCCGACGGCAGCTCCGCCGGATCGAGGTACAGACCGCGATACAGAAACACCGCCACCAGCAGGAAAATCGCCAGGGGTACCAGCATCAACCAACGTCTCATGCAGCCGCTCCTTGCAGGCCGAGGGCTTCACGCACCTTGGCTTTGACCTTGACTCGATAACGCCGATCCAGCGCCGCCAGCAATCCGCCCAGACCGGTCAGCAGACCGCCGAACCAGATCCAGCGCACGAACGGTTTGACGTGAACCCGCACCGCCCACGCGCCGTTTTCCAGCGGCTCGCCCAGTGCGACGTAGAGATCGCGAGTGAAACCGGCGTCGATCCCGGCCTCGGTCATCATCGAACTCTGCACGGTGTACAGGCGTTTTTCCGGGTGCAGCACGCTGACTTCCTTGCCGTCGCGGATCACCCGGATGGTGCCCTTGTCGGAGGTGAAGTTCGGCCCTTCGAAGTGTTTGGCACCTTCGAAGATGAAGTGATAACCGGCCAGATCCATCGACTCGCCCGGCGCCAGACGCAGGTCGCGTTCGGCACTGTTCTGACTCGACAGCACCACACCGAGGGCGCATACGGCGATGCCGAGGTGAGCGATCTGCATGCCCCAGTAGCTGCGGGTCAGGGTAGGCAGGCCTTTGATCAGGCCCTTGTGGCGAGTCTTGTCGAAGATGTCGCGCACACCGGCGAGCAACACCCACGCGGCGAGCAGGAACGTCGCGATCACCGCCCAGTTGAAATCGCCGTAAGCGATACCGGCCACCACCGCCAATGTGACGCTGCCGAGCAGCACCGGGGTCAGCATGTTCGCCAGCCACTTCACCGGGGTGTCCTTCCAGCGGACGATCACGCCGACCGCCATCACCAGCATCAGCAACGCCATCAGCGGGATGAACAGCGCGTTGAAGTAAGGCGGACCGACCGACAGTTTGGCGCCGCTCAAGGCATCGAGAATCAGCGGATAGAGTGTGCCGAGCAGAATCATCGACGCCGCCACCACCAGCACCAGGTTGTTGCCCAGCAGCAGGGTTTCCCGCGACCACAGATTGAAGCCGACCTGGCTCTTGACCACGGGTGCGCGCAACGCAAACAGCGTCAGCGAACCGCCGACCACGAACAGCAGGAAGATCAGGATGAACACACCGCGTTCAGGATCGGAGGCAAACGCGTGCACCGAAGTCAGCACGCCGGAACGCACGAGGAACGTGCCAAGCAGGCTCAACGAAAATGCGGCAATCGCCAGCAACACCGTCCAGCTCTTGAACACGCCACGCTTTTCCGTGACCGCCAGCGAGTGAATCAACGCGGTGCCGACCAGCCATGGCATGAACGAGGCGTTTTCCACCGGGTCCCAGAACCACCAGCCGCCCCAGCCGAGTTCGTAGTAAGCCCACCACGAACCGAGGGTGATGCCGATGCCGAGGAAGGCCCAGGCGACGATCGTCCACGGCCGCGACCAGCGTGCCCACGCGGCGTCGAGACGACCACCGAGCAGTGCAGCGATGGCGAAGGCGAACGCCACCGAGAAGCCGACGTAACCCATGTAGAGCATCGGCGGATGCACAATCAGGCCGATGTCTTGCAGCAGCGGATTGAGGTCACGACCATCCGCCGGAATCTGCGGCAGAATCCGCGAGAACGGGTTGGAGGTGAGGATCAGAAACAACAGGAAACCGGTGCTGATCATGCCCATCACCGCCAGCACCCGGGCGAGCATGACTTGCGGCAACTGACGGGAGAACACCGACACGGCGAAGGTCCAGCCACCGAGGATCAACGCCCACAGCAACAGCGAGCCTTCGTGGGCGCCCCACACCGCGCTGAACTTGTAGTACCACGGCAAGGCGCTGTTGGAGTTCATCGCCACGTAGGCAACCGAGAAATCGTCGGTCATGAACGCGTAAGTCAGCGCGCCAAAGGCAAACACCAGGAACGCGAACTGGCCCCATGCCGCCGGCTGGGCGAGGCTCATCCACAGACGGTCGCCACGCCAGGCACCGAGCAACGGCACCACGGCCTGCACCAGCGCAAAACACAGCGCCAGAATCATCGCCAGATGACCGAGTTCAGGAATAAACAGTGCAGAAGTCATCGATCAACCCTCCTTCGCTTGGGTCGGTGCCGATTGACCACTGTCTTTCAACGCTTTGGTCACTTCCGGCGGCATGTACTTCTCGTCGTGCTTGGCCAGCACTTCATCGGCCACCACCACGCCGTCCGCGTTGAGCTTGCCCAGGGCGACGATGCCCTGCCCTTCGCGGAACAGATCCGGGAGGATGCCGCGGTAGGTGATGGTCACGGATTTGTTGAAGTCGGTCACGATGAACTTGACGTCCAGCGAGTCCGGCGAACGTTGCAGCGAACCCTTTTCGACCATGCCGCCGGCGCGGATGCGCGTGTCGTGCGGGGCTTCGCCGTTGGCGATCTGGGTTGGCGTGTAAAACAGGTTGATGTTTTCCTGCAGGGCGCTGAGAGCCAGGCCGACGGCAGCGCCGACCCCGACCAGAATCGCCAGAATGATGATCAGACGTTTTTTGCGCAGCGGATTCACTTGCCGTTCTCCCGGCGCAGACGACGCGCCTCTTGTTGCAGATAGCGCTTGCGGGCCGCAATCGGTGCGACCACGTTGAGGATCAGCACCGCCAGACAGATGCCGTAGGCCGACCAGACATACAGGCCGTGATGGCCCATGGCGAGGAAGTCGCCGAATGAAGCGAAACTCATCGCGCAGCCTCCAGACTGTTCTGCACTTCTTCTTTCACCCAACTGGCGCGAGCTTCGCGCTTGAGCACTTCAAGGCGCATGCGCAGCAACAGCACCGCACCGAAGAAGCAGTAGAACCCCAGCACCGTCAGCAGCAGCGGCAGCCACATTTCGGCGGGCATCGCCGGTTTTTCGGTGAGGGTGAAGGTCGCGCCCTGGTGCAGGGTGTTCCACCACTCCACCGAGTATTTGATGATCGGAATGTTGATCACCCCGACGATCGCCAGTACCGCGCAGGCCTTGGCGGCGCTGTCACGGTTGCTGATGGCATTGCCCAGCGCGATCACCCCGAAATACAGGAACAGCAGAATCAGCATCGACGTCAGCCGCGCATCCCAGACCCACCACGAACCCCAGGTCGGCTTGCCCCAGATCGCCCCGGTAACCAGCGCCACCGCGGTCATCCATGCGCCGATCGGTGCCGCACATTGCAGCGCGACGTCAGCCAGTTTCATCTTCCACACCAGCCCGACCACGCCGCACACCGCCAGCATCACGTAGATCGACTGCGCGAGCATCGCCGCAGGCACGTGGATGTAGATGATGCGGAAGCTGTTGCCCTGCTGATAATCCGGCGGCGCGAAGGCCAAGCCCCAGACGACGCCAACGCTGATCAACAGCAACGCGGCAATGCTCAGCCACGGCAGAAACCGGCTGCTGATGCCGTAGAACCACTTGGGCGAGCCGAGCTTGTGAAACCAGGTCCAGTTCATACTGTTTCCATCACGGGTGCCGCTCATCGGTGTGAGCGGTCTCAGGGTCTTTGCTGGTTAAATTTTAACCAGACCTCATTATTCGCCGACGCTGATCTTCAGGCCAGCAGCTATTGCAAAAGGTGTCAGGGTGATCGCCAGGGCGGTCAGGCTACCCAGCCACAGCAGATACCCGGTCGCCGGCATGCCTTGCAAGGCGGCCTGCAAGGCGCCACTGCCAAGGATCAACACCGGGATGTACAACGGCAGAATCAGCAACGCCAGCAACAGGCCACCGCGTTTCAAACCGACCGTCAGCGCCGCGCCCACCGCGCCGAGCAAGCTCAACACCGGTGTACCCAGCAGCAACGACAACAGCAACACCGGCAGGCAGGCGACCGGCAACCCGAGCATCAACGCCAGCAACGGCGAGAGCAGAACCAGTGCCAGTCCCGAGAACAACCAGTGTGCCAGCACCTTGGCCAGCACCAATAGGGGCAGCGGATGCGGCGAAAGGACCCACTGTTCCAGGGAGCCATCTTCGAAATCACTGCGAAACAGTCCGTCCAGCGAGAGCAGGACCGACAACAGCGCGGCCACCCAGACTAACCCCGGGGACAGGTTTTGCAAGACTTGAGTTTCCGGGCCGACGGCCAGCGGGAACAAAGCGATGACAATGGCGAAGAAAATCAGCGGATTGGCCAGTTCCGCCGGGCGACGAAACAGCAGACGGGACTCACGGGCAACCAGCAGGCCGAACACACTCATACTGCCCAGTTCCCCAGATCGATATCGCGATAACCGGCCGGCATCCGGCTCAGCGTGTGGTGCGTGGTCAACACCACCAGACCGCCGCGTTCACAGTGCCCGGCCAGGTGTTCTTCAAGTTGCGCCACACCCTGTTTGTCGAGCGCGGTGAATGGCTCGTCGAGAATCCACAACGGCGGGCTGTCCAGATACAACCGCGACAGGGCCACGCGGCGTTGCTGACCGGCGGACAGGGTGTGGCAGGGAACATCTTCGAAACCGCGCAATCCTACGGCAGCCAATGCCTGCCAGATCGCCTCGCGCTCGGCCGGCCGATGCAGGGCGCAGAGCCAGGACAGGTTCTCCTCCGGGGTCAGCAGGTCCTTGATCCCGGCGGCGTGGCCGATCCACAACAGGTTGCGCGCCAGTTCGCTCGGCTGTGCGGTCAAGGGCTGGCCGTTGAGCAGCACCTGACCGCTGGTCGGCTGCATCAACCCGGACAACAGGCGCAGCAGACTGGTCTTGCCGCTGCCGTTGGGGCCGCTGATCTGCACCATATCGCCACTGGCCAGTCGCAATTCGAGATTTTCGAAGAGCAGCCGCAGGTCTCGCTCACAGGCAAGGGCAACGGTTTGCAGGACAGGACTGGTCAAGGGATCACGGGCCTTATACGGTTCAAGTCGGCTCTGGCGCGGCCGTTAAAGAGATGCAGGATAAATGCAATGACGGTGCGAATCAGAGAGCTGGATCAAACAATTGCTATGTTTTCTGAACGAAGCGCAAGACGCGCGGCATTATACATGGCGTGCCTTACTCCCAAGCGTGCAATTTCCTCAGGTTGTGTCCGCGTATGACAGGTGAAATGAACATCCTCCCGCTCCCGCCTACCACCCCGGCGAACGCGCGTCCGCTGGTGATGAGCGGTGAATTGCTCAAGCTGCTGACCCCGGTCGAAGGCTTGATCGGCGCCGGGCAAAGCGCGCAGGCCGAGGTGTTGTCACTCAAACAGGCGGATCAGACCTTTCAACTGCTGCTGAAGGTGACCGTCGACGGCGGCCGGCAGACCACCGTGCAAGCGACCAGCACCCTGCCGCTGCCGACCGGCACCAACCTTGCCGTCACCCAGCCGTCGGCGGGCAATCTGGCGATCACCGTGCAACAGGCGATTGCCAGCAGCGTCGCCGCCCTCACCCGCATTGATACGGCGCAGTTGCCGGTCGGCACGTTGCTGCAAGGCAAGGTGCTGACCTCGCAGACACTACCGCAAGTGCCGGGGCAGCCGACGGTGTACCGCTCGCTGGTGAGCCTGCTCAACACCGCGCAGAGCGGTGCCACGCTGGATATCGACAGCCCGACGCCGTTGCGCATCGGCACCCTGCTCTCGGCACTGGTGGAAGACTCGCAAACCCTCAAGTTCGTGCCACTGAGCAGCCGCCAGGAGCAATTGGCGGTGAGCCAGCAACTGCTCGGCCAGCAGAGTCGCCAGGGTTCGCTGGACGGTTTGCTCAACGCCTTGCAAAACCTGCCGAGCGACGACGATCAGACCTCGCAGGACCTGCGCGCAGCCGTCGTACGCCTGCTCGCCAACCTGCCCGACGTGCAGCAGATGAGCACCGCCAAAGGCGTCGCCCTGGCCCTGGCCGGCAGCGGCGCCTTTCTCGAAGCCAAACTGCTGACCGGACAGAATCCCGCGCTGGCCCCGGACATGAAAGCCGATCTGCTCAAGCTGATCGCACAGCTGTCACCGGGGGCGCCGGGCAATGCCAGTTTCAACGCGATCATCGCCGCCAACACCCTGGCGCAAGCGCTGCCGAGCTTCGTGCGCAACGCCCTCGGCACCCTCGGCCAGGTCAGCGCCAAACCGCTGCCGAGCAGTTTCCCGCTGCCCGACCGCCTGCTGCAAAGCCTCGAAGGCGAAGGCGATCTGGAACATCTGCTGCGCCTCGCCGCGGCAGCCGTGTCGCGCCTGCAAAGCCATCAACTGTCGAGCCTGGAACAGACCGGGCTCACCGACGATGGTCGCCTGCTCAGTACCTGGCAGCTGGAAATCCCCATGCGCAACTTGCAGGACATCGTGCCGCTGCAGGTCAAGTTCCAACGTGAAGAAGCGCCGGAAAGAGAACCGCAACCCAACGAACGCCGTGACGAGCGCGAGCCCAAACAACAGCTGTGGCGCGTCGATCTGGCCTTTGACATGGAGCCGCTGGGACCGATGCAGATTCAGGCGCAGTTGATTGCCGGCAGCCTGTCGAGCCAGCTCTGGGCCGAACGCCCGTACACCGCCGACCTGATCGAAACCAATCTGTTCGCGCTGCGCCAGCGCCTGCTTGATCGCGGCCTGAATGTCGGCGATCTCGACTGCCACCTCGGCACGCCGCCGCAAGGCAACCACACCCGCCTCGAACACCGCTGGGTCGACGAAACCGCATGAACGATTCCACTGCTCCACGCCAGGCCATCGCCCTCAAATACGACGGCAACCATGCCCCGACCCTCACCGCCAAGGGCGACGAGGAACTGGCCGAAGAAATCCTGCGCATTGCCCGCGACTGTGAAGTGCCGATCTATGAAAACGCCGAGCTGGTGCGGCTGTTGGCGCGCATGGAACTGGGCGACAGCATTCCCGAGGAGCTGTACCGCACGATTGCCGAGATCATCGCGTTTGCATGGAACCTGAAGGGGAAATTCCCCGAGGGACAGGACCCGGATGCGCCGATGGTCGAGAAGGACGTTACCGAACGCGGGGATGATTACTGAGGTTTCGAGGGCCCCTTCGCGAGCAAGCCCGCTCCCACATTTGATCGCATTCCTCCAATAGGATCGCGGTCGAATGTGGGAGCGGGCTTGCTCGCGAATGGCGATTTCCGCTTTAGAGCAAAAATCAGCTTCTGTGCAACTTGCGCATCAACTCCGCCTCAGCCTGGGTCAAGCCACAGGACTGAGTCAGCTCATCGACGCTCGCGCCCATCCCCACCAGTTTCGCCGCCTGGGCGAACGACAGGCTCGACGGGTCGCGCTGTTCCAGCGCGACAATCTTGTCCGGCAACGGACCGACCACCGAGCGCAGCTCGTGCAGGGCTTCGCCCATGCGCACGTTGCCGTTCTGGTAATCGTCGACGCGCTTGGCCAGGTCCTTGATGCGCTGATCACGCAGCGCATCGCCCTGGGCCTGCTGCGCAGCGATGACCTTTTGCGCCTTGATGTACGCCAGAAACATTGCCAGCGTGCCTGCCCAGAAGAGGAACAGGACAATGACCGCTACCTCGAGAATCAATCAGATGCTCTCCAGTTCCGACCATTCTTCTTCGCTCATCATCTTGTCCAGCTCGACCAGGATCAGCAACTCGTTGTTCTTGTTGCACACGCCCTGGATGAACTTGGCCGATTCTTCGTTACCGACGTTCGGCGCGGTCTCGATTTCCGACTGACGCAGGTAAACCACTTCAGCCACGCTGTCGACCATGATCCCGACCACTTGCTTGTCGGCTTCGATGATGACGATACGGGTGTTGTCGCTGATCTCGCCGCTGTTCAGGCCGAAGCGCTGACGGGTGTCGATCACGGTGACCACGTTACCGCGCAGGTTGATGATGCCCAGCACGTAACTTGGCGCACCCGGAACCGGCGCGATCTCGGTGTAGCGCAGGACTTCCTGAACGCGCATCACGTTGATGCCGTAGGTTTCGTTGTCCAGCTTGAAGGTCACCCATTGCAGGATCGGATCTTCAGAACCTTTTGCATTCGTCGCCTGACTACTCATACCCTGACCCCTCGAAAAAACCGCACTGGGCGGTGTGTGTTCTGTGTGGAGGCATTGAAAAATGCCTTCGCCTGACTGTTATGTCGGCTGCTATGTCGATTTATGTAGCGGCTTGTGGCCGCCCAAATGCTTTGCCCCACCACTGGCGATCAACTCGGCCAGCGCGGCTACATCAAGCAATGCACACATGTGCTCAATCACCGTGCCGGCGAGCCATGGCCGCTGACCCCGGTGACTTCTCCATTTGATTTCATTCGGGTCCAGGCGCAACGAGCGGCT
Organism: Pseudomonas sp. MWU12-2020; assembly: GCF_023100605.1. NCBI lineage: Bacteria > Pseudomonadati > Pseudomonadota > Gammaproteobacteria > Pseudomonadales > Pseudomonadaceae > Pseudomonas > Pseudomonas sp. MWU12-2020. The sequence continues at coordinate 145,682 of NZ_JALMEX010000008.1, forward strand.
GACCTGATGCACCGCCAGGCCCCACTCGTAACCTTGTACCGAAATCACGTACTGCAGGCCCTGACGGAAGTCATCGCGGTAGCGATCCGGCATGACCCAACGCGCGGTATCCAATACTTTGAGATTGCCGGCCTGGCTCGGCAGAATCCCGAGGAACCATTCCGGCTGACCGAACAGCGGCGTCAACTCGTGGCCGGCCAGCGAATAGATCGAACCCAGGCACACCAGCGGCACGGCCAGGGTCAGCCCGGCGACATCGAACAACAGGCATTCGAAGGCTTCCGAAGCCCAGGCCGGACGGCCATCGGTCTCCACCGGTGGCGGCGTGTTGCTCGGCGGCAGATGCACTTCTACAACCGGCGGCACCAGTGTTTGCTCCACGGGTGCCGGCGCAACCGGCGCAGGTTCGGCCACGACCGGTTCCGGCGCGGTTTTCAGCAATTGGGTTTGCAACAGCGGTGCGAGGGTCGAAACCGTTGCGCGCACCGGCGCTGACTCTTCAATCAATGCGACAGGTGCCTTGGCCACTGGCGCGGCGGCAGACGCAACCATCGGTGCGGCAGGTTTGGCAGCTTTCTGCGCATCACGCGCCTGCTCTTCAAGCACCGCCGCCTGGAATTCATCCAGCGCCGCAGCGCTTTCGACCACCTCGACCGGCGCCTCGACCTGCACTTCCACTGGCGGCAACTCGTCAGGGATTTCCTGCAGCAAGCTATCCAGATACGACTGCAACGCCAGTTGCGGGCGCGACGTCAGTTTGATCGGCCGGTTCATGCTCAAGCCACCTGCGGAACAAGTTGTTGCGCCAGCAGATGCTTGAGCAGCGCGCGGTAAGCCAGCACGCCACGGCTCTTGCCGTCAAACTGCGAAGGTGTGACACCGGCCCGGCTGGCGTCGCGCAGACGGGTATCGACCGGGATGTAACCCTGCCAGATCTCTTCGGGGAATTTGTCACGCAGCACGCGCAAGGTACCCAGCGACGCCTGCGTACGGCGGTCGAACAGGGTCGGCACGATGCTGAACGGCAGCGCCTGTTTGCGCGAGCGGTTGATCATCGCCAGGGTGTTGACCATGCGTTCCAGGCCTTTGACGGCCAGGTGCTCGGTCTGCACCGGGATCACCAGTTGCTGGCTCGCGGCCAGGGCGTTGACCATCAGCACGCCGAGCAACGGCGGGCTGTCGATGATCGCGTAATCGAAGTCCTGCCACAGCTGCGCCAGACTCTTGGCGATCACCAGGCCCAGACCACTCTGCCCCGGCGACTGGCGCTCAAGGGTGGCGAGTGCGGTACTCGACGGCAACAGGGAAATACGTTCGTCGCTGGTCGACAGCAGCAACTGTCCGGGCAAGCCTTGCGGCACGCTGCCCTTGTGCAGAAACAGGTCGTAGTTGCTGTGTTCCAGGCTGTCGGGGTCGTAGCCGAAATAGCTGGTCATCGAGCCGTGCGGGTCGAGATCGACCACAACCACGCGCTTGCCCGCCTCCGCCAGCAATCCGGCTAAAGCGATGGAAGATGTGGTTTTACCGACACCACCCTTTTGATTGGCGACTGCCCAGACTCTCATTCGGTTCGTTCCTCCCGGCCGAGATGCTCGACCGAGACATAGCTCAGCGTATTAATGCGGGTGACGGAGAATTGACGGCACTCTCGCGTCCCGGCGTCTTGACCGGGGTCGGTGCAGTTTGTGTGCCAGCGCGCTTCAATGCCGCGTCCGGTTGCGCATTGGCGGTTCCGGTTCCGGTCAGACTGCGGCGCACATCGAGGTTGCGCGACACCACCAGCACCACGCGACGGTTTTTCGCCCGGCCTTCGGCGGTGGCATTGTTGGCCACCGGCTGAAACTCACCGTAACCCACCGAGGCCAGACGACCAGGGTTCACACCCTGCATCGCGAGCATGCGCACGATGCTCGCCGAACGCGCCGAGGACAGTTCCCAGTTGGTCGGGTACTGCGCGGTGCGGATCGGCTGATCGTCGGTGAAGCCTTCGACATGGATCGGGTTGTCGAACGGTTTGAGGATCGCCGCGACCTTGTCGATGATGTTGAAGGCGATGTCGCTCGGCATCGCGTCGCCGCTGCCGAACAACAGGCTGGAATTGAGTTCGATCTCGACCCACAACTCGTTGCCGCGCACGGTCATCTGGTTGGAGGCGATCAAGTCGCCGAACGCGGCACTGATGTCATCGGCAATGCTTTTCAGCGGATCGCTGGCACCGGCGATACCGGCATCAACCTGCTCGCTGTCCTTGACCAACGGCTTGGCCGGGGTCACGGTTTTCGGGCGTTCCTCACCGATCGGGATCGGTTTGAGCGAGCGATCGGAGTCGGTGAAAACCCCGATCAGCGCTTCGGAAATGACCTTGTACTTGCCTTCGTTGATCGACGAGATCGAGTACATCACCACGAAGAACGCGAACAACAACGTGATGAAATCCGCGTAGGACACGAGCCAGCGCTCGTGATTAACGTGTTCTTCCTGATGCCTGCGGCGAGCCATAGTCCATTACCCCCATCAATCCATGAAGCCCTGAAGCTTCAGCTCGATAGAGCGAGGGTTTTCACCTTCGGCGATCGACAAAATACCTTCCAACAACATTTCGCGATAACGCGACTGCCGCAACGCGATTGACTTGAGCTTGGCCGCCACCGGCAGCAACACCAGGTTGGCACTGGCCACACCGTAGATGGTCGCGACGAACGCCACGGCAATGCCGCTGCCCAATTGCGTCGGATCAGCGAGGTTGCCCATCACATGAATCAGGCCCATCACCGCACCGATGATGCCGATGGTCGGCGCGTAGCCACCCATGCTTTCGAAGACTTTGGCAGCCTCGATGTCGCGGGCTTCCTGGGTGTAGAAATCCACTTCGAGAATGCTGCGGATCGCTTCCGGTTCGGCGCCATCGACCAGCAGTTGCAGGCCCTTGCGCGAGTAGTTGTCCGGTTCGGCATCGGCGACGCCTTCCAGCCCGAGCAGGCCTTCCTTGCGTGCGGTGAGGCTCCAGTTGACCACCCGGTCGATGCCGCCGGCCAGGTCGACCCGTGGCGGGAACAGGATCCAGGCGAGGATCTGCATCGCGCGCTTGAAGGCGCTCATCGGCGATTGCAGCAGCGCGGCACCGATGGTGCCACCGAGAACGATCAGCGCCGCCGGACCGTTGGCCAGCGCGCCGAGGTGACCGCCTTCAAGGTAGTTGCCGCCGATAATGGCGACGAACGCCATGATGATCCCGATAAGGCTTAGAACATCCATCAGATACACGCCTCGACGATGTGCTTGCCGATGTCGTCCAGGCCGTAGACCGCGTCAGCCAGATCGGCTTTGACGATGGCCATCGGCATGCCGTAGATCACGCAACTGGCTTCGTCCTGCGCCCATACCGAGCTGCCGCCCTGCTTGAGCAGACGCGCGCCTTCGCGGCCGTCGGCGCCCATGCCGGTGAGGACCACCGCCAGAACTTTGTCACCGTAGGACTTGGCCGCAGAACCGAAGGTGATGTCCACGCACGGCTTGTAATTCAGACGCTCGTCGCCCGGCAGGATTTTCACCGCACCACGGCCGTCGATCATCATCTGCTTGCCACCCGGCGCCAGCAGCGCCAGGCCCGGACGCAGGATGTCGCCATCCTCGGCTTCCTTGACGCTGATGCGGCACAGCTTGTCGAGACGTTCGGCAAACGCCTTGGTGAACGCCGCCGGCATGTGCTGGATCAGCACGATCGGCGCCGGGAAGTTCGCCGGCAACTGGGTCAGCACCCGTTGCAGGGCAACCGGGCCGCCGGTCGAAGTGCCGATGGCCACCAGTTTGTAGGCTTTGCGTTTCGGTGCCGGCGACGAAGCGCTGGCAGCCGGCGCGCGAGCAGGTGCTGGAGCCGGGACCGGACGCGTCGGAGCAGCAGCGCTGTGGCTGCTGAAACTCGAAGCCGCTGGCGCCGGGGCGGGTGCAGGCGTCGGTGCAGCGGCTGGAGCCGGCGCACTGTAGGCACTGAAACGACGATTACTGCGCGAGATGCTGTGAACCTTCTCGCACAGCAGTTGCTTGACCTTCTCGGGATTGCGCGAGATGTCTTCGAAATTCTTCGGCAGGAAATCCACCGCGCCGGCGTCCAGCGCATCCAGAGTGACCCGGGCGCCTTCATGCGTCAGCGAGGAGAACATCAACACCGGAGTCGGGCAGCGCTGCATGATGTGCCGCACCGCCGTGATGCCATCCATCATCGGCATCTCGTAGTCCATGGTGATCACGTCCGGCTTGAGGGCCAGGGCCTGATCGATCGCCTCTTTACCGTTGGTGGCCGTGCCGACCACCTGGATGCTCGGATCCGCTGAAAGAATTTCCGAGACGCGGCGGCGGAAAAAACCCGAATCGTCCACCACCAGGACTTTGACTGCCATAAACACTCCATTAGGCGCAGCGGGACGTCGTCGCCCCGCTGCCCCGGATTCAAATACGCCGTGCGGCGTAACGCTTGAGCATGCTTGGAACATCAAGGATCAGAGCGATGCGGCCGTCACCGGTAATGGTGGCGCCGGACATGCCCGGAGTGCCCTGGAGCATTTTGCCCAATGGCTTGATGACCACTTCTTCCTGGCCGACCAGTTGATCGACGACGAAGCCGATCCGCTGAGTGCCCACCGAAAGGATCACCACATGGCCTTCACGCTGCTCTTCGTGAGCGGCGGAGCTGACCAGCCAGCGCTTGAGGTAGAACAATGGCAGCGCCTTGTCCCGCACGATCACCACTTCCTGGCCATCCACCACGTTGGTGGTCGACAGGTCGAGGTGGAAGATTTCGTTGACGTTGACCAACGGGAACGCAAACGCCTGATTGCCGAGCATGACCATCAGGGTCGGCATGATCGCAAGCGTCAGCGGCACCTTGATGACGATCTTCGAGCCCTGGCCCTTGGTCGAGTAGATGTTGATCGAACCGTTGAGCTGGGAAATCTTGGTCTTCACCACGTCCATGCCAACACCGCGGCCGGACACGTCGGAAATCTCGGTCTTGGTCGAGAAACCCGGGGCGAAGATCAGGTTGTAGCACTCGGTATCACTCAGGCGATCGGCCGCGTCCTTGTCCATCACACCGCGTTTTACCGCGATCGAACGCAGGACGTTCGGGTCCATGCCCTTACCGTCGTCGGAGATCGACAACAGGATGTGATCGCCTTCCTGCTCGGCTGCCAGTACCACGCGACCGCCACGGGCCTTGCCCGACGCTTCGCGTTCTTCCGGCGACTCGATGCCGTGGTCGACCGCGTTGCGCACCAAGTGGACCAGCGGGTCGGCCAGGGCCTCGACAAGGTTTTTGTCGAGGTCGGTTTCTTCACCCACCAGTTCCAGGTTGATCTCTTTCTTGAGCTGACGCGCCAGGTCGCGAACCAGACGCGGGAAGCGCCCGAAGACCTTCTTGATCGGCTGCATCCGGGTCTTCATCACCGCGGTCTGCAAGTCAGCCGTGACCACGTCGAGGTTCGACACGGCCTTGGACATGGCTTCGTCGCCGCTGTTGAGGCCCAGGCGCACCAGACGGTTACGCACCAGGACCAGTTCGCCGACCATGTTCATGATTTCGTCGAGACGCGCGGTGTCGACACGAACAGTGGTTTCGGCTTCGCTGGCCGGTTTTTCCGGTGGCGGAGCAGCGGCGGCACGGGCCGGAGCCGGTGCAGCAGCGGCAGCCGGTTTGGGCGCTTCAGCTTTTGGCTCAGGCTTGGGCGCTGCTTTCGGTGCAGCAGCTGGAGCGGCGGCGGCCTTGGCGGCTGGCGCGGCCACGGTCGACGCGGTGCCCGCAGCAGCAGCGCCGACATCGGTGAACTTGCCTTTGCCGTGCAACTCGTCGAGCAGTGATTCGAATTCGTGATCGCTGATCAGATCACTGCCGGCAGCAGCGGCCACCGGAGCGGCTGGCGCAGCCGGTGCCGAGGCGATCGCCGACTCCAGCGCTTCAACGGCAAAGTTGCCCTTGCCATGCAACTGATCGAGCAGTGCTTCGAATTCGTCATCGGTGATGTCCGAGCTGTCACCGGCAGCCGGTGCCGCCGGAGCGGCCGCTGTCGGTGCCACGGCGTCTGGCGCGAACTGGCCCTTGCCGTGCAACTGATCGAGCAACGACTCGAATTCAGCGTCGGTAATTTCATCGCTCGCTGCCGTATCGGCAGTTGGCGCAGGTGCAGCAGCGGCCGGGGCTTCGGCTTCAGCCTTGACGGCGTTCAGCGAATCCAGCAGCTGTTCAAATTCGTTATCGGTGATGTCGCCGGAATCGCCTTCGACAACCAGCTCTTCGATCATCTCGGCCACTGGCGAAGCCGGGGCTTCGTCCGCCGATTGCGGTTCGGCCAGACGCGCCAGCGCAGCCAGCAGTTCCGGGGTTGCAGCAGTGATCGGTGCACGCTCACGGACTTCGCTGAACATGCTGTTCACCGCGTCCAGTGCTTCAAGCACCACGTCCATCAGTTCTGCATCAACGCGACGCTCACCCTTGCGCAGGATGTCGAACACGTTTTCGGCGATGTGACAGCACTCCACCAGCTCATTGAGCTGAAGGAAGCCGGCGCCCCCTTTTACAGTGTGGAAACCGCGAAAAATTGCGTTGAGCAGATCTGCGTCATCCGGGCGGCTTTCCAGCTCGACCAGTTGCTCGGACAGTTGCTCAAGAATCTCGCCGGCCTCAACCAGGAAATCCTGAAGGATCTCTTCATCGGCGCCGAAGCTCATTAATGGGGTGCTCCTACAGGTCTAAAAACCTAAACTCAAAATCCAAGGCTGGATAACAAATCGTCCACATCGTCCTGACCGGACACAACGTCTTCTCGTTTATCGGCATGAATCTGCGGACCTTCACCCTGCGAGAGATGTTTTTGTGGATCTTTTTCTGCAAGCATCGCGGCACGGTCGTGTTCGATGCCCGCAAAGCGGTCCACCTGACTGGCCATGAGTACGAGTTTGAGCAAATTGCTTTCGACTTCGGTGACCAACTGGGTCACACGCTTGATCACCTGACCGGTGAGGTCCTGGTAATCCTGAGCCAGCAGGATGTCGTTCAGGTTGCTCGACACCGCACGGTTGTCCGTGCTGCTGCGTGACAGAAAACCGTCGACCCGGCGCGCCAGTTCGCGGAACTCTTCAGCCCCGACTTCGCGACGCATGAAGCGCCCCCAATCGGTGCTCAAGGCCTGAGCTTCTTCAGCCAGGCCATTGACCACCGGCGTGGCGCTTTCCACCAGATCCATGGTGCGGTTGGCCGCGGCTTCGGTCAGCTTGACCACATAGCCCAGGCGTTCGGTGGCGTCGGTGATTTGCGACACTTCCTCGGCCTGCGGCATGTGCGGATCGATATGGAAGTTGACGATCGCACTGTGCAGTTCGCGTGTGAGCTTGCCCACTTCCTGATACAGGCCGCGGTCACGGGTCTGATTGAGCTCATGGATCAGTTGCACAGCGTCGCCGAACCTGCCTTTTTCAAGGCTTTCGACCAGTTCGACCGCGTGTTTTTTCAGGGTCGACTCGAAATCGCCCTGTGAAGATTCGTTATGCTCCATAGCTCCCCCGCGCGTTCATCAGCCGATGCGTTCGAAAATCTTCTCGATTTTGTCTTTCAACGCCTGAGCCGTGAAAGGTTTGACCACATAGCCGTTCACACCAGCCTGAGCAGCCTCGATGATTTGCTCGCGCTTGGCTTCAGCGGTCACCATCAGCACGGGCAGATGCTTGAGTTTTTCATCGGCACGCACGTGGCGCAGCAAGTCGATACCGGTCATGCCCGGCATGTTCCAGTCCGTTACCAGAAAGTCGATGCTGCCGCTGTTGAGCACCGGAATGGCGGTAGTGCCATCGTCGGCCTCGACGGTGTTGGTGAACCCAAGATCCCGCAGCAGGTTCTTGATGATCCGCCGCATCGTTGAGAAGTCATCAACGATGAGGATTTTCATGTCTTTGTTCAATTCGACCTCCAAGCAGTCTTAAACGCGCCCAGCACCTGGACGCGCCACTTCAATCAATCGGCGCAGCACTCGAAGACTGTCTGGAGCACAACAGAGCAAGACCGGTGCCGTTCATCACCGCACCAGCCTCGTTCGCAGTGTCCCCACACTGCCTTCAGCGCGCTCGCCACTCCCCCAAACGCCCCCGCAAACGGGCCGCGCACTGGCTGTGTAACTGGCTGACCCGCGATTCACTGACGCCAAGGACTTCACCGATCTCCTTGAGGTTCAGCTCTTCGTCGTAGTACAGCGCCAACACCAGTCGCTCACGCTCCGGCAAATTGGCAATCGCGTCCGCCAGCGCCGCCTGGAAGCGTTCATCTTCCAGATCGCGTGACGGCTCAAGATGAGCACTGGCGCCATCCTCGTGCAGCCCTTCGTGTTCGCCGTCCTGCAACAGGTCGTCGAAACTGAACAGCCGGCTGCCCAGGGTGTCATTCAAAATCCCGTAGTAATCGTCGAGACTCAATTGGAGTTCGGCCGCAACCTCGTGATCTTTAGCGTCACGGCCGGTTTTAGCTTCAATTGCCCGAATTGCGTCGCTGACCATACGGGTGTTGCGGTGAACCGAACGTGGCGCCCAGTCCCCTTTGCGTACTTCGTCGAGCATCGCGCCGCGGATCCGGATGCCCGCGTACGTTTCGAAACTGGCGCCTTTGCTGGCGTCGTATTTGGTCGAGACTTCGAGCAGGCCGATCATCCCGGCCTGAATCAGGTCTTCAACCTGCACACTCGCCGGCAAGCGCGCCAGCAGGTGATAGGCAATGCGCTTGACCAGTGGCGCGTAACGCTCGATCAACTCGTACTGCGCGTCACGTGCCGACTTCTTGTAGTAGTTCATACCGCTGGCGGTCATAGCACAGGCCCTGCCGTTTGCTGCACGAGGCGCTCGACGAAAAACTCCAGGTGGCCACGCGGGTTGGCAGGCAGCGGCCAGGTATCGACCTTCTGCGCGATCGCCTTGAACGCCAGCGCGCACTTGGAACGCGGAAAGGCTTCATAGACCGCTCGCTGCTTCTGCACTGCCTTGCGCACGCTTTCGTCGTACGGCACCGCGCCGACGTATTGTAAGGCGACGTCGAGGAAGCGATCCGTGACCTTGGTCAACTTGGCGAACAGGTTGCGCCCTTCCTGCGGGCTCTGCGCCATGTTGGCCAGCACGCGGAAGCGGTTCATGCCGTAGTCGCGGTTGAGCAGTTTGATCAGCGCGTAGGCGTCGGTGATCGAGGTCGGCTCGTCGCAGACCACCAGCAACACTTCCTGCGCGGCGCGGACAAAACTGACTACCGAGTCACCAATACCTGCAGCGGTGTCGATCACCAGCACATCGAGGTTGTCGCCGATGTCGCTGAAGGCCTGAATCAGACCGGCGTGTTGTGCCGGGCTCAGGTGCACCATGCTCTGGGTGCCGGAAGCGGCCGGCACGATGCGGATCCCGCCGGGGCCCTGCAATAGCACGTCGCGCAGCTCACAGCGGCCTTCGATGACATCGGCCAAAGTGCGTTTGGGGGTCAGTCCCAGCAGAACGTCGACGTTCGCCAGCCCCAGATCGGCGTCCAGCAGCATGACCCGACGGCCAAGCTCTGCCAGCGCCAGAGACAAGTTCACTGACACGTTAGTCTTGCCGACGCCACCTTTGCCGCCGGTCACCGCGATCACCTGTACGGGATGCATGCTGCCCATGTTATTTCTTTACCTTGTCTTGCATAGACGGAGGCCACATTACTGGCTGCGCGTTCTCAACCGGAACAATGCATGGCAGACCATCGATGTAGGTACAAAAACTGTTCATTACCTCAGCCAACCTGCTTGGTCGGGCTGTGGTAGATATCAGCGAACATGTCAGCCATGGCTTCTTCGCTGGGTTCTTCCTGCATTTGCACGCTGACGGCGCGGCTGACCAATTGATGACGGCGCGGCAGATGCAGATCATCCGGAATCCGTGGGCCGTCGGTCAGGTAGGCGACCGGCAGTTCATGACTGATCGCCAGGCTCAACACTTCGCCAAGGCTGGCCGTCTCATCCAGTTTAGTCAGGATGCAGCCGGCAAGCCCGCAACGCTTGTAACTGTGATAAGCGGCGGTTAGAACCTGTTTCTGGCTGGTGGTTGCCAGCACCAGATAATTTTTTGAACGGATGCCACGCCCGGCCAGACTTTCCAGCTGCATGCGCAGTGCCGGATCGCTGGCCTGCAGGCCGGCGGTATCGATCAGCACCACGCGTTTGCGCAGCAGCGGGTCGAGTGCCTGCACCAGCGACTGGCCCGGATCGACGTGCGTTACCGGCACGTTGAGAATCCGCCCCAGCGTCTTGAGTTGTTCCTGGGCGCCAATGCGGAAGCTGTCCATGCTGACCAGCGCCACGTTCTGCGCGCCGTACTTGAGCACGTAGCGCGCCGCGAGTTTGGCCAGGGTGGTGGTCTTGCCCATGCCGGCCGGGCCGACCATGGCAATCACCCCGCCCTCTTCCAGCGGCTCGACTTCTGGCACGGCAATCATTCGCGCCAGGTGCGCGAGCAGCATGCGCCAGGCCTGACGCGGTTCTTCGATGTCGGTGATCATCGCCAGCAAGTCGCGCGACAGCGGCCCGGACAGACCGATGCGTTGCAGACGGCGATACAGATTGGCTTGTGCCGGACGGCTGCCTTGCAGTTGATTCCAGGCCAGGGTGCCGAGCTGCACTTCCATCAGCTCACGCAAACTGTTCAATTCGAAACGCATCGAATCCAGCGCACGCGGATCGATGCCGGCGGACGACTGTGCAGGCGCTGGCGCTGGACGCGCCGGGGCGGCGTAAGTCGGTTCGCTCAACGGCTCGGCAGCGGTCAGCGGCAGGCCGGCCGTCAACGGCAGCCCGGCGAACAACTGGCGATTGGTGTTGCCGTCGGCTTCGCCACGCAGGCTCAGTTCGGCCTGGGCGGTAACGATGCGCGACTGGGTCTTGCGCAGCTCGTCCTCGAGTTCCATGTTCGGAACCCGTGGCGCCAGCGCCGACAATTTGTAATCCAGCGCCGCCGTCAGCTCGACGCCGCCGGCAATGCGGCGGTTGCCAATGATGGCGGCATCAGCGCCCAGCTCATCACGAACCAGCTTCATGGCCTGACGCATATCGGCGGCGAAAAAACGCTTAACTTGCATAAACCACTACCTCAGCCGTTGGGCCCTACTGTCGCAACGATGGTCACTTGCTTGTTGTCCGGAATTTCCTGGTAGGCCAGCACGTGCAGCCCTGGGACTGCGAGGCGGCCGAAACGCGAGAGCATCGCGCGTATCGGGCCTGCTACCAACAGGATCACCGGTTGACCTTGCATTTCCTGGCGCTGCGCCGCTTCGATGAGCGAACGCTGCAGCTTCTCAGCCATGCTTGGCTCCAGCAGAACGCCCTCTTCAGAGCCTTGTCCTGCCTTCTGCAGACTATTGAGCAATATTTGTTCCAACCTTGGTTCCAAGGTGATCACAGGCAGCTCGGAGTCAGTGCCTACAATGCTTTGGACGATGGCGCGGGATACCCCGACGCGCACTGCGGCCACCAAAGCGGCGGTATCTTGACTCTTGGCGGCGTTGTTGGCGATAGCCTCGGCAATGCTGCGGATATCGCGCACCGGCACGTGTTCGGCCAGCAGCGCCTGCAGCACTTTGAGCAACTGCGACAGCGACACCACCCCCGGCACCAGCTCTTCAGCCAGTTTCGGCGAGCTTTTGGCCAGCAATTGCATGAGTTGCTGCACTTCTTCGTGGCCGATCAGCTCGCTGGAGTGCTTGTACAGAATCTGGTTCAAGTGCGTCGCGACCACGGTACTGGCGTCGACCACGGTGTAACCGAGCGATTGCGCCTGCGCACGCTGGCTGACTTCAATCCACACCGCCTCCAGACCAAAAGCCGGATCTTTGGCGGTAATGCCGTTGAGCGTGCCGTAGACCTGCCCCGGGTTGATCGCCAGTTCGCGATCCGGGTAGATCTCGGCTTCGGCGAGGATCACCCCCATCAGGGTCAGGCGATAGGCGCTCGGCGCCAGATCGAGGTTGTCGCGAATATGCACCGTCGGCATCAGGAAGCCCAGATCCTGCGAGAGCTTCTTGCGCACGCCCTTGATCCGCGCCAGCAACTGACCACCCTGATTGCGATCCACCAGCGGGATCAGGCGATAGCCGACTTCCAGACCGATCATGTCGATCGGCGTCACGTCATCCCAGCCCAGCTCTTTGGTTTCCATGGCGCGGGCCGGCGACGGCAGCAGTTCCTGCTGACGCTGAACCTCTTGCAGCGCCTGCACCTTGGCGACGTTCTGCTTCTTCCAGAACAGGTAGGCGCCACCGGCAGCCAGCGCGGCCATACTCAGGAACGAGAAGTGCGGCATGCCCGGGACGAGGCCCATCACGGCCATCAAACCAGCGGCCACCGCCAAGGCTTTTGGCGAGGCGAACATCTGGCGATTGATCTGTTTGCCCATGTCTTCCGAACCGGAAGCACGGGTCACCATGATCGCTGCCGCTGTCGATAACAACAGTGATGGCAATTGCGCCACCAAACCGTCACCGATGGTCAGCAAGGCGTAAACCTTGCCCGCGTCGGCGAAGGTCATGTTGTGCTGGAAGATACCGACGGCCATACCGCCAATGAGGTTGATGAACAGAATCAGCAGGCCGGCGATGGCGTCACCCCGGACGAACTTGCTGGCACCGTCCATCGAACCGTAGAACTCGGCCTCTTGCGCGACTTCCTGACGGCGCAGCTTCGCCTGGTTCTGGTCGATCAGACCAGCGTTGAGGTCGGCGTCGATCGCCATTTGTTTGCCGGGCATCGCATCGAGGGTGAAGCGCGCGCTCACCTCGGAAATCCGCCCGGCACCCTTGGTCACCACGACGAAGTTGATGATCATCAGGATCGCGAACACCACGATACCGACCACGTAGTTACCGCCGATCACCACTTCACCGAAGGCCTGGATCACCTTACCGGCAGCGGCGTGGCCATCCTGACCGTGGAGCATCACCACTCGCGTCGAGGCCACGTTCAACGCCAGCCGCAGCAGCGTCGCCACCAGCAGAATGGTCGGGAACACCGCAAAATCCAGCGGCCGCAGCGCGTACACGCAGACCAGCAGGACGACAATCGACAGCGCAATGTTGAAGGTGAAAAACACGTCCAGCAGGAACGGCGGCACCGGCAACATCATCATGGCCAGCATGACCAGCAGCAACAACGGCACGCCCAGATTGCCTCGACTGAGGTCGGCAATGTTCGAGCGTGCGCTGTTGATTAACTGAGAGCGATCCACCGGTTTTCCCCGTTCCTTTAAAGCAAACTTTTGACGCCCAAAGCGAGCGCACGGCGGCTACTGCAAGAAGCCTTCCAACTTTTGCGCAGGCAAAAAAAGATCGCAGCCTGCGGCAGCTCCCACAGAGAAATACGCTCTCCTTTAGAAGCTGCCGCAGACTGCGACCTTTGTGTTCAAGCAGTAAGGATTTGCACCTCGCTGATGGCACCTATTCGCAGCTCACTGCCGATCATGTAACGCGTACCTTTGCGCATCGTCAGCCCGCCAACGTCGACCATATCCTCCGATGCATATCCGACGATCACCGCTGTTGCCGGCGATATGGGCGGATCAACCATTTCGTGGCCTTGCAGCACATTGAGCTCCCAGCCAAACGGGATTATCGGTAAATCCGCGACCTCGATTTCGCGCCCATCCGCCCAGCGGTAATCGCGCCGAGCGGTCACCTGCAAGCCGCCGTCAATGTATTGAAATGCGGGCTTGTGGTATCGATGCTCTAAATCCGCGGTAGCCCAGCTATCGGAATAATATTCGGGATTGGCGAACACCTTGAAAAGCGCCTCACTGGTCTTGATATTGCCAGCCGCGCTGAAAAAGTAGTTATAGGAGAAGTGATAGGCAAACCCGCCCAACTCTGGCCGTATCGCATTGAGTGGATCATCCAGATAGCCAGGAACAAACTGTCCGGTCATCACTACAAAGTTGATGAAATCCAGCGACAGCCTGAACGTCACCGTATAACTGAGGACCTTTCTGTCAGCATCCTGCTCAAGCGCGCCAGATACAAATTCCAGCCCCATCTTACCGAGCTGCCTGTAGTTGTCAGCAATCATGTTCACACCCCTTCAATCAGCAGGACGGGGCATCTCGACAAACACTGTGTTTGCAAGAATCCGTCAAAAGGTATGAGGCAATCAAAAGAACTGGCCGTCTACTGTCAGAACTGACAGTCCGTTAAGCATTTCGGATAAACGGTGCCCTTCCCCGAAAGGCGCAGGTCGTATCACAAGACACTTTCCACTGCTGGTTTTTAAACATCAACGTTTAAATAACACGTCAGGATACTTAATAAGGCTACACCTCCTTGCGCCATTGCCTACAGCTACGCCAGAATCCGCCGGCTTGTGCGCCTTGGGAGCGGGTTCTATTGTGGGTCGGTCGCTGATTGTTCAGTGATCGGGTTTAGCAGCCTGGGGTTTCCCTAGACGCACAAAGTCCGTTGTCGTTATGGCGGCTTTGCGTGGGGCACTTCGGTGCGCCGGGTTCTAGAGTCCTGGTCTGCTAACCCGCGTACAGCCGCCACCTCCTTCGTTAGCAGCGAACGGTGTCAGCTTCACTACTCTAGAGGCTTCACCATGATCAAACCAACACCCAACCCACCCGATACCGACACCACCTCCCCCTACGAATCCCTCGATTCAAAAAAACTCCACGAAGCCGCCGACCGTGCCCTCGACCACTACCTCTGCGCGCCCGGCGCCATGCCCATTCAACGTAAAACCCGCTCGATGTACGCCGTGACCGCCTACTTCAAAAACGAAGAACTGCTGGCCGATGCCTGCGAAACACTCGCTTCAGCCAGAACCATCGCCAATGACTTCGCCCACCTCATACCGGCGTCGCAGCGCAGGACGCTGCTGGGCATCGCACAACTGATCATGCTCGGCGAACTGGCGGTGAATCGGGCGCTGGATAATCTGCAGTTGCCGCAGTAGCACGCTTCTCTGCCCTCCCCTTTAGGAACTGCCGAAAGCTCGGGCCGCGACCGGACGATCTTTTTTTTCAAAAGCCAGATCAAAAGATCGCAGCCTTCGATAGCTCCTACACCGATCCCTGTAGGAGCTGCCGGAGGCTGCGATCTTTTGGTTTCGGGGGAAACTAATACTTCAGGTTCGTGGCTTCGCCACCAGCCGTTGATGGCTTGTCGAACTCCACCGCTTTATCCTTTTTGATCTTCACACGTCCGGCCTCGGCCAATGGAATGCTGAACGGGTAATCTTCGGCGAACAGAACGCCCGCCGCGGCCGCGCCAAAAGAAAAACCTGTTGATACAGGCTCTGGATCTGGCGTAATGGTGCCTTTACCGGTTTTCGGGTCATAGCTGCTGAATGTGCCTTTCATTGCCTTGCTCCCTTGCAGTCGCGCGAAGTGCGCGGAATCACCCCGCAATCAAACGGCAAAAGAAAGCTACATGCACCTGTCAGAGTTGACAGGTCACGCCTGCTTTCAGACCAAAGGCATCAGGCTGAGGGCGTAACGGAAAAACTTCGCGCCTGGACTGACGCCTTCGCGAGCAAGCTCGCTCCCACAGTGGAAATGCATTCCAAATCCGGAAGTGGAATATATTCCAAATGTGGGAGCGAGCCTGCTCGCGAACGGGTCAGTGCAGTCGGCGAAAATTGCTCTTTAAACTTTGGTGTTTAAAAGACACTTCAAGATACGTCTTCCACGCTACATATCCTTGCGCCATTACCTACAGCTACGCCAGAATCCGCCGACTTGTGCGCCTTGGGGGCGGGTTCTATTGTGGGTCGGTCGCTGACAAATCAGCGATCGGGTTTAGCGATCCGACACCTTACAGACGCACCAATGCCCAATCTCAATTGCAGTTTTTCGACCTGCACTTGATTTCATGGTGGCTGTGCGTGGGAGACCTTCGGGTCTACCCGGGGTTTCTGTGACCCGGATCGCTAACCTGCGTACAGCCGCCACCTTTACTTGTTTAGCGATGAGCCGTGGCGGCTAAATCAACCACGGAGCTTCACCATGATCAAACCAACACCCAACCCACCCGATACCGACGCCACCTCCCCCTACGAATCCCTCGATTCAAAAAAGCTCCACGAAGCGGCTGACCGCGCCCTCGACCACTACCTCTGCGCGCCCGGCGCCATGCCCATTCAACGTAAAACCCGCTCGATGTACGCCGTGACCGCCGACTTCAAAAACGAGGAACTGCTGGCCGATGCCTGCGAAACACTCGCTTCAGCCAGAACCATCGCCAATGACTTCGCCCACCTCATACCGGCGTCGCAGCGCAGAACGCTGCTGGGCATCGCACAACTGATCAAGCTCGGCGAACTGGCGGTGAATCGGGCGCTGAATAATCTGGAGTTGCCGCAGTAACAGGGATCGGTGACAAGCTTTGAATGAGGCGTTGCGGCTGCTAACGTCTTCGCGAGCAAGCCCGCTCCCACAGGGATTGGGGTCGATCACAAGCCTGTGCCTACACGCCGAACCTGTAGGAGCGGGCTTGCTCGCGAAAGCGGCCTCACAGCCGACAGAGGTCTTCAGGCATAAAAAAACGCCGTCCCGTTCAATCAGGATGGCGGTTTTTTATTGTGTCACTGTCAGGTCAGGAATCGCGGCGCAGATCCGGCGGAATCGGCATATGTCCTTGAGTGGGTTCGAGTGCTTGTTCTCGCCCGCGAGGAACTGACGAATCTGCGCAGAAAAAATCGCACCTGAAATGCGATCCCCTGTAGGAAATGCCGCAGGCTGCGATGTCTTGCTTTCAAGCTGCGAGGATTTACACCTTGCTGATGACGCGTCAATTTGGAGATCACTGCCCCCAAGCGCTAGCAAAGCCCAACTGAGCGCTCACGCTATAAGTTGAGTTCTTTCAGTATTTTATTGACTTTGTCGTCAAGGACTTCCGCAGTGAATGGCTTCACCACATATCCGCTTGCCCCAGCCTGGGCAGCCTCGATGATTTCCGCTTTCTTGGACACACCAGTCATCATTAATACTGGCAAATTCTTAAGATTATTATCCGCGCGCACGCTTCGCAGCAGTTCGATACCTTTGACTCCCGGCATATCCCAATCCGTAGCCAGAAAATCGAAACTGCCGTTTCGCAGCATGTCCAGAGCAGCCGTGCCATTCTCTGCCCCCTCGACATTGTCATACTTGAGGCTCTTAAAAAGCCTTATCACAATCTGGCGCATTGTGGGGTCGTCATCAACAACGAGAATACGCATACTCTTATCCATGTGAACCTCCTGCGTTATCGAGAGAAGCTTGGCAGTTCCACTGCAATCGCATGGAACGACACCTTGAATTAAGAGCCCAGCCGCCAACCCTCGCTACTGTCAGAGTTGACAGGTAACCGAGTATTTGCGACGAATGGTTCAATAAGCTTCAAACTTGGCCGACGTCGCGCCAGCCCTGCCGACTCAAGCAGGATCATTGCCGATGTGGTCATCTCCAATTCCACACATTAGAACCATCGCTAATGACTTCGCCCACCTCATACCCGCATCGCAGCGCAGAACGCTGCTGGGCATCGCGCAACTGATCATGCTCGGAGAGCTGGCGGTGAATTGGGCGCTGGATAATCTGGAGTTGCCGGGCTAAGAAGTCAGGCAAATCCCCTCACCACAGTGACTGCGGCAGAAGCCGAAGTTTCATTGGGTCAGGTGGGCGAACTGGCGGTGAATCGAGCGCTGGATAATCTGGAATTGCCGGGCTAAGAAGGCAGGCAAGCCCTGTGGCGAGGGAGCTTGCTCCCGCTCGACTGCGCAGCAGTCGTAAAACCTGAGCTCGCGGTATTTCTGAAAGATCGCAGTCTGGGGCCGCTGCGCAGCCGATCGGGGCGGTGCGACGTCTCGCTAAATCCCCTCACCACAATGACCGGAGCGGCAGAAGACTGGATCTTTTGACGTTGAGGGATCAGTCAACCTCAACCCGTCAATATAGCGACGAGTCCTGATTGATATCGCAAGCTGACAACCTCCCATCCGGTCGTTGTGAATGCTGCAGGTCCTGCTAAGCAGTTGAGAGCGATCCACCGTTTTCCCAGATTCTTTTAGAGCATTTTTTTGGCGCCCGGAGCGGGCGCACGGCGGCTATGCCAAGCAACCTTCCTACTGTTGCGGCGGGTGCAATCTTTCGCCTTTAGTCGTCACCTTGATCACCGTTCGTCGCCACCTGTCAGATCTGACAGGTGCGCAATTCCTCCAATCCGCGCTCAATAACTCCGTCACCAACCCCTCCGACCGGAGTTCGCCAAATGTCCAGCCAAGCAGCCCCTACCCCTAAAGCCCCCAGACCTCCGTATTTTCCGGCGCTGGTCAGCCTCAGCCCTGCCGAACACTATAACGGCGGCATCCCCATCAGAGCCGTGGAAGGCGATCTGCAAGGCGTCATCTCCGCCTGGCAGGACATGGCCATTGGCGATCTGGCCGAGGTGTTCTGGGGCAATGGCAGCGCAGCGGTCTGGAGCAAGTTCATCGAGAACGATGCCGAGCTCAACAAGGATGTAGCTTTCACCATTGCCAAGGCGCACGTGCTGGAGGGGGATGCCACGCCAGTGTTCTACCGGATCAAGCAAAAGAACCAGTCCCCGGAGGATTCGAAGCCCGTTCTGACCTTGCTGGTCAAACTCACCCGGCCCGGCGAGTACGATGACATTGCCGGCGATGACGGCCACTCCGATCTCAGGTTCTCCCTCTCTCACGACGAGGTCGATGAAACTTTGCCGCCCAGCGGGGTGACGATGCACATCGTGCCCTACCGCAACCTCACCCGATACGACCGCATTCTCGCCCGCTGGGGTAGCCAGCAAGTGGTGCATATCGTTACGCCGGAACAGGCCCAGGACCCGATCAGCAACCCGATTGAGGTCGTTTTCAGCCGTGCCGTTATCGACGCTGCGGGGGATGGCGATCGTGTCGCGGTGGCTTATCAGGTCATTGATCGCTGCGGTAACTTCCCGGACGAACGCGCGCCCTGGTCGGCGACGCATCATATGCTGGTGGACCTTGGGGGCAATCGGCTGGACGAACCGCAGGCGCTGGTCAACGGAATTCCAACCAACAGCATCGACCTCGATCAGCTCGGGGATGACGATGTGAACGCCCGCGTGTACATCACCAAGGACAATTTTGCGGTAGGCGACAAGGTGCTCCTGACCTGGTTCGGCACCCCGGCGCAAGGGTCGCAAATCATCGTCGGGCCGCTGGAAAAAGAGGTGTTGTACGTGCCTTTCCAGCTCGATTTCCCCATCCCCAACGCCGCCGTCAAAGCCATCGCCAAAGGCGCAGCCTCGGTCGGCTATGTGCGCCGTCGCAGCGGTGAAAGCGACCGCCCCTCAAAAAATGCCAGCGTCACCGTGAATGGCGACATCAGCCAGTTAGTCGCCCCCACCGTCGACGAGGCACCGGGCGGAACGTTGCCACCCGAAACGCGCTGGGCGTCTGTGCAGATCCCTTGGTATTTCGGTCGCAACAGCAGCGACCTGATCAACCTGATCTGGCAAGCCCAGACCCCCGGTGGCGGCACCGTTTATTACGAAGACCCGCGTCCGGTCGGCAACGTAGCGGACAATCAGCCCGTCCTGCGCAGCGTCAGCAATGCCGAAATCCAGCGTTTCAATGGCCTGCGCGTCAAGGTCTATTACGTCGTCACCAATAGCGAAACGGGGCTGTTGAGCGTACGCGAGTCGCTGCCGTTCATGATGCAGGTCGGCGTGGCCTTGCCGACGTTCGACCGGCCGGAAGTCGAGGGTGCACCCAATGATGTGCTCGATCCGGACAACGTGCCGCCGACCGGTGCCACGCTGGTGATCCCGTACCTCGACACCCTCGACAAGGACCGCGTGAATTACCGCTGGCGCGGCTCAGCCAGTGGCGGCAGCATCAGCGACCATGTCGACCTCATCCCCGCCACCGCCGGCAAGCCTGTGCGGATTACCGTTGAGAAAAAATACGTGACCGCCAACCTGAATGGTACGGTGGTCGCCGATTACAGTATTCAGCGCGGCGGCGTGCAGTTGGGGCATTCTCATGAGTTGACGTTGCGCATCGCGACGGCGCTGGGGGAGCTACCGCCACCGTTCCTTGTAGCACCGGCCAAAGATCCGATTGATATCTTGGCCTACCCGAACGGCGTGACAGTGGGCATCGAATTCCTTGAAGCATTGAGCGGCGACAAGGCATGCCTGGAGGAAGACAATCCACCGGCAGGTTGGCCGCCGTTTCCGTTGGTGGAATTCAACAGCAACAAGCGGGTGAACACAGTGTTGAGCCCCGCCTTCCTAGCGGCGCGACAAGGAACGGTGATCGAGCTGCGCGGGAACCTGTATCGCAACGGTGGTCAGGCTGGTCAATCAGACGCGATCACGGTGAGCCTGCTGAAAATTATCGATGAAGACCCGCGTCTTCCAAAACCTGATATCAACGGCAACACCAATAAAGAGCTGCGCGTTCAAGACCTCACAACAGGCGCACGTATTCTCGCGGTGAAATGGCCGCTGTTCGAGCCAAGGCAACCGATCTGGGTGACGGCTACAGGTTTTAACAAGATTGGTGCACCCGTCAGCAAGGAAGTAAGGTCGGGAGAGCCTAATGATTCAGTGAATGGCTTATCGGTGGCGGCGCCGATTGACTGGTTGAAAGAACTCAAAGAAGGCACTGAGCTGAAGATAGCGTGCGCGGCTAACCTGGATGGGTCCGCTATCAAAGCTAACGCGGTAACCTTTCCGCTACGCGCCTATAGCATAAAAAACATTTTGCCTCCTGTACTTGAGAACTTTGATAACAAGCCTACTCAATACATAACAGTTGGTCAGCGCATCGAACTCCCGAGCATGACTATTACCTTTATTTCAGGTAGCGGAAAAATAGGAATTGATGGCACTCTGACCCACCCGACACTCCCCGGCAAACGTAGCGGGCAATTACTGCATCTTGCCGCCGGCTGGCCCCCACAGCGGTGCAGAATTGATCTCAAATCAGCCTATTCAAAAGTCAGTTTTTGGCATACCTGGACAACCACCGACAAGACCACCGCTTTTTTTTACAACACAGCGGGTCAACTTTTAGGAGAAGAAAAATTTACTCAATCGCGGCATGACGCCCATCTCGTCGAATTCAGTGCAATCGGAATAACCAGGATTGAAATACTCAATGAAAGCGACCACATTGCGCTGGATTACTTTTCATTCTTCCCATGATCTGGGCAAAGACGGGGTTTCAATGCAGGAAGCCCCGCATCAGGAATCGCGGCGCAGATCCGGCGGGATCGGCAAATCGTCCTTGAGTGGATCCGGGCACTGAGCCGCGACTCATCGGGACAATTCGGGCGCCTGGACTGACGCTTTCGCGAGTAAGCTCGCTCCCACTTTCGATCTTCAGTGAATACAGATTGGATGTATCACGCAGATCCCATGTGGGAGCGGGCTTGCTCGCGAAGAGGCCATCAGCGACACCACAAAATCAGGAGCAGCAACGCCTTTTAAACTTTGGCGTTTAAAAGACACCTCCAGACACGCCTCCAAGGCTACACATCCTTGCGCCATTGCCTACAGCTACGCCAGAATCCGCCGGCTTGTGCGCCTTGGGGGCGGGTTCTATTGTGGGTAGGTCGCTGACGAATCAGCGATCGGGTTTAGCGACTCGAACTCAATTCAAAGGTGCATCAGCGTTCCAGGCTTCGTTGCGGATCTATATTTTCGCGATTTCGTCATGGTGGCTGTATGCGGGAGACCTTCGGGTCTGCCGGGTGCCTTTGACCGGTTCGCTAACCTGCGTACAGCCGCCACCCCTCCTGTTTAGCGACAGGTTGTAGCGGCTCCACCTCAAAGGAGCTTCACCATGATCAAACCAACACCCAACCCACCCGATACCGACACCACCTCCCCCTACGAATCCCTCGATTCAAAAAAGCTCCACGAAGCCGCCGACCGCGCCCTCGACCACTACCTCTGCTCGCCCGGCGCCACGCCCATTCAGCGTAAAACCCGCTCGATGTACGCCGTGACCGCCGACTTCAAAAACGAGGAACTGCTGGCCGATGCCTGCGAAACACTCGCCTCAGCCAGAGCCATCGCCAATGACTTCGCCCACCTCATACCCGCATCGCAGCGCAGGACGCTGCTGGGCATCGCACAACTGATCATGCTCGGCGAACTGGCGGTGAATCGGGCGCTGGATAATCTGGAATTGCCGGACTAAGAAGTCAGGCAAGCCCTGTGGTGAGGGGATTTATCCCCGACCGGCTGCGCAGCAGTCGTAAACCCTGAGTTCACGGTATTTCTGAAAGATTGCAGTGACAGGTTTTGGGGCTGCTGCGCAGCCCATCGGGGATAAATCCCCTCACCACAATGACTGCGGCAGGAGCCGAAGTATCATTGAGTCAGGCATAAAAAAACCGCCACCCCGTTCAATCGGGGCGGCGGTTTTTTTGTCATCACTGTCTAGTCAGGAATCGCGGCGCAGATCCGGTGGGATCGGCAAATCGTCCTTGAGCGGATCAGGGCGTTTGCCCTTGCCGGCGCGGTACTGGCGGATCTGGTAGACGTAGGCCAGCACCTGGGCGACCGCCAGATAGAGGCCGCCGGGGATTTCCTGGTCGAGTTCGGTGGAGTAGTAGATCGAGCGCGCCAGCCCCGGCGACTCGAGGAGCATGACATTGTTGGCGACGGCGATTTCGCGGATCTTCAGCGCCAGGAAGTCGCTGCCCTTGGCCAGCAATACTGGCGCCCCGCCCTTCTCCGAGTCGTACTTGAGCGCGACGGCGTAGTGGGTCGGGTTGGTGATGACCACGTCGGCGTCGGGAATCGCCGCCATCATCCGCCGCTGCGACATCTCGCGCTGGGTCTGACGGATGCGCTGCTTGACCTCTGGCCGGCCTTCCTGATCCTTGTGCTCGTCGCGCACTTCCTGTTTGGTCATCAGCAGTTTCTTGTGGCTTTCCCACAACTGCACCGGCACGTCGACCGCAGCGATGATGATCAAACCGCAGGCCAGCCACAGCGAGCTCCAGCCCACCAGCGTCACGCTGTGAATGATCGCCTGCTCCAGCGGTTCATGGGCGATGCGCAGGAAGTCATCGATGTCGGACGACAACACCATCAGCGCCACGAACAGGGTGATCAGGAACTTGGCCAGCGCCTTGACCAGCTCGATCACGGCCTTCATCGAGAACATGCGCTTGAGGCCCGCACCGGGGTTCATCCGGCTGAATTTCGGCGCCATGGAGCCGGCGGCGAACAGCCAGCCGCCAAGGGAAATCGGCCCGATCAGTGCGGCCAGCAACAGGGTGATCATGATCGGCTGAATCGCCACCAGCGCGATCTTGCCCGAGATCAGCAGGAACGTGCCCATGGACTTTTCATCCATGATCACTTCCCGCGACAGCGAGAAATTCAGGCGCATCAGATCCATCAATTCCTGCGCCAGCATGCCGCCGAACACCAGCAGGCCGCCGGCACCAGCGAGCATCACCGCGAGGGTGTTGAGCTCTTTGGAACGGGCAATCTCACCCTTCTCACGGGAGTCCTTTTTGCGTTTCTCCGTGGGGTCTTCTGTTTTGTCCTGACCGCTTTCGCTCTCAGCCATGCCTCAGCGCGCCCGTGCCAGTTCGCGTAGCAACTGCAAGGCCTCGGTGGCCAGCGGTTGATACTGATTGAGAATGTCCGCCAGACCGACCCAGACGATGAACAGCCCCAGCACCAGGGTCAGCGGAAAACCGATGGAGAAAATGTTCAGTTGCGGCGCAGCGCGGGTCATCACGCCGAACGCGATGTTGACCACCAGCAGCGCAGTGACCGCCGGCAGCACCAGCAACAACGCCGCCCCGAGAACCCAGCCGAGTTTGCCGGCCAGCTCCCAGTATTGCGCGGTCATCAACCCGCCACCCACCGGCAGCGTGGTGAAGCTCTCGGTGAGCACTTCGAAGACCACCAGATGGCCGTTCATCGACAGGAACAGCAGGGTCACCAGCATGGTGAAAAATTGCCCGATCACCGCCACCGAGACGCCGTTGGCCGGGTCGACCATCGAGGCGAAGCCCATGCCCATCTGGATCGCGACAATCTGCCCGGCCACGGCAAAGGCCTGGAAAAACAGTTGCAGGGAAAACCCGAGCACCGCGCCGACCAGAATCTGCTCGGCGATCAGCAACCAGCCGCTGAGCGCCAGCGGACTGACCTCCGGCATCGGCGGCAGCCCCGGGGCAATGCACACGGTAATCGCCACGGCGAAATACAGACGCACACGGCGCGACACCAACGTGGTGCCGAACACCGGCATGACCATCAGCATCGAGGCGACGCGAAACAGTGGCAACATGAACGACGCCACCCAGGTACTGATCTGGGTGTCGGTCAGCTGAAGCAGCGATTGCATGGCTCAGCCGATGACCATCGGAATGTTCTTGTAGAGCTGGATGATGTACTCCATGAACGTCTGCACCAGCCACGGGCCGGCGACGATCAAGGTGACCAGCATGACCAGCAGACGCGGCAGGAAGCTCAGGGTCTGTTCGTTGATCTGGGTAGCGGCCTGGAACATCGCCACCAGCAGGCCGACCAGCAGGCTCGGCACCACGAGAATTGCGACCATCATCGTGGTCAGCCACAGCGCTTCCCGAAAGATATCGACCGCAACTTCCGGCGTCATGGCGAAACACCTCCGAAGCTACTGGCCAGGGTGCCGATGATCAGCGCCCAGCCATCCACCAGTACGAACAGCATGATCTTGAACGGCAGCGAAATGATCAGCGGCGAGAGCATCATCATCCCCATCGCCATCAGCACACTGGCCACGACCAGGTCGATGATCAGGAACGGAATGAAGATCATGAAACCGATCTGGAACGCGGTTTTCAGTTCGGAGGTGACGAACGCCGGCACCAGAATGGTCAGCGGCGCCTGATCCGGTGTGGCGATGTCGGTACGCTTGGACAAGCGCATGAACAACTCCAGATCGCTGGTGCGGGTCTGGGCGAGCATGAAGTCCTTGATCGGTACCTGGGCCTTTTCCACCGCCTGCTGCGCGGTGAGTTTTTCCGCCAGGTAGGGCTGCAGCGCATCGTTGTTCACCCGATCGAACACCGGGGCCATGATGAACATGGTCAGGAACAGCGCCATGCCGGTAAGGATCTGGTTCGACGGCGTCTGTTGCAGGCCGAGGGCCTGACGCAGGATCGAGAAGACAATGATGATCCGGGTGAAACTGGTCATCAGAATCACGGCCGCCGGAATGAAGCTCAGCGCCGTCATGATCAGCAGGATCTGCAGGCTGACCGAATATTCCTGCGCGCCATCGGCGTTGGTGCCCAGCGTGATCGCCGGGATCGACAACGGATCGGCGGCGAACGCCAGCGGCGCGGCCAGCATCAGGGCCAGCGTCAAGACGATGCGTAGCGCACCCATTACTTCTTATCCTTCTGATCCTTGCCGAGAATCTTCAGCAGATGCTGGGCAAATTCCGGGGTCGCTTTTTCGCTGCTGCTCGGCACTTGCACCGGCTCCTTGAGCACATGCAGCGCCGTGATGGTGCCAGGGCTGAGGCCTAACAGAATCTGTTCATTGCCGACCTGCACCAGCATCAACCGGTCGCGCGGACCGAGTGCGCGGGAGCCAATCAGCTCGATCACCTGGCCCTTGCCTGCCGGCCCGGACTGCTGCACCCGGCGCAGCAGCCAGGCGAGGAAGAAGATCAAGCCCAGCACCAGCAACAGACCGAAGACCAGTTGCGTCAGTTGCCCGGCCACACCGCTGCCGATCGCCGGCGCGGCAACCGCAGCGGCGGACGTGGCGGCCGGTTCAGCGGCCAGCACACTCAACGGCAGCGCCAGCAGCGCCCACAGGAACCGTTTCACTCAGCGCAGCTTCTTGATGCGTTCGCTTGGGCTGATCACGTCGGTCAGGCGGATGCCGAACTTCTCGTTGACCACCACCACTTCGCCGTGCGCGATCAGCGTGCCGTTGACCAGCACGTCCAGCGGCTCGCCGGCCAGACGATCGAGCTCGATCACCGAACCCTGGTTCAGTTGCAGCAGGTTGCGGATGTTGATGTCGGTGCTGCCGACTTCCATCGAGATCGACACCGGGATGTCGAGGATCACGTCCAGGTTCGGACCGTCCAGCGTCACCGGATCGTTGTTCTTCGGCACGCTGCCGAACTCTTCCATCGGCAGACGGTTGGAGCTTGCAGCGCCAGCGTCGGCCGCGAGCAGCGCGTCGATGTCAGCCTGGCTGCCATCACCGGTCTCTTCCAGGGCCGCAGCCCATTCGTCGGCCAGTGCCTGATCGTCCTGGGCGTTCATTTCGTCGTTCATCATTTGTCCTCGGCGGGCAACAATTCAGTTAAATGCGTGGGGGTGAGAGCGGCGTTTCAGCGACGCTCGATCGGCTCGATCACCTGCAACGCGAGGTTGCCTTTGTGCGAGCCCATCTTGACCTTGAAGGCCGGTACGCCGTTGGCGCGCATGATCATGTCTTCCGGCATCTCGACCGGGATCACGTCCCCCGGCTGCATGTGCAGGATGTCGCGCAACTTCAACTGGCGGCGGGCCACAGTGGCGCCGATCGGTACATCGACATCGAGCACGTCCTGACGCAGGGCATTGACCCAGCGCTCGTCCTGATCGTCGAGGTCCGACTGGAAACCGGCGTCGAGCATCTCGCGCACCGGCTCGATCATCGAGTACGGCATGGTCACGTGCAGGTCGCCGCCGCCGCCATCGAGTTCGATGTGGAAGGTGGAGACCACGATCGCTTCGCTCGGGCCGACGATGTTGGCCATGGCCGGGTTCACTTCCGAGTTGATGTACTCGAAATTGACTTCCATGATCGCCTGCCAGGCTTCCTTCAGATCGACGAAGGCCTGCTCCAGCACCATGCGCACCACACGCAGTTCGGTCGGGGTGAATTCACGCCCTTCGATCTTCGCGTGACGGCCGTCGCCGCCGAAGAAGTTGTCCACCAGCTTGAACACCAGTTTGGCGTCGAGGATGAACAGCGCGGTGCCGCGCAACGGTTTGATCTTGACCAGGTTGAGGCTGGTCGGCACGTACAGCGAGTGCACGTATTCGCCGAACTTCATCACCTGGACGCCACCGACGGCAACGTCCGCCGAGCGGCGCAGCATGTTGAACATGCTGATGCGGGTGTAACGGGCAAAACGCTCGTTGATCATTTCCAGAGTCGGCATGCGTCCACGGACGATGCGATCCTGGCTGGTCAGGTCGTAGCTTTTGACACTGCCGGGTTCGGCAGCGTTATCGGTCTGTACCAGACCATCGTCGACGCCATGCAACAGCGCGTCGATTTCATCCTGGGACAGCAGATCCTGCACGGCCATGTCGTGTTCCTACTGCAGTACGAAATTAGTGAAAAGCAACTGTTCGATCACCACTTTGCCCAGCTCTTTCTGCGCCACTTCCTGGACGCTGGCTGTGGCCTTCTGGCGCAACATCTCCTGCCCGACCGGGGTCGCCAGCGTGGCGAAATCCTGACCGGAGAAGAGCATCACCAGGTTGTTGCGGATCACCGGCATGTGCACTTTGAGCGCGTCCAGATCGGCCTGGTTACGCGCCAGCATGGTGATGCTCACTTGCATGTAGCGCTGACGGCCGTTCTGGTTGTAGTTGGCGACAAACGCCGGCGCCATCGGCTCGAAAATCGCCGGCTGCTTGCCGGTCGGTGCGGCTTCGGCCGCTGCGGCAGGCTTGCTCTGAGCACTGTGCATGAAGTACCAGGTCGCGCCCACGGACACACCGATCGCCAGCAGCAGAGCCACCACGATCAGGATGATCATCTTGAGTTTGCCTTTGGTCGCGGGGTCTTTTACAGCTGCTGCTTCGCTCTTCGCCATGCCAATAATCCGTCACTATTCGGGTTTTCACAGTCGCACGGCAAGGCAAGAGCAAGTGTTATGCCAGAAGTGTCGGAGGATTGATCTGGAGAGCACCACAAAACAAATGTGGGAGCGAGCCTGCTCGCGAAGACGGTTTAACATTCAACATTGATGTCGACTGTTATATCGCTTTCGCGAGCAGGCTCGCTCCCACAGTGAGTGGATCAGCGTTTGATCAGGCGTAGTAATCGACGGCGCTGCTGCCAATGACGCTGGTGGTTTGCGCAGCGGCTTCCGCCACTGCCGCCGGCGTCAGCTCTTCTTCCGCCGAATCCAGACGTCCGCCAGCAGCGCTGGTGCGGCCACTCTGGCCCTGCTGCGCCTGCTCCTGGCCCTGCTGACCCTGCCAGCCGCGGCTCTGGTCGGAGACATTGACGTCGACCTGGCCCATGCCCTGCTGGGTGAACATGTCACGCAGGCGATGCATTTGACCGTCCAGCGCTTCACGCACGCTTGGATGCGCGCTCATGAACGTCACCTGGGTCTGCTGATCGGGAACCATGTTCACCCGGATATCCAGACGCCCCAGTTCCGCCGGTTGCAATTGAATATCCGCCGCCTTCAGATTGGCGCTCGACAGGTACATGACCCGGTTGACGATTTCTTCGGTCCAGCCGCTCTGGTGCATGGCGATCGGCTGATTCACCGGTACGGCGTTCGCGGTTTTCGGTGTGGCTGCCTGAGTCAGCGCCGCCAGACGGTTGGCGAAATCATCGACACGGGTATCACTGGTGGCGCTTTTCAGATCTTTCAGGCCATCGTCGATCAGGCCACTGAAGGTTTTTTCACCATTCTGACTGGTGCTGTCCTTGTCGGCCTGCACGTCGAGCATGCTGGCCATGCCGGCGGCGAAGTTCTGCGCCGAAGTCAATTCACCGTCGGCCTGAGACTGGGCCGGCGTAGCTTTGGGCTGTGTCTGGCTGGATGCGGAAATGTGCCCGCCCTGCTCCATCGCCATGCGCAACGCCGGCAACGAGTCGAGCGGATCGGCCGCCGGGTCGAAAGCGCTGTCGGTCGACGCAGCAGGGTCTTTGACCACTGCCGGCGCGACGGTTGCGGCCACGACCGGTGTTTCGGCCTTGACCGGCTCCGGTGTTACAGCCACCGGTGCTGGCACCACAGGCGCCGCGACCAGCGGCTGCACGGTTTGCGCCAGCGCCGGATCCAGCGCCGGGTCAACCGGCGTGGTGTCAGCCACCGGAGTCTGCGCGTCGTCTGCGGCAGCATCGGCAGCGGCCTTGTCAGCGGCGGCCTGATCATCGGATGTCGTCGGTGCAGACTTGTCGACAGGCAAGGCGTTGCCGCTATCGGCAACGGTCTGTTGCGATGCGGCAGACTTATCCTTGGCGAAATCTTTCCTGTCGCTGTTGTCGGCAACCTTGTCGCGCGCCGGTTTCAACGAACTGTCAGAGTTCGAAAGAACCTTTTTCGGGCCCTGGTCGGCGAACACCTGAGCGAAGCTTGAGGCCTTGTCCCCGGTGTCTGCAGCCATTACCGGCGTTTTCGTGGCGGCGGCTTGTGCCTTGGCCTGAGCGGCAGATTGAAGAAGAACATTGGGGGTCGCAGGCATGACACGGTCTCCGCTGCACTGGGATCGTAGGTACAGTTGACGGGGATTATTGCAAGTGTCGGGCCAGTTTTGTCCGGCGCTTGCGAAAAGCGCCGGACGGCGGGATTCAATGGGTCAGGGCGTGCTGGCGTTCGTCTTCGTAGACAGGTCGCACATCGGCGAATTCGCTGCTGATGTCCGCCACCAGATCGACGATTTCAGCCGGGCTTTTGTTTCTGGCGTCCGCCTCGAGTGCCTGACAAAGGGTCGCCAGCCGAACGGCCCCCATATTGCTGGCGCTGCCCTTGAAACTATGGGCGACCTCGGCCAACACCCTGGCATCGGCGGTCTTCTGCAGTTGATGCAAGCGACTTTCAGAATCGGTCAGGAAGGTATCCAGCAAATCCGGATAGCTGTCTTCCATCACTTCGCGCAACGCATCGAGTACTTCGCGATCCACATGTTGGTCAGTCACTTGTTCACTCCTTGATCAAGAATCGGCGAATTATGCCTTAACCTCCCAGAAAAACTCTACGCAGGCACTGCGACCTTCGTCCGACCATCTGGCGTTATGCCCCAATTGCCGGATCAAACTGACCCCGCGCCCCGACAGACGGACACCGTCCAGCGGCCGCTCCATCACCCGCGCCACGTCAAAACCCTTGCCGCTGTCCTCGACGCGAATGACCAGACAGCCACCGGTACCTTGCGGCCGGACCTGCAGATGCACGCGCACATAACCGTCCTGCAAGGCCTCGAGTCGCGCATTGCGCTGCTCATAGTACCGGGCGAATCCTGCGGCATCGCGCTTGAGGCTGGAATCCAGACCCAGCACGCCGTGCTCCAGCGCATTGGAGTACAACTCGGCGAGCACGCTGTAGATCGCCCCGCTCTGGGTGCGCAACCCGTGTACCTCCAGCAACAACTGCAGCAGATACGGCAAAGGATTGAAGCGCTTCAGTGTAGCGCCGCGAAACTCGAAGCTCACCGACCAGTCCAGCGGACACGACTGGCCGCTATCGGAATACACCGGCGCCGGTGGCATGACCTGCGCCGCGTCGAGCAGACTGATCTCGACCATGCTCACGTCGTCACGGGGCTCGCCGCGAAACTCGAGCAAGGCCTGTTCAATTTCGGCAAACAGGTTGTCCGGCTCACGGTTGACAGCAAACAGCTGCTGCAAACGCTCGACACCGAACAACCGGTCATCGCCGTCAGTGGTGTCGATCACACCGTCCGACAGCAGGAACACCCGATCCCCCACCGCCATGGTTTGCACTTCTGTCCGGTCGTCAAACGCTTGCGGGCTGAGCACGCCCAGCGGCAAGTGCCGCGCCGACAGCGGCACCCGCTCGCCGCTGGCAATCCGGTGCAGATAACCGTCGGGCATACCGCCGTTCCACACCTCCACCGTGCGCCGCTGAAAACTCAGGCAGAGCATCGTCGCGCAGCAGAACATGTCCACCGGCAGGATGCGCTTGAGCTTGGCGTTCATCTCGCGCAGGGTTTCGGCCAGGCCGTAGCCCTTGGCGGTCATGCCATAGAACACTTCTGCCAGCGGCATCGCCCCCACCGCCGCCGGCAGACCGTGACCGGTGAAATCACCGAGCAGCACATGCATGTCGCCGGCCGGGGTGTACGCCGCCAGCAGCAGGTCGCCGTTGAACAATGCGTAAGGCGATTGCAGATAGCGGATGTTCGGCGCACTCAGGCAGCCCGAGTGGGCCACCTTGTCGAACACCGCTTTGGCCACGCGTTGTTCGTTGAGCAGGTAATCGTGATGTTTGGCGATCAGATCGCGCTGCTGCAGCACGGTGGCCTGCAAGCGGCGCAAGCGATCCATCGCCTTGATTTTGGCGGCAAGGATCACCTGGTTGTAGGGCTTCGCCAGAAAGTCGTCGCCCCCAGCCTCCAGACAACGGGCCAGGGCTTCACTTTCGGTCAGCGAGGTCAGGAAGATGATCGGCACTAGGGTTTCCCCCGCCAGCGCCTTGATCTGCCGCGCCGCTTCGAAGCCGTCCATCACCGGCATCATCGCGTCCATCAGCACCAGATGCGGTTGTTGCCGGCGAAAGACCTCAACCGCTTCAGCGCCATTGGCCGCCGTCAGCACTTCATGCCCCTGACGCCGGACGATAGTGGAAAGCAGCAGGCGATCAGCGGCACTGTCTTCGGCGATCAGGATCGTCAGCGGCTCTTGCGCCTGCATGACCGTCAACTGATGTCGAACAGTTTGTCGAAGTTGGAGATGGCGAGGATCTTGCGCACGTCGGAGTTGCTGTTGATCACGCGCACATCCGAGTCGTCGCCGCCGGCATGATCTCGCAGCAGGAGCAGCATGCCCAGCGCGGAGCTGTCGAGGTAGGTGGCTTCTTTCAGATCAACCACGATGGATTCGGGTTTTTGGTGAAGCCGCTCATAGGACTCGCGAAACTCCTGATGGCGCCCAAAATCGAACCGCCCCTTGACCGAAATCGTCAGTTTTTGACCATCCGGAGAGACTTCTGTAACGACTGACATTGACTGGCTTCCTTGTCATTGACGAACGTGTACAAGGTTTAGCACTTGGACAGGGTTGGGGCAAGGTTCAACGCAGAACCTATGTGGGAGCGAGCCTGCTCGCGAAAGCGTCCTCCCGGTCAAAATCTCCGTCAACTGAACGAATGCTTTCGCGAGCAGGCTCGCTCCCACACGGGGTTTTGCGGCGTCTGGTCAGAACGGATCGTGCCGCGGCAAGCGCTGCGACAACTCGTCCAGCAGCTTCTGCTCACGCTTGTCTTCGAGGCGTTGCGCCTCTTCGCGATAACGCTGCACCAGTTTGCGCAGGCCTTCGACCTTGGCAAACGCCTGCTGCCAGGCATCCCGCGCCTTGATCAGGTTGTTCTGGTGCCAGACCAGGCTCTGGCGCTGCTGGTCGATGGCAGTGTCCAGTTGCGCCAGAAAGCCGTGATACCCCAGCAGCCATTGCCCGGAAACCCCGTCGCTGCCGCGCACGATCCACTGTTCCTGATAATCCAGACGAAAGGCGTCGAGGTCGGCGAGTTTGCTTTCGGCCACTTTGACCTGGCCCTGAAAGTAACCCAGGCGCTGCACGGCGGTTTTCTCGGCCTGTTCGGCCATTTCCACCACCGGTGCCAGACGCGCAGCTCGGCTCACGGCCATGGCCGGTTACCCACCCGCCGCGGGCGCGAACAGGGTTTCGAGGTAGGCCTGGCTCTCGCCCATGTTGATCTTGTCGTTGAGCCCCTGACGCTGGTAGCGGGTCAGTTGCGGCTGCAGATTGATCGCCAGATCGGTCTCGCGGTCGCCACCGGCGACGTACGCGCCGACACTGATCAGGTCGCGGCTCTGCTGATAGCGCGACCACAATTGCTTGAAGTACTGCGCGCGCTGCATGTGCTCCGCCGAAACCACGGCCGGCATCACCCGGCTGATCGACGCTTCGATGTCGATGGCCGGATAGTGCCCTTCCTCGGCCAGACGCCGGGACAACACGATGTGGCCGTCGAGCACGCCCCGCGCCGAGTCGGCAATCGGGTCCTGCTGGTCATCGCCTTCGGACAACACGGTGTAGAACGCGGTGATCGAACCACCGCCCTTCTCCGCGTTACCGGCGCGCTCCACCAGTTTCGGCAGTTTGGCGAACACCGAGGGCGGATAACCCTTGGTCGCTGGCGGCTCGCCAATGGCCAAAGCGATTTCCCGCTGGGCCTGGGCGAAACGGGTCAGGGAATCCATGAGCAACAGGACATTCTTGCCCTTGTCGCGGAAATACTCGGCGATGCGCGTGCAATACATCGCCGCGCGCAGACGCATCAGCGGCGCATCGTCCGCCGGCGAGGCGACCACCACCGAACGCTTGAGGCCTTCTTCACCGAGGATGTGCTCGATGAACTCTTTAACTTCTCGACCCCGCTCACCGATCAGACCGACGACGATAATGTCGGCCTCGGTGAAGCGGGTCATCATGCCCAGCAGCACCGATTTACCGACACCGGTACCGGCGAACAGACCCAGACGCTGACCACGTCCGACCGTCAGCAAACCGTTGATGCAACGGATACCGACGTCCAGCGGGACGTGGATCGGATCGCGGTTGAGCGGGTTGATGGTCGGGCCGTCCATCGGCACCCAGTCTTCAGCCTTCATCCCGCCCTTGCCGTCCAGCGCGCGACCGGCGCCGTCGAGCACCCGCCCGAGCATGCTCATGCCCATCGGCAGGCGACCGGTTTCCGCCAGCGGCACCACGCGGGCGCCCGGTGCGATACCCGCGACGCTGCCAACCGGCATCAGAAAGACTTTGTTGCCGGAAAACCCCATGACCTCCGCTTCCACCTGGGACGGGTGATAGCTGTCGTCATTGATCACCAGGCAGCGCGTGCCCATGGCGGCGCGCAGGCCTTCGGCTTCGAGGGTGAGGCCGACCATCCGCAGCAGGCGGCCTTCGAGAATCGGCGCGCCAGCGATCTCAGTGGCTTCAGCATAAGTGCTGAGGCGCTTGGCGAAACTGGTGCGTTCAAGGCGCATCGGGGGTGTCCGCGAGCGGCTCTTCAGGCGCAGCCGCCGGTTGGTTTTGTTCAGGAATGTCCAGGCTCAGATCCGGCGCGGCCGGGTGCAGGGCCTGTTCGTGTAACTGGTCGAACAGCTTGGCCATGACCTGGGTCACGCGGGTCTCGATGCTGGCGTCGATACGGCTGTGCTCGGTTTCAACCCGGCAACCGCCCGGCAGCAACGAGTCATCTTCGACGATACGCCAGGATTCCTCATGACGTTCGCGCAAGGCCTTGGCCTGCTCGAAGTCTTGCGGATTGACGTAAAGACGCACGTTTTCCACGCCCAACGGCAACAGCTTGAGCGCGTCACGCATGACCTGTTCGATCTGGCTGGAGTCGATGGCCAGCTCGCGTTTGATCACTTGTCTGGTGATGTGTTGCACGAGGTCGACCAGCGACTTTTCGATCTGCGTGTCCTGCTCGGCAATCGGCTCGAACAGGTGGGTCATCAGTTGCTCGAGGCTGGCGAGTTTCGCCGCCAGCGCCACTTCGGCTTCCTGACGCACTTTGAGCGTAGCGCTGTGAAAACCTTCCTTCTCGCCGATGCCAAAGCCCTCGTTGTAAGCCTCCTGACGGATGCTTTCGAGTTCTTCCAGGGTCAGTGGCTGGACTTCTTCCAGCGGCACTTCTTCCATTTCCGGCGGTTCGGGCTCCGGTTCCGGCTCGGGTTCCGGTTTCGGCGGATCGAAGCTGGGCATTTCCCAGGATTCGAAACCACGGACATCCCGGGCACGGATCAGATCCGTCACATCGTCATGCTTGTCCATGGGCTTAGATCATTTCCTCGCCGCCCTTGCCACCGAGCACGATTTCGCCGGCTTCGGCCATACGACGGGCAATGGTGAGGATTTCTTTCTGCGCGGTTTCCACGTCGCTGACGCGCACCGGGCCTTTGGCTTCGAGGTCGTCGCGCAACAGTTCGGCCGCACGTTTGGACATGTTCTTGAAGATCTTCTCTTTGACGCCTTCGTCCGAACCCTTGAGGGCCAGCACCAGCACGTCGGAAGAGACCTCGCGCAACAGCGCCTGAATGCCGCGGTCGTCGACATCGGCCAGGTTGTTGAACACGAACATGAGGTCTTCGATCTGACCGGACAGGTCTTCGTCGACTTCGCGGATCGAGTCCATGAGCTGGCCTTCGATCGAGCTGTCGAGGAAGTTCATGATGTCTGCCGCCCGCTTGATGCCACCCAGGGTGGTGCGCGAGGCATTCGAGTTGCCGGAGAACTGCTTCTCGAGAATCTGGTTCAGCTCTTTCAGCGCTGCCGGCTGCACGGTGTTCAACGACGAGACGCGCAGGATGATGTCCAGACGCACCTTGTGGTCGAAGTTGCCCAATACTTCACCGGCCTGATCCGGGTCGAGGTACGCGACGACGATGGCCTGGATCTGCGGGTGTTCGTAACGGATCACGTCGGCAACGGCGCGCGGCTCCATCCATTTCAGGCTGTCGAGGCCGCTGGTGTTGCCACCGAGCAGGATGCGGTCGATCAGGCCATTGGCCTTGTCTTCGCCCAACGCCTGGGTAAGCATTTTGCGCACGTAGTCGTCGGAGCCGACGCCGAGGCTGGTCTGGTCGCCGACGATGTCGACGAACTCGCTCATGACCTGCTCGACCTGCTCGCGATGGACGTTGCCCATCTGCGCCATGGCCACACCGACACGCTGAACCTCTTTCGGGCCCATGTGGCGCAGCACTTGCGCGGCATCGGTTGAACCCAGGGACAGCAGCAGAATGGCGGCTTTGTCGACCTTGTTCAGTTTGGCGGTTGCGGCTCGGTTATCACTCATCTGCGTTAATCCACTCTTTCACGACCTGAGCCACGCGACCCGGATCCTCGGCCACCAAGCTCTTGATTGCATTCAGTTGTGCGTCGTAACCCTCACTCGGGCTAGGCAACAGAATGCTCTGCGGACCACCGAGGCTCACGCGGTCGTTGGCCAGGTCGCCGTCCAGGCCGCCCATGCCACCGAGTTCCACGTCGCTGCCCAGACCGGCCAGCTCCTTGCCTTTGCCACCACCGGTGATGTTGTTCAACACCGGACGCAGCACACCAAACACCAGCACCAGGATGAACAACACACCCAGCACTTGTTTGACGATGTCCCAGAACCATGGCTGGGAGTAGAACGGAATATCGGCAACCACTTCGCCGCGTTCGGCGGAGAACGGCATGTTGATCACGCTGACGCTGTCGCCACGGCTGGCATCGAAGCCGACCGCGTCCTGCACAAGACGGGTGAAACGCGCCAGTTCATCGGCGCTCCACGGCGCGCGGGTGGTTTCCCCGTTGGCCGGGTTGATCTTGACCTGATCGTCGACCACCACCGACACCGACAGACGATTCAGGCGACCCTGTTGCTGTTTGGTGTGGCTGATGGAACGGTCGAGTTCGAAGTTCTTGGTGGATTGTTGACGCTTGTCCGCCGGGTACGGCGCGAGCATTGGCTGGCCGGTGGCCGGGTCCATGATCTGCTGACCGTTGGCATCAACCAGTGGCTGACCGGGCTGAATCATGCCGGTAGAGGCTTGCGCGCCACCGGTGGTCTGCGGTGCCGAGGCCGGCGCTGGCGGCTGGTTGCTCAGGGCACCCGGTACACCTTGCGGGCCATTGCTGGCGGTGCGTTGTTCGTTGACCGACTGCTCGCTGCGCAACGCCGGTTGATCCGGGTTGAACTGCTCGGCAGTCGATTCGACGGCGTTGAAATCGATGTCGGCCGAGACTTCAGCCTTGTAGCGATCGTTGCCCAGCACCGGCTGCAGAATATTGTGCACGCGCTGGGTGAGCATGCTTTCCATGCGGCGGCTGTAATCGAACTGCTTGCCGGCCATGGTCATTTCGGAGTTTTCCGCCTGATCGGAGAGCAGGTTGCCCTTCTGATCGACGACGGTGATCTGCGATTTGCTCAGTTCAGGAACGGAGGTCGCCACCAGGTTGATGATCGCCACCACCTGCCCCGGCTCCAGCGAACGCCCGGAGTACAGCTCGACCAGTACCGACGCACTTGGCTTGCGTTCATCACGCACGAACACCGAACTCTTCGGAATCGCCAGGTGCACACGGGCGCCCTTGACGTTGTTCAGGCTGGAAATGGTGCGTGCCAGTTCGCCTTCGAGGCCGCGACGGTAACGGGTCGCTTCCATGAACTGGCTGGTGCCCAGACCCTGTTCCTTGTCGAGGATTTCGAAACCGATGTTGCCGTCGCTGGGAGTGACACCAGCGGCCGCGAGTTTCATCCGCGCACGGGACAGGTCGTCGGCCTTGACCAGCAAGGCGCCGGAGTTCGGCTCGACGGTATAGGGAATGTCGGCGGAGGCCAGGGTGTCCATGACCTGCTTGGCGTCCATGCCGGCAAGGCTGCCGTACAACGGACGGTAATCCGGCTGCTGCGACCACAGCACCACGGCAAAGCCAATCGCCACGCTCGCAGCCAGGCCGACCAACAGGCCCACCTGACGCAACATGGTCATCTCGGAGAGGTTTTCCAGGAAGGACAGGCCGAACAGCGGCGGTTTGCCGTCTATCGGGGTGGCCTTGGCCGGAACGTTATCGGCGACTGCTTCTGCCATGACTCAATCTCGTCCTTAAACCGGCATCTGCATGATGTCTTGATAAGCCTGAACCAGCTTGTTGCGCACCTGGGTCAGAGCCTGGAACGACACGCTGGCTTTCTGCGAGGCGATCATCACGTCCGTCAGATCGACGCCGCTCTTGCCGATTTCAAATGCGTTGGCCAACTGAGTCGACGCCTGCTGGGTATCGCTGACTTTGTTGATGGCCTGACCGAGCATGTCGGAAAAGCTGCTGCCTGCCAGTTCAGGGACGGCGGCAGTCGATTTCGGCGTGGCCATGGCGTCCATTTTCATGGCCTTCATGTCCATCATCAACCGATTAAATTCAATACCTTGGCTCATGGTCTACTCTCTTGGGCGGCCCGCAATTTTTTGACACTCACTCGGCGGGTACACAGGTATTAGCAACAAGGGTGCCAGCTCGGCTGGTCTTGTTTCATAAAAGCGGCTAGAGGCTGTGGCTCAACTACAAACACTGAAAAACAACTGTGGGAGCGAGCCTGCTCGCGAAGGCGCTGTGTCAGGCAAATAAGCTTCGAATGACACGCCCTCTTCGCGAGCAGGCTCGCTCCCACATTGTTCGCGGCGAGTTTCAGGTGGCGAACAGGTAGCCTTCGACGTCCATCCCGGCATCCCGCATTTGCGCCAGTTTGTAGCGCAGGGTACGCGGGCTGATACCGAGTTTTTCCGCGGCTTCCTTGCGCCGACCACGCTCGGTGCGCAGGGTGTCGATGATCATCTGGAACTCCCGGCGACGCAGGTCATCGCCCAGCGCACCGGCGGACTCGGCCTCGACTTCAATCTCGCGCACCAACGGTTGCACCGGCGCGACGGTCGGCGCTGCGCTAAACGTCACCGCGCCGGTCAGGCAGAAATCC
Source organism: Pseudomonas sp. MWU12-2020 (assembly GCF_023100605.1). Lineage (NCBI taxonomy): Bacteria > Pseudomonadati > Pseudomonadota > Gammaproteobacteria > Pseudomonadales > Pseudomonadaceae > Pseudomonas > Pseudomonas sp. MWU12-2020. The sequence goes on from NZ_JALMEX010000008.1 coordinate 184,144, forward strand.
TGCGGCTGGATCAAACCGCCCTGCTGCAGAATCAGCGCCCGTTGAATCGCGTTATCCAGCTCACGCACGTTGCCCGGCCACGGGTAGTGGGTCAGGCAAGCCTGGGCCTCTGGCGAAAGTTTCGCCGCCGCATGCTTCATTTTATTGACGTGCTTGTTCAGCAACCGCTCCGCCAGCGGCAAGATATCGGCAGTGCGCTCGCGAAGTGGACGCCACGCCAGGGGAAAAACCGACAGACGGTAAAAAAGGTCTTCACGGAAACGCCCCGCCGCCACTTCGCCGGCCAGATCACGGTTGGTGGTGGCGACCACGCGAATATCCAGGGTGATCGGTTTGCGCGCACCGACGCGCTCGACTTCGCGCTCCTGCAACACCCGCAGCAACTTGGCTTGCAGGCCCAAGGGCATTTCGGAAATCTCGTCAAGCAGAATGGTGCCGCCATCGGCCTGCTCGAACTTGCCGGCCTGCGCCGCGATGGCGCCGGTGAACGAGCCCTTCTCGTGACCGAACAGCGTCGCTTCAAGCATGTTGTCGGGAATCGCCGCGCAGTTGATCGCAATAAACGGCTGGCTGGCGCGATGGGATTGCTGGTGGATGTAGCGCGCCAGCACTTCTTTGCCTGTACCGGATTCGCCGGAGATCAGCACCGTGGAATCACTGCGCGCCACCCGCGCGGCCAGTTCGAGCAACTGCGCACTGGCCGGCTCGACCGCCACCGGACCTTCACCGTCAGCAACGCTGACACTACCCAGGGCATGCCGCGACACCAGGTCCAGCAGGGCCTTGGGTTCAAATGGCTTGACCAGATAATCCGCCGCGCCCTGACGCATCGCATCCACGGCGCGTTCGACCGCGCCATGCGCAGTCATCAGCAACACCGGCAATTGCGGCTGCCGCGCACGCAGCAAACCGAGCAGTTGATGGCCGTCCATGCCAGGCATGTTGACGTCGCTGACCACCAGACTGAACGCCTCGCGCTCGACCGCCTGCAACGCCTCTTCGGCACTGCCGACCGCCTGGTAGTCGTGCCCCGCCAGCAGCAGCGTATCGGCCAGCGCTTCGCGCAACGAGCGGTCATCCTCGACCAGCAAAACCTTGATGCCCATGACGTTTACTCAGCTCCGTGTACAGCGGAAAACAGCGGCAGGATCACCTGCGCGCACGTGCCGCGCCCGACTCGCGAGCGCAGCTGCAATTCTCCCTGATGTGCCCGCGCCACAGCCTTGACCACGGTCAGGCCAAGCCCGGTACCGGTCACTTTGGTGGTGAAAAATGGCTCACCGAGACGCTCCAACACCGCCGGATCAATGCCGCTGCCACTGTCGCTGACACACAGGCGCAGGCTGTTGTCGCGGCTGTAGCAGTGCACTTTCAGGCGCACGTAGCCATCGCTGGCCTGAATCGCGTTTTCGATCAGATTGAGAATCGCCCCGACCAGCGTGTCGCGGTTGCACAGCAATTCGCCGGCATGGCTGTCGCACTGCCAACGAATCGGCAAATCCTGCACATGGGTCAGCGCCGCCGCTTGCAGCGACTGCATCAAGGCATTCGGGGTGATCCGGTCGGTCAGCGGAAGCTCGCCACGGGCGAACACCAGCATGTCGCGCACCTGATGTTCCAGCTCATGCAGGCGCTCTTTGAGGCGGCCGGCAAAGCGCTGTTGAGTGGCGACCGGAAGCTCCTGCTCAGTCAAATGACTGGCATAGAGCAAAGCGGCGGACAGCGGCGTGCGGATCTGATGAGCCAGCGAGGCGACCATCCGCCCCAGCGACGACAGACGCTCATGGCGCGCCAGTTGATCCTGCAGATGACGGGTTTCTGTCAGGTCGTTGAGCAACACCAACTGCCCCGGCTCGGCATCCAGCGAACGCGTGGCAATCGACAGGCGTCGACCGTTTTTCAGAGAGATTTCATGACCGTCGTCTTCACGCGGGGCAAAGCAGCGGGCGATGACGTGACGCCACAATTCGCCTTCCAGTGGCAGCCCGAGCAAGTCGATCGCCGCCGGATTGGCTTCGCGAACCATGCCGTGGCCGTCAATTACGATGACGCCACCGGGCAATAGATCAAGGAGGTTTTGCAGACGGTTGGCCAGGCGTTCTTTCTCTGCCAGCTCCTGCATGCGCTGGGCGCTGACCACGGCCAGTTCACCCTTGAGCTCGGTGACCCGGGCTTCAAGCATGCTGTAGGAATCGGTCAACTGGCTGGACATCTGATTGAACAGCGCGAACGCCTGCTCAAGACCCAGGCGGCTCGTCTGCTCTAAGGACGACGGTTGCCCCTCGGCATTGGAGGCAGAAGACATCTGGGCGTGGGGCATTGTGTTCTCTCGCTTGGCTGACCGTCAGTTAAACGGAACGTTGCGAGGGATGTAGCAATACCCGTGCCTAAAAAAAACTGCTTATAAATGAAGGCGTTGAAAAACAGGCGTCAATCATCCGCCTGTTCATCACCTTCGCGCCGGCTCATGCCGTACTTGCGCATCTTCTCCACCAGCGTGGTACGGCGAATGCGCAGGCGTTCGGCGGCACGCGCCACGATGCCATTGGCGTCGTCCAGCGCCTGCTGGATCAGGCCCTGCTCCAGACCACCGAGATAGTCCTTGAGGTCCAGACCTTCCGGCGGCAGCATCGCGTTGGCGGTGAAGTCCGGGGTGTGACCGTTGATGGCCACGCGCTCTTCGAGATCGCTGCGCAGGCTGTCGACCATCTGCTCGTCTTCGTCGTCGACGTAGCGGAATTTCTTCGGCAACTCGACCACGCCGATCACCCCGTACGGATGCATGATCGCCATGCGCTCGACCAGGTTGGCCAGCTCACGGACGTTGCCCGGCCAGCCGTGACGGCACAGCGACATGATCGCTGCCGAGTTGAAACGGATCGAGCCGCGCTTTTCGTGTTCCATGCGCGAGATCAGTTCGTTCATCAGCAGCGGAATGTCTTCGACGCGCTCACGCAGCGGCGCCATCTCGATCGGGAACACGTTCAGGCGATAGTAGAGGTCTTCGCGGAAGGTGCCGATCTCGATCATGCTTTCGAGATTCTTGTGGGTCGCGGCAATGATGCGCACGTCGACACTCTGGGTCTTGTTGCTGCCCACGCGCTCGAAGGTGCGCTCCTGCAGGACGCGCAGCAGCTTGACCTGCATCGGCAGCGGCATGTCGCCGATTTCGTCGAGGAACAGCGTACCGCCATTGGCCAGTTCGAAACGGCCGGCACGGCTGGTGATCGCACCGGTGAAGGCGCCCTTCTCGTGGCCGAACAGTTCACTTTCCAGCAGCTCTGCCGGGATCGCCCCGCAGTTGACCGGCACGAATGGCGCGTCGCGACGCTTGGAGTGGTAATGCAGATTGCGCGCAACCACTTCCTTGCCGGTGCCGGACTCGCCGAGGATCAGCACGCTGGCATCGGTATCGGCCACTTGCTGCATCATCTGCCGGACGTGCTGGATCGCCCGACTGGTGCCGACGAGGCTGCGGAACAGATTGGGTTCGCGATGACGGCCGCGCTCGCGGGCCTGGTCGTACATCTCGCGATAGACCTGGGCACGGTGCAGGGAGTCGAGCAGTTTGCTGTAGCTGGGCGGCATTTCCAGGGTCGAAAGCACCCGGCGGCGCTGGTCTTCCGGCAGGTCGACGGAAGAATTATCGCCCATCAGCAAAACCGGAAGGAACTCATCCCATGTCGAGAGTGTCTTTAACAAGCCCAAAAGTGCACCCGGAGCATTTACCGTCCCGATCAGTACACAGATGACTTCACGACTCGATGACAAAGAGCCGACGGCCTGCTGCCAGTCATGGCTGCCGCAGGGTAAATTTTCTTCGCCAAGAAAATTTAAAATCACCGCCAGGTCGCGGCGGCGGACGCTATCGTCATCGATCAGCAGAATTTTGGTTTCACGCCACATGCAATAGCAACTTCCCTAGTCAACTCAATGCCCGAAAAATGGGGCAAGCGAGACGCTTGCAGGACACCTTGTGCCTGTAGACGCCTGAAATCTGAAAACAGCCACTAGTTAAGTCAAAAAACCGTGCACAGTCAAATTTATGGCGCACATGTCTGGATTAACTGGAGGTTAATTAACCAAACAGATGGTAAACCTTTGCCGCCTTCTGCGCTTGGGTGATCTGCGACATCTCGTTGGCTATCGCCTGCCGCTCACCCATCGCCGCCTCCAGAAGCTCCTTGTAGACGTGGAGCAGCTCCTCAAGGTTATTGCGCAAGGCCTCCTCATCCAGCGAGGCCTCGGCCATGACGTCTTCCATGCAGGAACGGCAGGCCAGATCCAGCTCGCCAATGGCCTCCCAGTTACGTTCGGCCAGCGCGCTGACCAACGCTTCACGGGTATCTGCGATTCGCTGCAATACAAGACTCATGGTGCTCTCCTTAAAACTGGGGGCCTGGCGGAGCGATGCCGTCCCAGCCTTCCTTTACGGTGCGCAGCAGGCCGGCGACCTCATCAAGAATTCGCGGGTCGCTGTCAATATTGGCCTGCGCCAGCCGCTTCATCATGTAGATGTAGAGCTGATTGAGATCAGCGACCGAATCGGCGCTGTTTTCCAGATCCAGACCCTCGCACAAACCGCCAATGATACCGATGGCCTTGCTGATAGCCGTACCCTTGGCAGGGATGTCTTTGCGCTCGATGGCACCCTTGGCCTGAGCGATGCGCTCCAGACCACCTTCCATCAACATTTGCACCAAGCGGTGCGGGCTCGCTTCGGATGTCTGGGCGTGTGCACCGACTTTTTGATATTGCCGAAGGGCTAACATTGGGTTCATGTTCTACCTCATTGCCACAATGACTCGTATAACCAGTGTATCGCCAACGAATCACAGAACTTTAGATCAAAAGACAAAAACCCGGCGCACGCCGATGAAGCGTAGCCGGGTTTTTGTCGTTCTTACGGGTTACTTCGCGGATTGCTGAGCGTTCAGCGAGCTGAAGAACGACGTGATGTTACTTGCCGTCGCCTTCATTTGCCCGACCAACAGGTCCATGGCGTTGTATTTGGCGGTCAGCGTCGCCGTCAGGCTCGTCACGTGCAAGTCCAACGCTGTCTGCTGCTTTTTCAGATTCGCCGCAGCGTTGGTCAAACTGGTGCTGCGCTGATCGAGCAGCCCGGTACCCGACTTGATGTACGGATCAACCGCACTGCTCATGCGCGCCAACAGACCATTGGTGGCATTGGTGCCGGAGAACATCTGCTGAACCTGACCAGACATGCCCGGAATACTCATACGATCGTTGAACACCTTGGTATCGAGGGTCAACTCACCGGTTTCCTTGTCGGTCAGCACACCCATCTGCGCCAGGACGGCCAACTGTCCGGTACCTGCCGAGCTCTGGGTCAGCTGCGAACGGATATCCGCCATCAGCGAACGCGGCAGCGAGTCACCGGTAAACGCAGCAGAAACAGTCAGGTTGCCATCAGCGTCCGCGGTCGCATTGGACAGGGTATCGATGGTTCGCTTGAGCGTGTTGTAGGAATCCATGAACGTCTGCAGCGACGTCTGGATGCCTGCGGTGTTGGTTGCGACGGTCACGGTTGCGGGCGTCGGAGTCCCACTGGCGTCTTTAGGGCTTACGGCAGCGAGGCTCAACGTCATTCCGCTGATTGCACCTGTTACCGTGTTGCTCTTGCTGGTAACGGTCAGACCGTCGATGGTGAGCGATGCGTCCTGAGCCAAGTCGCCAACGGCGCCCGAGGCACCTGCCGCAGGACTGGTCCCCATTTTCTGAGTACCGTCGATCTCGAGACCCGCGATGCCACTCACCTGCAAGTCCATGCCTGCGCCGGTCTTGCTCGAGTTGATCACCAAACGCGAAGCGCCGCTGGCGTCGGTCACGATGTTGGCGGAGATACCATTGCTCGCCTGCGCGGTGTTGATCGCATCCCGAGTGCTCTGCAAGGTGGCATTGGCCGGAATCGCAACATTGTAATCAATGCCATTCTGACTGATTTTCAGAGTACCACTCGGAATGGCACTGGTGGCGCCGCCAGCAAAAGCAGCACTGGCTACTTTCGAGCCGGTTGCCAGTTTGTTCACGATAACGCTATAGCTGCCAGGTACTGCAGTACTGTCGGACGTTGCACCGAGTACCGTCGGCGTATCCGAAGTCGCGGTATAACCGGCAAACGCAGGACTGGTCGCCTTGCCCAGATCAGTCATCGACTTCTGGAATGCCGCCAGCGCACTTTTCAGCGAGCCGACACCGGAAATCTTCAGCGAGTTGGTTTTTGTCTGAGTATCGATCTGCGTCTGCTTGGCAGACTTGTCGGCGTTGACCAGCGCGGTCACGATCGCGCCGATGTCCAGGCCGGAACCCAGTCCGGAACCCGGTAGAATTGGACTTGCCATGTGCATCTCCCTTCAAATTGTTGCCATTCTTTTGACCGTTAACAGCGTCCTGAGAACGTACAAACATTATTCATGCCAGCTATCAGACTTTGGCGTCGAACAACACGTGACTCGCGTTGGCGAGGCTGTCTGCCAGCTTCAGGGCTTCTGCGGAGGGAATCTGTCGAACGACTTCACCCGTCTCGCTTGCGATCACCTTGACGATGACCTTTCCGGAGTGTTCGTCGATAGAGAACTCCAGATTGCGCTTGATCGACTGTACAAACTTTTCGATCTCCTGCACCGCCAGTTTCAACTTGGCATCATCCGAATCCTGACTCTTTTTATCAGCGACCGGAGCATCCACCTTGGCAACGACTGGCGCCTCTGACGGTTTGTCAGCAACCGGTGCTGCTGGCTTGGGAGCCGGATAAGACACGTTAAGCTTTACGCTCATGTCCATGCTCATCACCCTCTAACGTAAAAAGGCGAGAGAGCGCGACCAGCGCACTCCCCCGCCCGAACTCAATCCGAAATTACTGAAGCAGCTTCAGTACAGCGGATGGCAGTTGGTTGGCTTGAGCCAGAACAGAGGTCGAAGCCTGCTGCAGAGTTTGCTGCTTGGTCAGGTTAGCAGTTTCTGCGGCGAAGTCGGTATCTTGTACACGACCCTGTGCAGCAGTGGTGTTTTCCACGATGTTCTGCAGGTTGGAGATGGTGCTGGTCAGACGGTTTTGCGAAGCACCCAGGCTGGCGCGCTGTGCACCGATGGCAGCGATAGCGGCGTCGATTGCAGTGATCGCGTTGTCGATGTTCTGCGAAGCAGAACCAGCACCAGTACCGGTAGCACCGGTCAGAACTACAGTACCGCTACCTACGGACAGGCTGACGGCGTCGAACTTGGAGCTCAGTACCAGGTCGATGTGGTTAGCCGAACCAGTGTTTGCGCCAACTTGCAGGGTTACAGTACCAGCCGAACCGTCCAGCAGGTTTTTGCCGTTCAGGTTGGTCGAAGCCGAGATACGGGTGATCTCGTCGGACATCTGAGCGAATTCAGCGTTGGTTGCGGTCTGGTCAGCAGTGCCGTTGGTGCCGTTACGTGCTTTAACAGCCAGTTCACGCATACGTTGCAGGATGTCGGTGGTCGCTTGCAGGCCGCCTTCAGCTGCCTGAGCAACGGAGATACCGTCGTTGGCGTTCTGGATAGCCTGGTTGCCACCACGGATTTGCGAAGCCATACGGTTGGAGATCTGCAGGCCAGCGGCGTCGTCTTTAGCGCTGTTGATTTTCAGGCCGGAAGACAGGCGCTGCATCGAAGTCGACAGGGCGTTGGAAGCGTTGTTCAGGTTTTTCTGAACGTTCAGCGACGTGGTGTTGGTGTTTACTGTTAAAGCCATGACGAATTCCTCGTTGGTTGGGTACTGCGGCTTCCGGCCCTGGCAACCGCCTGGTGTGGCCTAGAGAACCTTCGTAATAGTTATCGTCGGGTTGGCAGGTTGCTTGAGGGCTTTTTGAAAAAAATTTGCCATCACCCTGCCACCCCCGAGAAAACAAGGGCTTAGCGCCCTCCCACCTGCGAAAAAATGACGCCATAAAACCGACCCGCCCGTAAAGCCGCGGGCCAGTGCGCTCGGTCAGTGTGCCGATCGTGCTTTTTGCAACAGTTCGATCAACTCATACTCCATCCAGTCCGCCAGCCCCAACCAGTCCTGACGTTCCTGACAAGCGAGCATGTGCGTGAGTACAAAGGCCCAGTCCTGTTGAATCGGCGCAGGTTTGGCTATCAGCAACTGCTGCGCGCCCTCGAATACATCGACCATATCCAGCGCCGCCTCGACATCACGTCCCAGGCGAAACAACCCGGCGCACTGACGGCATTCGCCAACGCACTGCTCAATCGTCGTCATTGCACAAACTCCTGATTGAACTGCGTCCCGGCGATCAGTGCGCCCGCCCGACTGCTGTTGAAAAACTGTACCTGCGGATGTGCGGCGATATAACGCTCCAGTACGCACAGATAGCCGCGAAAATTCAGCTGGGTGCTGACCCGCTGGCCATGGCCGTCCTGCACCCAATGCCGCGCCTGATCAACACCGGGGCCCAGATCACCGTCATTCCAACCGGCATGGGTCTTGTTCATCGGGAACGCGAAGTCGGCGCCAAACAGGGTAATACGCGAGGCGCCCATCTTCACCGCCAGGTCCACCGCCGGATGAATCACGCTGCCACCGACATGCAGTTGTCCGCGCGGGTATTGCTCACGCAACGCGGCGTACACCGGGCTGGCCGAGTAACCGCCGTAGCGCTTGCCCTTCCAGGCGGTCAGCACCGCAGGATCGCTCATGGGCAGATACACCAGCGGGATGCCAGCGGAGTCCTCGAACGGCAAATGCCGAAAGCTGATGCGCTGATCGATGGTGACCACCAGATCCGGGACGATGCCGTGCTCGCGCAGTGGCCGGTAAGCGGTATCGACGCACATCAACAATGGACGTTCAGCCTGCGCGTGCACCGCGGCCAGACGCTGGAAATGCCCCTCCAGGGTCGGCCCGGTGCCGATCACATAGATGTCCCGGCCACTGGCGGTCCCGAACAATTGCGCCACATCGTCATCGCCCAGCAACACCGGCAGGCAGTCCTGCAAGCGCTGTTGAATGAACGGCAAGTTTGGATCGAACTCGCGATTGTTGAAGCTCAGGTGCACTTCGCTGACCAGCCGATCGCGGATCTTCGCGTTGAAGTCATCAGCCAGCAGCATCTCGGCCGGCAGGGCGAAAAACGGTGTGCAGATGTCTGACAGATCACCGGCATAGAACAGCTGCACGCGCGGGTCTTCCAGCCATTGGCGCTGATCGAGCAGTTGCAGCACCAGCGCGAACAGGGCGCCGTTAAGCACGTGCACGTACAACCGCTCAAGCCCGGCACGCTCCAGCAACACGACCGGCAAGTCTCCAAGACCGGTGCCGTAAACGTGCAACTGAGGTTTTTCCGGCAGACTGGCCGCCTGAACGCGCGCTTCGTGGACCCGGTCGTGACGACTGGTGAGTTGAATCCCGTTAACGCTCAGTGTCGAACCCAGGCCCTGCACCAGTTCGGCGTCGATGACCGCACTGTCTTCAGCCACCAATCGTGCGAACAGTGCCGGCCAGCGCTGCTGGATAACCTCGGCGTTGGCTTGGAAAAACTCGCTCATGCCGGCTCGCGCTCCCTTCAGGCAAAAAAATAGCGTTCAAGGGTAACCCTGAACGCTATTTTTGTATCCGCCGTTTTTGACCGGACTCAAGGACGATAGATGATCGCCGAGCCCCACGACAGACCGACACCGAAACCGCTCAGGGCAACGCGCTGCCAGTCGGAATCGAGTACATGCTTTTCCAGCAGCAACGGAATGCTCGACGATACGGTGTTACCGGTCTCGACCATGTCCTTGATGAACTTCTCCGGCTCACCTTCGAAACGCCGCGCCACCGCATCGACAATCGCCGCACTGCCCTGGTGAATGCAGAAGGCGTCGATGTCGTCAGCCTTGAGGCCGGAGTCGTCGAGCAATTCGTGCAAGTGCGCCGGGACTTTGAGCAGCGCGAAGTTGAACACCTGACGCCCGTTCATGAAGAACACGCCATCGGTGACTTTCAGGTGCGGTGCGCCGGAACCGTCGGTGCCGAACTTGGCCTTGCCCAACGCCCAGGCCGGGTCTTCGCCCATCCAGGTGGCGGTGGCGGCATCGCCGAAGAGCATGGTGGTGTTGCGGTCTTCCGGGTCGACGATTTTCGAATACGGGTCAGCGGTGATCAGCAGGCCGTTCTTCAGACCGGCGGCTTCCATGAAGCCTTTGATCGCGTAGATGCCGTAGACGTAACCGGAGCAACCCAGGGAAATATCGAACGCCGCGACATTGGTCGGCAGACCGAGTTTGTCCTGAACGATTGCAGCAGTGTGCGGCAGGCCTTCTTCGTCACCGTTCTGAGTGACGACGATCAGTGCGTCGATCGATTCACGTTTCAGTTCAGGGTTGCTGGCAAACAGCGCATTGGCCGCTTCCACGCACAGATCGGAGGTTTCCTGTTCAGCGTCTTTGCGCGGCAGGAAGGCCGAACCGATTTTGCCGAGGATGAATTCTTCATCCTTCTCGAATTTTGCACCTTGTGCGTAATTGTCCACGCCGGCTACAGGAACGTAGCTCGCAATGCTTTTTATGCCAATCATTACGGCTTCCCAATAAAAAACAGCCCAAAACCACCGCTCGCAAGGATTCGAGGGGCGCCGACAAACAGAAAACGGCCGCCACAAAGGGCAGCCACGGGGAGCGCAAAGGGCTATCACTGGAACCGATACACGGCCAGGCGCCATCTCCCCGGTCAATACAATACAGTGAAGATGCGCGTTATGACTCGCAGGTCACGCTATTTTGCCGAATCGGTTGCAGATCGGGTTATTCGACCAACGACCAGTCCAGCGGCGTGCCGCGTTTGATCGCCAGACGAGCGCAGCGACCGAGGACAGCTTCGGTGTGCTTGGGCGGCAGACCGAGACCGGGGCGAATGGCGCGCAGATTGGCGGCGGTGAAGGGCTCACCGGCGGCCATGTCGGCGGTGACGTACAGCGAACGGCGATAAACCAGCGACTTGCGCTCGGCCTCGGTGACGCCGTAATGCACCTGGCCCATGGCCTGCCAGGCGCGTTCGGTTTCGACCACCAGACTGGCCAGCTCCGCAGGTTCCAGCGAGAAACTCGCGTCCACCCCACCTGCCGAACGGTCGAGGGTAAAGTGCTTTTCCACCACGGTCGCCCCGAGTGCCACAGCGGCCACGGACACGCCAACGCCCATGGAGTGATCGGAAAGACCCACCTCGCAACCGAACAGCTCACGCAGGTGCGGGATCGTGCGCACATTGCTGTTGAGCGGCGTTGCCGGGTAGGTGCTGGTGCATTTGAGCAGCACCAGATCCTTGCACCCCGCCTCGCGGGCGGCACGCACGGTTTCGTCGAGTTCGGCGATGCTGGCCATGCCGGTGGAGATGATCAGCGGTTTGCCGGTCGCCGCCACGCGACGAATCAACGGCAGATCGGTGTTTTCGAAACTGGCGATCTTGTAGGCCGGCACATCGAGGCTTTCGAGAAAGTCCACCGCCGTGTCATCGAACGGCGTCGAGAACGCGAGCATGCCCAGCTCTTTGGCCCGGGCGAAAATCGGTGCGTGCCACTCCCACGGGGTATGGGCCTTCTCGTACAGGTCGTACAGCGAAGTGCCGGCCCACAGGCTGTTCGGATCCTTGATGAAAAACTCGCCCTCGGTCAGATCCAGAGTCATGGTCTGCGCGGTGTACGTCTGCAACTTCAAGGCATGCGCGCCGGCCTTGGCGGCGGCCTCGACGATCTGCAGGGCCACCTCCAGCGACTGGTTATGGTTGCCGCTCATCTCGGCAATGATGAACGGCGGCGCATCGGCACCGATCAGACGCTCGCCAATCTTGAAACTACTCATCGCGGTGATCCTTCAAAACCTGGGTGAACGCGCAGGCACTCTGGGTGAATCCGGCGTCACGAAATACATTCAAAGAGGGGCGATTGCCCGGCAGGACCTGCGCGGTAATCGCGCTCAACTGCGGCCAGTGCTCGCGGACGAACGCCTCACCTCGCGCCAGCAGCGCCCTGCCCCAGCCGAGACCGAAACGCCCGTCCAGCAGATACAGCGACACCTCAGCTTCGAAGCCGCGCAGGTCATAGCGCAAGACGCCAACCGGCCCGTCATCGGCCTCGGCAATCAACAGCAGGCGTTGAGGGTTGCGCAGACTCGCATTGAGCCAATTCAGGTGCTGCGGCCATTCGATTGCAGCCGTGTCCAGTGACCAGCGCCGCACAGCCTCGGCATTGCGCCCGTCGAACAGTAGTTGCGCATCATCGAGGGTCGCCGGGCGCAGCGTGAGCACTGCACCGGCCAGCGCTGCCGCCACGCGCAACGCACCGCGCCCATCGACCAGTTGCCGCGAACGCTCGGCCAGGCTCTGGCGCAGATAAAAATTGTCGACGACAAAACCGACGGCATCGCGCAGTTGTTCGACGCTGACCTGCTCGCGGGCGCCCATGAACACATGCGCCCCCGCCGCTGCCATGACTTCGCCGTTGGCATGCTGATTGTTCGATACCGCGATGCAGATCGTCGGCAGACCCAGCGCCGCGCGTTCCCAACTGGTGCCGCCGCCGGCGCCGATAAACAGATCGGCTTCGGTCATGCGTTGCTGGAAATCGCTGACGAAACTGTGCAGGCGCCAGTGCGGGCGTGTTTCGGCGAGCGCCTGCATTTGTGTCCATGCCGGATTGTCTGCGCCGGCTACGAAATCCACTTCCAGTTCGGTGAAATCCTTCAGGGCCAACATCGCGTGATGGGTCTGCATCGCCGCGTCGAAACCACCGAAATTCACCAGCACACGGCGGGCCTTGGGTTTGATCTCGATGGCCGGGCAGACGAATTCTTCGCGCAGCATGGCGTAGCGCGGGCCGAGCAAGGTGCGGCAGCCGGTGGGCAGCAGTGGCGCGTAGTCGGCGCTCAGGCCGGACAGGTTTTGATTGAGCAACAGATCAACGCTGTAATGCCGCGTGGCGAGGTCATCCACTGCAGCAATTCGTGGCGACCACTGACGGGCCGCGGTTTGCCAGTGATGATCGAGGCCGTAGTGGTCGGCGATGATCCAGTCGAATGCGGCGTGACCTGCCAGCAAGGCGTCCAGAGCGTCGATATCAGCCTGCCACGGCAGCATCGACTCGATGGCCTGTTGCGGATCTTCACCGGGATAGCTGTCGGGCAGCGCGAACGTATCGAACCCCTCGGCCTGCAGTGCATCCAGTCGATGGCCCGGCAATTGCCGACAGGCAAACGCGACATGACTGCCCTGCCCGCGCAACACCCTGGCGAGGGTCAGGCAGCGGGCAATGTGGCCACTGCCGATGGTCGGCGAAGCGTCAGCGCGGATCAGCACTCTCATTGCAGTTCTCCGCCGGCCTTGAGCGCGGCGTAGAGGTATTCGGCGCGCTTCCAGTCTTCCAGCGTGTCGATGTCCTGCACCAGATGCCGCGGCAGAATCACCGGCAGGCTGGCGCTTGAATACAGCACCTCGCCGCGCAACCACGCTTCGCTACGCCCCCAGTAAAACTGGCCGGCGTCCTGAAAAGCTTCAGGCAGATCCTGCGAGCGGGTATTGCGAAATTCCGGGTACAACGCGGTCAATGCGCCCTGCCCGTCCAGCGTCAGCGCCCGCTGCACGGGGAAACCAAAACTGCACACGGAGAACGCAAACGACTTCTGCGGATGCTGCTGCAGCAACTCGAATCCTTCGCATAGAAAGCGTGCCTGCAGCAACGGCGCCGTGGCGTACACGCAGCAGGCGTAATCGAACGCCGGCAGTTGCTGCAACGCATGCTTGATCACCGCAGCAGTGCCGGTGAAATCATCCGCCAGTTCAGCCGGGCGCAGGAACGGCACTTGCGCACCATGGGCCAGCGCCAGCTCGGCAATGTCGGCGTCATCGGTGCTGACCACGACCTGTTCGAACAGGCCACTGTCGAGCGCCGTACGGATCGAGCGGACAATCATCGGCACGCCGTCGAACGGCAGCAGATTCTTGCGCGGGATGCGCTTGCTGCCGCCACGGGCCGGGATGATTGCGACGCTGTTCAAGGACGTTTTTCCAGCAGAAACCAGGTGATGTCGTCCACCGGGAATTGCGGGTCACGGTGATAACCAAAGCCGTAATCGAGCAAGTGCAGATCGGCATAACGATCAAGCATTTCCCCAGCGAAATCGCGCTTGAACAGCTTGCCGCTGTTGCCGCGATAGGACACTTCCACAGGCGCCGGGTTGTAGTACTCGGCGATCAGGATGTAGCGCTGGCTCAGCTCATAGAGCTGCGCATAGGCAGTCGGCAGCAGCTCCGGCGCCAGATGGATCAGCACGCCTTTGCTCAGGGTCAGGTCGTAACTGCGCTCGCGGGGAAAGTCGAACAGCGAGCCGTGCCAGATCTGCGCGATGCCCAGTGCCTGCGCCTGAGCACAGGCGCTTTCATTGATCTCGACGCCGAACAACTCACTTTGCGGCAGCAGTTGATGCAACGCCTGCAGGTTGTTGCCGGCATTGGTGCCCAGCTCAACCACACTGTCGATGCGCCCGGCGCGGCTCAGGGCCTTGGCGAACAGCGCCAGATTGGCCGCCACCAGCGGTTGTCCGACGTTGCGATCGACATACTGGTTGCCAAAGTCGCCCTGCCAGAATTTTTCCTGCTCACTCAGATCACGCATCGCACAGTCTCATTCACCGCCGCAGCGGTCTCTATTCGGTCAACCGACGCAGTTGCTCGACCACATGATCCTGTTGCTCATCGCTGAGCAACGGAAACAGCGGCAGGCTGATCGCCTCGGCGTAATAACGCTCGGCTTCGGGGAAGTCGCCCTCGGCGAAACCCAGTTCGCGATAGTACGGCTGCAAATGCACCGGAATATAGTGCAGGTTCACGCCGATACCGGCGGCACGCAAGCCTTCGAACACCTGACGGTGGGTCAGGCCGATGCGCTCGGTCTGCAGGCGCACCACGTACAGGTGCCACGCCGATTCGGCCTCCGGCTGCGCGCTGGGCAAGGTCAGCGGCAGGTAGGCCAACAAACGGTCGTAACGCGCCGCCAGTTCGCGGCGACGGGCGATGAAGCCGTCCAGCTTGGCCAGTTGCGACAGGCCCAGCGCCGCCTGCAAATCAGTGATCCGGTAATTGAAGCCCAGCTCGATCTGCTGGTAATACCACGGGCCGTGGCTGGGTTCGTTCATCTGCTGCGGATCGCGGGTCATGCCATGGCTGCGCAGGCGTTGCAGACGCTCCGCCAGTTGCGGGCGATTGGTCAGGACCATGCCGCCTTCGGCGCTGGTGATGATCTTCACCGGGTGGAAACTGAACACGGTCATTGCCGCAAATTCCCCGCAACCCACCGGGCGCCCGGCGTAGCTGGCGCCCACGGCGTGCGAGGCGTCTTCGATCACGGTGAAGTTGTAGCGCTCGGCCAGTTCGGCAATCTTGCGCAGGTCGCAGCTCTGCCCGGAGAACGCCACCGCCACCAGCACTTTCGGCAACGTGCCGTCCTGCTCGGCCTGATCGAGTTTCGCCGCGAGGGCGAAGGCATCGAGGTTCCAGGTCAGCGGATCGATATCGACGAAATCCACATCGGCGCCGCAATAGCGCCCGCAGTTGGCCGAAGCCAGAAAAGTGTTCGGCGTGGTCCACAAGCGATCGCCCGGGCCAAGGCCGGCAGCGAGGCAGGCAATGTGCAGCGCCGCCGTGGCGTTGCACACCGCCACCGCGAAGTCGGCCTGACACCGTTCGGCCATCGCCTGCTCGAAGCGCTCGATAGTCGGGCCCTGAGTCAGCCAGTCCGATTGCAGCACCTCGACCACAGCATCGATGTCCGCCTGATCAACGCTCTGCCGACCGTAGGGAATCATGCCGACAACTTCGCGTGCAGCTCGGCGATCTGCCCGACCGAGAGGTAGTGCGGATTGGTATCGGAGCGGTATTCGAAATCTTCACTCACCGGCCGGCCATGTTCGCCGAGCTTGTCCACGGAGAAATCGACATCGACGCTGGTGAAGCGGATCGACGGCTGGATGGTGTAATGGTCTGCGAATTCCAGGGTCATCCGCGCATCGTCCAGCGGCACCATCAGTTCATGCAGTTTTTCCCCGGGACGAATACCGACGTTCTTGTGCGGCAGATGCTCGGCCATGCCCCGCGCCAGATCGACGATGCGAATCGACGGAATCTTCGGCACGAACACTTCACCACCGTGCATCCGCGCAAAGCTGTCGAGGACAAATTGCACGCCGTGATCGAGGGTGATCCAGAAGCGGGTCATGCGCTCGTCGGTGATCGGCAACTCCTGCGCGCCTTCGGCAATCAGCTTGCTGAAGAACGGCACCACCGACCCCCGCGAGCCCGCCACGTTGCCGTAGCGCACTACGGCAAAACGGGTCTGCTGCTCGCCGGCAATGTTGTTGGCGGCGACGAACAGTTTGTCCGAGAGCAGCTTGGTTGCGCCATACAGGTTGATCGGGCTGGCCGCCTTGTCGGTGGACAGTGCCACGACTTTCTTCACGCCGTTGTCGATGGCAGCGGCGATGATGTTCTCCGCGCCATTGACGTTGGTGCGAATGCATTCGGTCGGGTTGTACTCCGCCGCCGGCACCTGCTTGAGCGCCGCCGCGTGCACCAAGTAGTCGATGCCGCGCATGGCCTGCCGCAGACGGTCGGCATCGCGCACGTCACCGAGAAAGTAACGCATGCATGGCGCGTTGAACGTCTGCTGCATTTCGTACTGCTTGAGCTCATCGCGGGAGAACACCACCACGCGCTTGGGCTGGTATTGCTCAAGCAGACGGGCGATGAACTTGCGCCCGAACGAGCCGGTGCCGCCGGAGATGAAGATCGATTTACCGTTGAACATGTTCGGATTCCTGTCGGCCGGCTCAGGCGAGCAACTGCGCCCAATTGATCGGGGCACTGTCGCCCAGGGTGAAGCCTTTGCCAGTCAGGGCCAGGTTGGCGTTGTAGGCCGGATCCCGGGCGAAGGCCGCGCTCCATTTCTCCCGCAATGCCGCCAATGCTTCGGGAGCCTGCGGCAGCTCGCCGGTGTGCAGCACCTGCACCAGCGGCGTCCACACCGTGAGGTAACCGGCCTGACCGGCCTTGAGGCACAAATCGACGTCGCTGAAACCGTCGGCAAAGGTCACTTCGTCCAGACCGCCGAGCGCGTCGAACAACTCTTTGCGCACCATCAGGCACACCTTCGACACGGCCGAGTAGTTCTGCTCGACGACGAGGCGTTGCATGTAGCCCTCGGTGGTGTGTGTTTCGCCGATGAAGGCCGATCCGACGCCACCGTTCAGACCAAGAATCAAACCGGCCTGAGAAATCTTGCCGTCGCGATCAATCATTTTGGCCCCCACGATGCCGACTTCCGGACGCTGAGCGTGGTTGAGCAAAGACTCGAGCCAGTTCGGATTGACCACTTCGCTGTCCGCTGCCAGCAGTACCAGATACTCGCCCTGTGCCTCCTGACTCGCCGCATTGCACAGTGCCACCTCAGTCAGTGGCCGATCGGCGTACAGCACGCGCACCCTGGCATTCTGCAGAGAACCCAGCCAGTCATTGATCGCAGCCGACAAATGCGGATTGGCCGCAATCAGCACCTCATAACGGGTGTAGCGCGTTCGCAACAATACGCCGTTCAGGCAGCGTTGCAGTTCCGCAAGATCGTCGCCCGCAGGCAGGATGATCGAAACCTTCGGCTGTTCGCAATGGCGGTAATCAATCTGGTAAGTCCCCGGCACTGTCGAGCTGATCCGCGCCTTGTAGCCACGATGCCCCAGGTGACGCAACAAGGCCTGACGCTCGTGGGCGTTTTCTTCCAGCACCGCTGCCTGGGTAATCAACAACGGTTCGTCAAGGTGGGCCAGGCCACCGAGCCCTTCTTGCTCAATGATGCGTAGCAGCAAGTCGAATTCCAGCGCCTTGTGGAAATCCGACTGATAACCGCCAACCTCAAGCAGTACCTCTCGGCGAATCAACCAGTGGCGCGCCATCAACGAAGGAATACTCTGCAGCAGATCCAGATTGAAGCCGGGGCGGAACACGTCAATCAGCGCCCCGCCTTCCTTGCGCTGGACTTCATCGGTGGCAACCGCGTGAACGCCCTCGACGGACATCAACTCCAGGCTGGCACGCAGCAATCCGCTCGACGTGAACTCATCCCCCGCCTGCGCCAGCAACATCCAATCGCAGGGAGACTGCCGAATGCTCTGGTTGAGCCTGTCCACAAAATTGCCTGGAGTGACCCGGACAAAATGCAGAATGTTTTGCGCCGTGGTTGCCGCTGGTGGTTCGCCGGTGGTGAGCACGACAATCTTGAACGCCTTGCAGTGCCCCTCGAGCAGGCTGTCGAGAGAGACCTGCAGTTTGTCGATGTCGTTATCCAGATCAAGCAGGAAAATCCCGAACTGCGGACCACCACCGTTAGTTGCCAAGTGCTGACGGATTGACTCGAACTGTTGTTCGGAAGGCGCTCGCGCGGCCAGCCAGTTGAGCAGGCGACCCGACGTCATATTGTCAAAGACTGCGCGATGATCGTCGACGCTCAGCGACTCGAGACGGGCAATCCATTCATGAATCGCCGGTGCCGCTTCGGCGTCGCCCAACAGGTCCAATTGCCCCGCCAGACGCTTGAGCACATTTCGATTGAAGGCATTGAGGTCATGCGCCTGCCACAAACGGTCCAGCACACTCTCTGGATTATCGTTATTGCGTGACTGCAACAGGTGCGTCTGGCGCGCCCAGATACCTTCTAGCCCTTCCAGCTGCATGCGCCCGGCCGGCATGGCGTGCAGCATGAATTCGAACTGTTCCAGACGGTCGAAGAACGCCTGGTTGTAGAACGGCATCTCGACATATTGCAGTGGTCCGAAACGACGATCCGGTACTTTCGAGTGCTGATTCCAGGTGGATTCAAAAATCAACTCGGCAGCCAGAGCCCGGCCGGTCCGCAGACTCTCGGCCATCGCTTCGTAACTCTGTTCGACGAAGGCCTTGGCCTGTTCGGTGTCCAGGCCATTGATCTCGGTCGGCAGCGTTATCAGGAAGTCGGTGAAAGCCTCGCGTTCGGCAACCGACTTACTGTCGACGTAAGTAAGCGAGTGATACACGTCCGTGCTGTGCTCGGAGGCACCATAGTTGATCTCGCGAACCACGTAAGGCATCGGCAGGATCCGCGCCTTGGCACTGGCCAGCAGAAAATACACGTGACCGATTTCCTGCCATTGGAAACTGGTACCCGGCGGCAGCGCCGAATGCCAAGTCTTCATCAGATCGGTACGGGTCACCGCGTAGAACGGCGGGATGTACTGACTCATGTAATCGATGACCCGATCCTGAGCTCGCTCCGACGCATAATCTTCCTGGACTTTCTTGTCGCGGCGGTAGTAACTCACCCCGTGTGCCAGAGACAGGTACATCAGGCAGTAGCCGTGGCACATGCCGTAGTCCTGATTCGCCTGCAGGAAACCGACGGACTCGGCCAGCGAATCGTGCAGGATAAAATCGTCGTCAGCCGCCAGCACCATGTACGGCGTGGTCAGTCGCTCTACACCATAAGCCAGTTTGGACTGCATGCCCCAGTAAGCGAACTGCGGCACATGGTGATAATCGACGGCGGAAAAATCCCCTTCCGGCCGCTCGGGAGTGGAGTCGAGCACCATGATCCGGCAGGGCAAGCTGCTGTAATACTTCACCGCCCGGCGCAGGAACGCCGGCCGATTGTGAGTAATCAGCACCACGGTCAACAGCTCGTTGAGCGGTAGCGCCAGTTCAGAACTGTACTTGCCTTGCATAACTTCTCTCCACAACCGGCGACTCGCCGAGATAACGCTTTGGTGATGTTGCGAATTAACGAACGCGACGCAGATAGCCGTCCGGCGCCACGGTGATCAGCAGCTTGTTCTGCAATTGCTGGTCGATCTCGAAATCCTGGTTCTCTTCCAGGTACTTCCACACCGCGGTTTTCGGGTTATCACCCGGGCCCCATGGACGATCCGGGAAGAAATCGGCGGGCATGTCTTCGACCACGGTGTCCATCACCACGCAGTAGCTGTCGACCGAGACCAGCGGCGCGTACAGGCGCAGCTCTTCGAGTACGTGGTCGTGGGTGTGGTTGGAGTCGAGCACCAGGATGACCTTCTTGCCTTTGGCCGCAGCCTGCACCTGAGCGGCGATGGCCGGGTCGATGCTCGAACCTTCGATCATCTTGATGCGCTTGGCCATCGGGTGGCTTTCGATCGCTTCACGGTTGTGCGGGCGGATGTCGAGGTCGATGCCCAGCACTTCGCCGTGACCTTGCAGTTCCAGCAGGGAGGCGTAGTAGATGATCGAACCGCCGTGGGCGATGCCGCACTCGATGACCAGATCCGGCTTGACCTGCCAGATGATCTCCTGCATCGCCATCATGTCCTGCGGCAACTGGATGATCGGGCGGCCCATCCACGAGAAGTGGTAGCTGTATTTGTGCTTGGCCGATTCGTTGAAGAAATCACGGGCCAGGCCAGTCAGTTTCTGGTCGTCACCCTGCTGGGCGATCTGCTCGCGGCATTCGGCTTCGAAGGCTTGGTTGATGCTGTTGTCGGTCATGTTCAAAGTCTCAATGGTCACTGGAACGAAGCGCTATCGACGGCGTGATAGACGTAGCGTCCACCGGTCATCCGCTTGATTTCTTCGAGGTAATTGGAGTTCATCACAAACAGGTTGGCGCCTTCGGGCAGCGCATCCATCGCCTCTTGCGGCGAGGACACTCGCGCGCCGCTCAGCGGCAGATAACGCCCCTGTTTGGCCGGGTTGATATCCACCACACGATCCACCGCGACACCCGCGCGTTGCAGGAACAGCGAATAGATCACGCCTTTGGACGATGCGCCCCAGATCGCCGAACCCTGCTCGGGTGCGGATTGAATGATCTGCACCGCGCGCTCAAGGCTCGCCGTGAAACCGTCCGGAAGAGACAGGCGTGGCACCGGTTGCTCCGGGGTCAGGCGCAACGTCGACAGGTCGGCGACGATGTACAGGTACTGGCCACCGAACAGGTGACCGGCCTCGTGCACGGTGCCGAACATCCGGCGCAGGTCATCGAGGCGGAAATAATTGACGTGCTCGTAGAACAGGTCGAACCAGGCCTTGTGCTCGAGGATCCAGTCGAAGCACGGCACTTCGATGTAGATCTGCCCGCCCTGATTGGCTTCGGCGATCACCGCCAGAAAGCTCACCGGGTCTTCGATGTGTTCCAGCACATGGCGCAGGACGATGGCGTCCGCCGCCAGGCCGAGGCCACGGGTGAACGGTGCCTTGATCACGTCGGCGTTTTCACCTTCGTAGGCCGGATCGATCCCGGTGATCGAATAACCGAGGCCCTTGAGCAGCTCGAGGAAGTAGCCCTTGCCGCAGCCGACTTCGATCAGCTCCTGGCCCTTGAAGTGCCTGGCGATGATGCCTTCGACGTCGCTCAGGTGCTTCTGGAACTGGCCCGAATGGGCCTGCTCGTTCTGATAGTCAGCGTCATAGCTGAGCTTGTCGGCATCGAACGCGGCGTTGAAGATCAGGCCGCTGCGCTCATCCTGCACCAGCAGCATGTCGGCGCTGGCCGAAGCCTTGGCCGACTCCGGGTCGGCGAAGGTGCGGTTCTGCAACACCGGCAGGTCGGTGACCCGATACAACTCGTGCCTCATTGCGGCTCTCCCAGTAGCTGTTGCAAACGCTCGGTCACCGCCCAGAACGCCATCGGTTCATGGCTCGGATACGGGTAATGACCGAGGTTCAGATTCAGTGCCGCACCGCGCTCGCGCAGCCGTTGTTCAACCAGTGCGCGCACCGATACCGGCTGACCGCTGGCGCAATTGATCACGCCGTTGAAATCGCGTTGATGGACGATCGTGGCGAGGTAAGCGGCGGCGCTGGCGATCGGCAAAAAGTCCCGCAACTGCTCGCCGCCAGACATGTTGAACGACGCCTCCCCGGCATCGATCGCCCGGTCCAGTGCCGCCAGCAGACTGTTGGGGTTCTGCCCTTCGCCATGCAGATAGAACAGACGCGCCCACTGCAAGGCGAACGGTTTTTCCTGTTGCAGATTTTGCAAAAACAGATGCAGCGTGTGTTTGGCCAGACCGTAAGGATTGCTCGGTTGCGGCTCGACCTGCTCACTGAGCGGGCCGCTTTGCATGCCGTACTCGAAGCAGGTGCCGGTCACCAGCACTTGCGCCACACCCGCCTCGACCGCGCCTTTGATAAAGCGGTAGTCGGCCATCAGGTTGTGCTCGAAATGGAACAGCGCCCGATAGTTCGGCAACCCCGGCCAAGCCAGGTGCGCGAGGACGTCGATACCGTCGGTGAGCGCCGCAATGTCCAGATCCGCCGCGTGAATATCCGCCGCGACGAATTCGACGTCGTTGATCCACGGCATGGTCGCAGCCGTATCTGAATTGCGCGCCACCGCGCGAACGTCGCAGCCACGCGCCAGCAACGCCGCGACCAGATGCCGGCCGACGAAGCCCGTGGCCCCGCTTACCAGGACGTTCACAGGATTTTCATCTCAGGCACGGCGATCACGAAGCGCCCGTCCCACTGACGCACCTGCGCCAGTTGCTGACTGACTTCGTGCAGCAGGTTCCACGGCAGCACCAGCACGTAGTCCGGTTTTTCGATGTCGATCTGCGCCGGCGCGACAATCGGGATACGACTGCCCGGCAGAAACTTGCCCTGCTTGTGCGGGTTGGCATCGGCCACCCAGGCCAGCAGGTCGGGTTTGACCCCGGCGTAGTTGAGCAAGGTGTTGCCCTTGGCTGCCGCGCCATAACCGACCACACGCTTGCCGTCGGCCTTGGCCTGCAACAGGAAGCGCAGCAGTTCATGCTTGATACGTTCGGCAGCCGGCGCGAGGGTCGCGTAGTACTCAGGGGTTTTCACCCCGGCATCCAGCTCGGCCTGCAACTGTTGCTGCACCGCCGGCTGCACCGCACGACGCTCACCGTCCTGGCGTTGCACGAACACCCGCAGCGAACCGCCATGAGTGCTCAACTGACTGACATCGAACACTTCCAGACCATTGCGCTCGCACAGGGTCTGCACCGCGGTCAGCGACAGATAGGAATAGTGCTCGTGGTACAGCGTGTCGAACTGCGCACCGGCCATCAGCGTCAGCAGTTGCGGAAATTCAAAAGTGGCGACGCCGGTCGGCTTGAGCAGGGTGGCGAAACCACCGAGGAAATCATTGATGTCCGGCACATGCGCGAGCACGTTGTTGGCGGCCATCAGGTCGGCGCCCCAGCCTTCGCTTTTCAACTGTGCTGCGCTGTCGCGACCGAAGAACACTTCACGAATCTGCAGACCTTTTTCCCGCGCCGCTTGCGCGGTGCTGCGGGTCGGTTCGACACCCAAGCACGGGATACCGCGAGCAGCGACGTACTGCAGCAGATAGCCGTCATTGGCGGCAATTTCGACCACACGGCTGTCGGCGTTCAGAGCAAAGCGCTCGACCATCTCGGCGACATAGCGCTCGGCATGGGCCAACCAGGTGCTGGAGAACGAACTGAAGTAGGCGTACTCGGCGTCGAACAGGCTGTCGGCGCGGGTGTAGTCCTCGGTCTGCACCAGCCAGCATTGCTGGCAAACGGCAACCTTCAGCGGCACCCATTGCTCGGCCTGTTCCAGGCGCTCGGCGTGCACGTAGGCATTGGACGGTGGCGAGGTGCCGAGGTCGATCAGCGGCAGGCTCAGCGGTGCGGCGCACCCACGGCAGTTCATAGACGCACTCCAGCAAAGTGTTGATCGAGCGCGGGATGGCTGGAATCACGCGCTGACAAATTATTGACAGGCAACGGCCAGGCAATCGCCAGCCGTGGATCGTTCACCGACAGACCGCTCTCGTGCTCCGGCGCGTAATCGGCGCTGTGCAGATAAAGCAGTTCCGCATCGTCGGTCAGGGTCTGGAAGCCGTGAGCGAAGCCGGCCGGAATCAACAGGCTGCGACCGTCGCCGGCCTTAAGGTGCTCGGCGTGCCAGTGCAGAAAGGTCTCGGAATCAGGGCGCAGATCCACCGCCACGTCCCACACTTCGCCGCGCAGGCAGGTGATCAGTTTGGCTTCCGGGGCGTTGGCGTTCTGGTAATGCAGACCGCGCACACTGCCCTTCTCGCGGGTGCAGGAATGGTTGATCTGGCGGATATGAAATTCGCTGCCGAACGCGCTCAGGCTGCCCTCGCAGAACAACCGGGCGAAGTGCCCGCGCTGATCTTCGAAGCGTTTGTGCTGGACGCTGAACAACCCGGCCAGCGGCAACTGTTTCAAGGAAAACTCGCTCACAGCGCGCCTCGGTACAGGTTCAGTTGGCCGAGGGTCACGGCGCGCATGTCATCGCCGTTCTGCCACGCCAGATGCCAGTCGAGGGTCTGGGTCAGGCATTGCTGCAAGGTCCAGCGTGGCTGCCAGCCGAGCACCTGACGGGCGCGGCTACTGTCGAGGCGCAACAGACCAGCCTCGTGCAGTTCGCTTTTTTCGATGCGCAAACCGCGTGCCTGCGGCCAGCGACTGGCGAGCAGTTCGACCACTTCGCCGACGCTGCACATGTCGGCCTCGCCGGGTCCGAAGTTCCACGCCCCGGCGTACTCCGGGCCTTGTTCGTAGAGGCCGGCGGCCAGTTGCAGGTAACCGGCCAGCGGTTCCAGCGCGTGCTGCCACGGGCGCACCGCTTGCGGGTAACGCAGGGTCACCGGCTCGTCGGCAGTCCAGGCCTTGAGCACGTCGGGAATCAGGCGCTCCGGGGCGAAGTCGCCGCCGCCCAGCACGTTGCCGGCGCGCGCGGTGGCCAGGGCCAGACCGTGCTCGGCGTACTTGTCAGCCGGGAAGAACGACGCCGCGTATGACTGCGCCAACAGTTCGCAGCAGGCCTTGCTGCTGCTGTAAGGATCGTGCCCGCCGAGGGCTTCGTCTTCGCGGTACGGCCACAGCCATTCCTTGTTGGCGTAGACCTTGTCGGTGGTCACCAGCACGCAGGCGCGCACGCAACCGACCTGACGAATCGCTTCGAGCAGGTTCAGCGTGCCCATGACGTTACTGGAGTAAGTCCCCAGCGGATCGCGATAGCCTTCACGCACCAGCGGCTGAGCGGCCAGGTGCAGGACGATCTCCGGTTCGGTGTCGGCAATGATCTCCAGCAACGCGCCGAGATCGCGCAGATCACCGCGCTGATCGTTGATCCCTTCGTGAACCCGCGCCAGTTCATACAGGCTCGGTTCGGTCGAAGGATCCAGCGAAAAACCGCTGACTTGCGCGCCGAGGCTTTGCAGCCACAGGGTCAGCCAACTGCCCTTGAAACCGGTGTGGCCGGTGACCAGCACACGTTTGCCGCGCCAGAAATCCGCACTCAGGCCCATTGCTTCCATGGGGCCTCCCCGCTCTGCCACAGCGCTTCGAGATGGTTCTTGTCGCGCAGGGTGTCCATCGGATGCCAGAAGCCTTCGTGTTCGAAGGCGTTCAACTGTTCTTCCTGAGCCAGACGCGCCAGCGGCTCGGCTTCCCAGGTGGTTTCATCGCCAGCGATATAGGACAGGACTTTGGGTGACAGCACGAAAAAGCCACCGTTGATCCAGCCACCGTCGCCGCGCGGTTTCTCGGTGAAACCCAGCACCTGATCGCCCTGGCGCTCAAGGGCACCGTAACGTCCCGGCGGCTGCACCGCGGTGACGGTGGCCAGGCGACCGTGCGCTTTGTGGTAATCGACGAGCTGAGCGATGTTGATGTCGGAAACGCCATCGCCGTAGGTGAAGCAGAACGCCTCTTCATCCTTGAGGTAACGACCGGCACGCAACAGACGGCCTCCGGTCATGGTTTCCTCGCCGGTGTCGATCAGGGTGACACTCCATGGCTCGCTGTAATTCTGATGCACGTCCATGCGGTTCTCGCGCATGTTGAAAGTGACGTCGGAGGTGTGCAGGAAGTAGTTGGCGAAGAAGTCCTTGATCGCATAGCCCTTGTAGCCCAGGCAAATCACGAAGTCGTGGATTCCGTGAGCGGAATACTGCTTCATGATGTGCCAGAGAATTGGCTTGCCGCCGATCTCGATCATCGGCTTGGGCTTGAGGTGCGACTCTTCACTGATGCGCGTGCCGAGGCCACCCGCCAAAATAACTGCCTTCATCGTCTCCCCTCTCGTTCGTCACCGGGCTGCGCATGGCTTTTTTGAGCGATGCGCGCCGTCTGGCTAACCCTTTTGCCGCCTGCGGCGCCGCTGCGATGACCGCGAGCGCTCGTTTTATGGCGATTTGAGGGGGACTTGCAGGAAACGCGCCAGCTCCGCGAGCGCTGCGTCGGGTGCGCCGTAAGGCATGAAAAAAGGGATGAATCCAGCAGCGGATTCATCCCTTTCATTGCGGTGCATCAACAGATCGAGTGATCAGCCGAACATGGCGAACCCATCAACCGTCGCCGGCAGGTCGTAGACCTGGCCGTCGGCAGTCTGCAGGTGCTCGATGTTGTTGAACCCGGCGTACCATCCCGCCAGTTTCACGCCGTTGTCCGGCACACCGCTGCTGCCGTCATTGGCGCTGTGCAGGTAGGCGTCATCGCCGATGCGGGTGACGTTCAACTGGCTGGCGTTGGTGATGGTGTTGAGGATCAGGGTGTCGTTGATGTCCAGCCCGTAATCCTGAATCGTCACCAGGCCGCTGGTGTTGACCACGTAAGTGTCGTCACCCTGGCCGCCATAGGCGCTGCCGCCGGAAGACGACTGGCCGGCAAGATTGAGAATCAGCAGATCATTCCCGCCATCACCGTTCAGCACGTAGTTGCTGCCCGTAGCGGTCAGCACATCGTTGCCTTCACCGCCAAAGGCCATTCCACGGCCCAGCGTGATCGTGTCGTTGCCGTCATCGCCACTGGCCCAGGTGAACAGATCATTGCTGGCACCGACGATGACATCATCCCCCGCGCCGCCCGACAGGGAGTCGGACTGCCCGGCCTGATCCAGACCGGATGCCAGGCCGCCATAGATGTGGTCATTGCCATCGCCACCGGTAATCTGGTCGTCGCCGGCCCCGCCCTCGAGGATGTTGTCGTCCGAATTGCCTTGCAGCGAATCGTTGTACTGACTGCCGCGCAGACCTTCGATATCGATGTAGATATCGTAGAGCGCAATTCCGCTCTGCGGCCCCCAGTTCAGAGAGGCGCTCAGGCCTTCAGTGCTGTCGTCGTAACTGACGATGTCGATACCGGCGCCGCCTTCAAAACGGTCGCCACCTGCACCGCCCAGCAACACGTCATTGCCGGCACCGGAAACGATGGTGTTGGCTTCGTCGTTACCGTAGCCGGTGAAGTCGGCAGTGCCGGTATAGGTCAGGTTTTCCACGAACGCACTCAGCTTCAGTTCCGAAAGGCTGGTGAACACGTGATCGGTTCCGCCCATGAAACCGTCGTCTTCCTCGACCGTCACGCCGGTGCTGTTGATCACATAAACGTCATCACCGTGACCGCCTGCGACCGTCACACCGCTGGCGTTCACGGTGAAGCGGTCAGCACCGGTGGAGCCGATGACTTCTTCCACGCTAAGCAACGTATCGCCCGCAGCATTGGTGCCACCGCCGATCACAACGTTGGCCACATCGAACGCGTAACGATAATTCACGGTGTCATGACCGTCGGCACCATCGATGACCATCGAGCCTTGATGGCGATAAATCACATCATCGAACCCCGAGCCCTGAATCGCCTCGATACCGGTAAAGGTATCGCCGTAGGCAATGGTCAGTCCGTCGTAGTTGGTAAAGTCTTCGACGCGCACGCCCTCGAGACTGTCGCTGTAGCTGACCGTATCGTAACCATCGCCACCGACAAAGTGGTCGGCACCAGCGCCGCCCCACAGCCAGTCATTGCCCGCTCCGGCGATGATCTCGTTGTCACTGGCGTTGCCGTAAACCTTGAGATCCCCCGTGCCCGTGAAGGTCAGCTTCTCGATAAACGGGTCCATCTTGACCGTGTTGAGGCTGGTGCGCAGCTCGTCGTAGCCACCGTAGTTTTCTTCAATCAGGGTCACGCCTTCGGCGTCGACGATGTACAGATCATCACCGCCGCTGCCGTCCAGCGTCACCCCGCCCACCGAAACGGTAAACGTGTCGTTGTGGTAACTGCCGGCCACCTTCTCCACCGACACCAGCGTATCGACCTTGCCGTCAGGCCCTGCGACCGTTGCCGCACCAGTGCCAAACTCGACGCTGACTCCCGAACCCATTGCGTAATAGTTCGCCGTGTCAAAACCTTCACCACCGTCGAGCAGGTCGGATCCCGCACTGGCCAGCAGTTGATCATCGGACTCCAGTCCATGGAGTTCGTCATTGCCATCGGTGCCCGACAGGACATCCGCTTCACTCGTTCCATTTACTACTGCCATTTGCTTCTTCCTTGCGTTGTTGTCGAATCCGGAAATCGGTCACCTCAGACACTGGCCGGGCGGTCTTCGCTGACCGTGCCAATTGAGCGCATGGAAAGGTATCGACAGAAAAATCCCGATGCTTGAGCCCGCCGCCAAAAAAGTATCGGGCTTGATACAAAAACTTTTCGCCACGCAAAAAAAAACAGGCGACTCGAAAGTCGCCTGTTTTTGCAATGGGGCCGTGCGCGAATCGATCAATCCGCCAGCCAGCCATACTCCCAATACCGCAGGTTATCGCCACGCAACACGTAGTCACGCAACACGACCTCACGCAAATCATCACCCATGCGGTAGCTAGCATCCGGATCGGCCAGGTGCATGCGGATCGCTTGCAGCCACTCATCGGTGGTGTTGGTCTTGATCCGCGTGCACGGCAGGTAGCCGCGATAGGCCTCGGTGTCGGTGCAGATCACAGGGTAACCGCAGGCACCATATTCCAGCAGACGCAGGTTGCTCTTGCAGTCGTTAAAGATGTGAAACTCCAGCGGCGCCAACGCAAGATCCAGGTTGAGACTGGCCAGTTTTGCCGGATACACCTCGAGGGGGATTACGCCGTGGAACTCGTGCATGTACGGCAGCAGGTCATCCGGACACATGCCGAAGAACACCCATTCGACTTCATTCGCCAGCTCACGAACCACGTCGGCGATGACCGCCAGATCGCCATGGTGACTGGTGCCTCCGCCCCAGCCCACTCGAGGTTTTTTCGAGGTACGGCGCTGGCTGCGAAGGTTGCTCCACATGTCTTTGGCCAGCATGTTCGGCACAACACGAATATCGTGATGCATGTCCGACAGGACGTTGGCGAGCGGCTGAGTGGAGACCACCACACGATCACACAGGCCGATAGCACGTCGTACCATACGCTCCATGTCCTGCTTGCTCGGCATGTTGCGGATGTGCGCGTTGCGATGTGGAACGTCAATCACATAGTCGTCCAGCTCGAAGATTCGCCGCGCATTGAAATACTTCTTCAGTGGTGGAATTTCATCGATGGCGTGTTCCGAGTAGCGTCCTTGCAGCACGATAACGTCAGGCGTCTGGCGCTCGATATCAATGATCGATGGCAAGCCGTAACAAATGCGCCCCTCTACTCTGTTGGCCGCCTTCAGCTCGATCAACGGCTGACTCATGCGGTAATGCCCAATCGCCGAGGCATTGATCGGCACCGCAAGCACATTGGGCAACTGCACTCTGGAGAATGCGCTCCAGCCAGTGCGCAGCCCCGGCTCAAGACTGAAGCAAGTCGCTCCGATACCCTGCAAGGCCAGGTTGACGTTATAAGCCGGGTCACGCGCAATGAGCGGCAGCCAACGTCGATAAAACACTTCCTGCTCCTGGACATGCAGTTGCTCTTCCTGCTCCGTCGCCACACTGGTTGGCCGTTCGCCAATGGCCAGAATGGCGTAAGGGTTCCACACCACCAGATAGCCTTCCTGACCGATCCGCAGGCAGAGATCCGCGACATTGAGCGCTTGTTTCAGATCATGCTCATCCAGCCCCCCAAGCGCCTCGAAGAGCGATTTGCGGATCATCAGACAATCGCCACCCACAGCGCTCAGGTCTTGCACCGCTTGCAGACGGAACATATAGCCGTCGGACTGTGCAGGCTGACCGTAAAACGGAAGACCGACCGGCCCTTGCAAGCCAAGAATCAGGCCGGCATGCAACACGCAACCGTCCGGGTTGAACAGTTTGGCTCCGACCACACCCACTTCCGGGCGCTGTGCATGGTTGACCAGTTCGTCCAGCCAGTCAGCCTGGGTAATCACCACAAAGGAGTTGAGCATCAACACATACTCACCGCGCGCCTGCGCCACCGAGAAATTGTGCAATGCAGCGAAATTACTCGTTTGTGAGCAGGTGATTACGCGAATCCGGTCGCTGCCCAGCTGCGCCATTCCTTCCAGCCATGCCAGTGCTTCAGCGCTTTTGCTGCCGTTGTCGACCAACAGCAATTCGTACTCGGTGTAAGCAGTTTTTTCCAGTAGCGTCTCGACACAGCGCTGCAAAGCGGCTGTCTGGTCCTGCGTCACAATGATGATCGACACCAACGGGCGTCGGGCATGTTGATAGTCGATACGATTGAGCAACTCGCGGCTGCCTCGGCGAATACCGTGTGCGACCTCCAAACGCTGCAAATGCGCTTCGAGCACCCGTGGGTTTTGCTCCACGACGCCTGGTTCGGCAAGCCATTTGGATAGGTCGTGCCTGGACTCCAGTAAAACTTCCGCGACATGGCCGATAGCCTGCGTCCCGTCGCTCTCGACCATGCGCCACAGCACGTCATGCGCTGCCAGCTCGGCAAAGTCCGGCTCAAACCCGCCCAGCTCAAGAAAACGCTCGCGCTTGAACGCCAGAGCACGCCCGACGTAAGGGTAGCTGCGCATGAGATCGATGTTGAAATCCGGTTTGAAAGCCGGCTCTACCGACTCACCACCGCGCAAACTGCCCTCATCGCTGTACAGGCAGGTGAAAGTGTTCGAGTGCGCGATCCGCTCTGCCATTATCAACAGCGCTGGCGCTACCAGACAATCACCGGCCTGCAACAGGTAGAACCAGTCGGCGCCTTCCAGCTGCGGCAGCAACGCATTGATCTGCTCCAGACCGTCCCCTTGCAACGGCATGCGAAATACGCGCCCGTCCAGCTCGGCTTCGGCACAGGACTCCGATAGCACCAGAATCAATTCTGGCGGGTAATCCTGAGCACCGAGCGCCTCCAACGTGCGTTCGAGACCGTTACGGTTGCCCCGACCATCAATGATGACCGGCACGATCCGGGGCTGATGCGGCCAGTTGGAAATCGTTTCCGGCAGATATTTTCGCTGCTCGTCGGTGAGCACCCGACACGCCAGCCACTGCGCATAGAGTTCGGTGAAACTGAAACTGTCGGCGCCGACACTCCACTCCTGACGGCTCTGTTTGGTACCGAGAGTACGGCTCAAAGGCAGCTCCTCCCAGACTCGCGGCGACTCATCGGCCTTGGTCAACTGGACGTAGCGAACCCATCCGGATGCAGGTGCCGCCTCGCCGCTGCGGGCCTTGAGCATTTGCGAAATCCATTCGCGCTCAACCTCTACCGCATCCTTCATGGGTTGTTGTGCGCTCAAGCGCTCTGCGTAAAGTCGCTCGACGCTGAGCACATTGTTGGACAGCGCAAGATTGCCGCGCCGCAGCAGGCAGACGTACAACGCGAAATCCAGGGTTGCGACAAAGCAGTAACCTTCCTGGGTCAGCGCCGGCAAGAGCTCCACAACATCCGCACGGCGGAACAAGGCGCTACTGAACCCGCCCAGAACGTTGACCGGGAATTTTTCGAATATCCCCAGCAGATCATCGCCCTTGAGCAAGCCGCTGAAAGGTGTCAACGAAGTATTTTCCAGACGCGAAGGCAGGATGATTTCGCCCGCATCCCACAGAAGTCGCTGGGCCACTACCAGACTGACTTCGTCGCGCAACAGTTCATGGGCTTGTTGTTCGACACAGGTGGAATAGAGAAGATCGTCGTCACACAGAAACTTGATGAACTCACCCTGCGCCTGATCGAGGCAGACCTTCAGGTTGCCGACCATGCCCAACGTGCGTGGATTGCGCACGTAGCTCACGGCAAAACCCGTGCCCTCGACCACCTTGGCAACGATGTCTTCGATCTCGTTGCCGCGACTGTCATCACACACAATGATTTCGAGATTGCCGTAGCTCTGACCGACGGCACTGCGCAATGCCCGTTCGAAGAAACGTGGACTGAAGGCGGGAATGGCAATACTGACGAGAGGGAGTGAATTCACGGCGGGCTCACAGGCGGTACGAGCCCGCTCCTGAAAGCGAGCCCTGAAAACCGCAAAAAACATTAACTAAGGGGACACGGCAAAACGGGTGTTTGCACACCCGTTGACCATCAGATCTTGTTGAACAGACCCAACTGGCTGATTTTGCTGAAGGCCAGTTGCGCTGCCTGCAGCATGGTTTGCTGCAACGTCAGGCGGGTCATGACTTCGGCCGGATCCGAGTCGCGAATCGAACCCTGGGTCGTAGTGTTCGCGGTGCTCAGGCTCTGGTTGGTCACGGTTTGCATATCCAGCGACTGACCACGCGCACCGATTGCAGTAACCGCAGCACCAATCTGATTATTAGCGCTGTCGATGTTGCCAAGACCGGCCTCCATCGCGCCCTGGAATTTCTGCTTGGCCACGTCATCGCCATCGATTGGCGTGTTCATCGCAGTGATCATCTGGCCCAGGGTGTCGAGGATATTCTGGGTCTGATGATTGTTCGGCTGGATCGAGAACTGATCACCCGCTGCCGGTGCGCTGCCTAACGCGAAGGTCACACCAGCAGCGGTTGCGTTGCCCCCGGCCACCGTGCCGGACGACACAGGCTTGCTGTCAGCGGTAACAGGTGCAGCGTACAGATCGAACGCCGTGGCGCTGGTGAACTTGAGGACCGCGCCACCTTGCGGGAAGGCATTGTTATACGCCGCCTGGTCGGTGATGCTGGAACCGGTGATCACCGCGGTAGACGGGTTGCCCGGACTGCGCGTGGTGGTGAACGAGTCAGGCGTGGAAGCCAACTGGAAACTGTGCCCGGCAATGACCGCGTCAGGGTTAGTGTCACCCGCCTTCAGGTTAATGTTCAGCTTCATGTCGACACCACGGAAGCTGACCGTCTGGTTGGCGCCGCTGCTGTTGCTGACAACACCGTTCTTGCTGGCCTCGGCGGTAACGTCGTTGCCCAGGGCATCGGTGATTTTCAGCTGAGTACTGCTGACGAAGCTGACGGTGTAAGGCTGGCCAGCGGTGAACTTGGCGTCATAGGTGGCTGCGGTGCCAACCGTACCGTTGGACAGCACCACACGACCGTCATCCACCGCCGGAGCAGTCATGGTGGTGCTGGTGCGACCGGTATTGATGGTCTGCTGGAAAGCATCCCAACCCGTGGTGTTGGTGCCGACGGTCATGCCGTCGCCGATGCCCAGGTTGATGGTGGTCTGGTCACCGTTGTAAGAAAAGGTGCCGTCGGCATTCTGCGAG
This sequence comes from Pseudomonas sp. MWU12-2020, assembly GCF_023100605.1. Classification (NCBI taxonomy): domain Bacteria; kingdom Pseudomonadati; phylum Pseudomonadota; class Gammaproteobacteria; order Pseudomonadales; family Pseudomonadaceae; genus Pseudomonas; species Pseudomonas sp. MWU12-2020. The sequence goes on from NZ_JALMEX010000008.1 coordinate 217,561, forward strand.
TACGGCGCGGTGTCGGTCTTCGAACCGGAGAACAGGTAGTTGCCGTTGGCATCCTTGGAGTTCATCAGGCCCAGCACTGTTTGCTGAATCTGTCCCAGCTCCTGAGCGTAGGCCTGGCGATCCTTGTCGGTGGCCGTGCCGTTGTTGGCGGCCAGAGACAATTCCTTGGCGCGTTGCAGTGCCGTGGTGATGGAGTCCAGCGTGGTTTCCTGTACGGACAACCCGCTCTTGGTGCTGCTGATATTGGTGTTGTACTGATCCAGCATCGCCGCCTGCTGGCCCAGTTGCAGCAAACGACCGGCACCGATCGGATCATCAGCTGCAGTGTTGATGCGCTGCAGGCTGCTGGCCTCGCTCGCGGTGGCAACGGCCTTGTTGAAGTTACGCTGATAGTCAGCCGCTTGGGTGCCGTAATACTGGGCGGTGGAAAGGCGCATGAATTACGACTCCTTAAAGGCTGTTGATCAACGTAGAGAATGTTTCCTGCGCCGCCTTGATGATCTGCGACGAGGCGGTGTAGTACTGCTGGTATTTGACCAGGTTGCCGGTTTCTTCATCCAGGTTGACCCCGGACAGCGAATCGCGTGCGCCCTGGGCCTGATCCAGAATCTGCGAAGTGGCCGTGGCGTCGGATTTGCCTTGCGCCGCTTTGGTACCGACGTTGGTCACCAGCTTGTTGTAGGCGTCGGTGAGGCTGATGCCCTTGCTCGCCGAACCGGTGTCGACGGTTTGCTTGGTTTGCAGAGCCACCAGCGCTTGCGCGTTGCGGTTGTCGGACGAGGCGGCACCGGTTAGGTTCATGGTGAAGGTTTCGCCGGACTTCGGCGTGCCACCGACCGTGGTCTGTACGGTGAAGGTTTTCTGCACGTTCGGCGTGACAGTGGTGTCCATCACCGGGTTGCCGCTGGCGTCGACGATGCCCACTTTCAGGTTAAGCGTGTTCGATTGGCCGGGAACGATGGTGCCAGTGCCGATGGTCGCGCCCTTGGCATCGACCAGGTTGTACGACTGGCTGCCGCCGCTCGCGTCACCGAACACCAGTTTGACCGGCGTCGAATTCTTCAGCGCCGCCTGCATGTCGGCCTGGGCAGTCGGGTTGTAGATATCAATCTTGTCGCTGAGCGTCGGCTGGGTGTAAGTGCCCAGGCCGTTGGCGCTAGCCGAGCCGGTCAATGGGCCGGCGGCGGCGATTTTCTTCGGATCGGTAAGCACCGTCTGGATGCTCGCCGCCGCGTTACGGGTCGGGGTCACCTTGAAGGTGTCACCGGCGCTCAGCGCACCGCCATTGAGCGACAGGCTGAAGCCGTCGATCACCGGAGGCGGGTTGGTGGTGGTGCTGAACGAACCGAGGTCGGTACCGTCGGAGCGTTTGACCGAGTAGTCGGTGGCGCTGGTGAAGGTGACCTGATAATCGCTGGTGGTCAGCTTGCCGGTGTCCTTGATGGTCACATCGAGGTTGCCCGAGCCTGCGCTGTTGCCCGACTGCGCGATGCTGCGCTGACTGACCAGCGCGGCACTGTTGATGTTGTTGAACAGTGCTGCGCCGAAGTCACCGTTCTTGTCGATGCCCTGGGCTTGCTGGCTGTTGATCTGATCGGCGACGACCAGCGCTACACGCCCCAGCTCATTGAGCGAAGGGTCGAGGACGTCGCTGCGATAGGTCAGCAGGCCACCGATTTCGCCACCGGTCATCGCCGAAGTGACGTCAATGGTGCTCGAACCGCGGTCCATCTGGATCGCCATGCGCGACGGATCGTCTTTGCTTGGCACGGTGCTCAGGGTGTTGGTGGTGTTGCCGATCACCAGTGGCTGACCACTGCCGATGTACACGTCGAAGCTGGTACCGCGCTCGACGACCTGCGCACCGGTCAGCTCGGACAGCTGACGCACGGCTTCGTTACGGCTGTCGAGCAGATCGTTCGGGGCACCGCCACTGGTGGAAATCTCACCGATCTTCTGGTTCAGATTGGCAATCGAGGTCGCCAGTTTGTTCACCTGGGCCGTCATGTCGCCCAGGCTGCCGTTGATGCTGGTGTTCTGGTCGTTCAGCTGTTTGGCGATGGTGTTGAAGCGACTGGTCAGCGCCTGTGCGCCGGTCAGCACCGACTGACGGGAGGTGTCATCGGTCGCCGACGTCGCGACGCCCTGCATCGAGGTGAAGAACTTCTGCAACACGCCGGTCAGGCCGGTGTTGGTGTCGGACAACGTGGCGTCCAGGGGCGTGGCCTGGGCCAGGTACGACGCCGCTTCGCTGTTGAGCGAAGTCGCGGTGTGCAATTGCGATTCCAGGTAGGAGTTGTAGACCCGGCGCACGTCAGCCAGGGTTGTGCCCGTGCCGATGAAAACGGTGCCGTACTGCTGCGAGGCCTTGGTGCCCTGCACGGTTTGCTGGCGTGAATAACCGGCGGTGTCGACGTTGGCAATGTTGTTGCCTGTCGTAGCCAAAGAGGCCTGGCTCGACGCCAGACCCGACATCCCGATATTGAGCAAACTCATGGTTCAGACCTTATACCTTGTGCCTTAAAAAGGCTGGGTGGAAACGCCCGCCGCAGCGTAGTTTTCAAAACTGTTCATCTGCTTGGCTATCTGCGAAATCTTCGTCGCGTAGTTCGGGTCGGTCGCGTAACCGGCCTTTTGCAACTCGCGTACAAACTGTTCTGGGTTATCGGCCGACTTCACCACATCTTGATAGCGATTGTTGGTCTGCAGCAAAGTCACCAGATCGTGGAAACTGTCCTTGTACGAGGCATAGGAACGGAACTGCGCCGTCTCCTTGACCATCTGCCCGTTGCGGAACTCGCTGGTGATTGCCCGGGCCGAATCGCCGGTCCAGTTGCTGCTGGCCTTGATCCCGAACAGGTTGTGACTGCTGCTGCCATCCTGGGCGCGCATGACCGATTTGCCCCAACCGGTTTCCAGTGCGGCTTGCGCCACCAGATAGCGCGGATCGACACCGATACGCGCGGCGGCTTCTTTGGCCATCGGCAGCATGGTGTTGACGAATTCGTCGGCGGAGCTGAAGGCGCGCTTGGCCGGCGCCAGCGGAATCTGCGCCATTGCCCGGCCGTAAATCTGCATCTGCCCGCCGGACGCCTTGGCGTCTTCGGCACGGCTCAGCCAGTCGCCGTTGTACAGCGGGCCGGCGCCGGTGGCGGCCGTGGTCGCGGTGCGTTGCGGCAACGCATTGGCGGCAGTCGGCGTAGCGGAAGGCACCAGACCGGCAAGCAAACGATCAGCCAGTTTCGGCGGCAGTGCCAGACGACGCTTGTTGATCATTTCCATGTCATTGGCGTGGGCCAATTGAGTGTTCGGCGCATGCAACGAACGCGAGGCCCACAACGGGCGCTCGCCATTGAGCCGTGACAGCGGGCCGGTGCCGGTGGTGCCGGCAGCAATCGGCGTCTGCACCGCAGCGGCTTTCGCCGCTTCCTGCTTGGCAGCGGACGCGGCCGCAGCCTCACCCGGCGCCATTGGCTTGTTCTTCGACATCTGCTTCATCAGCACGTCGGCCAGACCGATACCACCGCCCTCACGGGACAGCGACACCGCCAGTTGCTGGTCGTACATTTCCTGATATTGCTTGGCCGCCGGGGTGTTCATCGGGTTGTCTTTACCCAACGCCTCAGTGGCCGAACGCATCGACTTGAGCATTTCGCCGAGGAACAGCGATTCGAATTCCTGCGCCACTTTGCGCATGTTCGCATCGCTGTTCTTGTCGCCGACCTTGAGCTGGTTCAGACGATTGAGGTCGGAGTACGAACCCGAATCGCCAGTGCCCGCCAGACTGCCTTTGCGCATATCCATGGTCGCCGTCCTCAGATCACGATCAGGTCGGCTTGCAACGCGCCGGCCTGCTTCAGTGCTTCAAGGATTGCCATCAGGTCACCCGGTGCCGCGCCAACCTGGTTTACCGCACGCACGATTTCGTCGAGGGTGGTACCCGGGCCGAATTTGAACATCGGCTTGGCTTCTTGCTGGGCGTTGACCCGCGAGCGCGGCACAACGGCCGTCTGCCCATTGGACAATGGGCCCGGCTGGCTGACGATCGGGTCTTCGGTGATGGTCACGGTCAGGCTGCCGTGGGTCACGGCGGCCGGAGAGACTTTCACGTTCTGGCCGATGACGATGGTGCCGGTACGCGAGTTGATGATGACTTTCGCCACCGCCTGACCCGGGTCGACTTCGAGGTTTTCGAGGATCGACAGGTAGTCGACGCGCTGGCTCGGATCGAGCGGCGCCGTCACACGAATCGAACCGCCATCGATGGCTTGCGCCACGCCAGGGCCGAGCATGTCGTTGATCTTGTCGACGATGCGCTTGGCGGTGGTGAAGTCGGAACGGTTGAGGTTCAGCGTCAGGCTGTTGCCCTGGTTGAAACCGCTCGGCACCGAACGCTCCACCGACGCACCGCCCGGGATGCGACCGGCCGACGGAACGTTGACGGTGATCTTCGAACCGTCACGACCTTCAGCATCGAAACCGCCGACCACCAGGTTGCCCTGAGCGATGGCGTAGACGTTGCCGTCGATACCCTTGAGCGGGGTCAGCAACAGGGTGCCGCCGCGCAGGCTCTTGGAGTTACCGATCGAAGACACGGTGATGTCGACCTGCTGCCCCGGTTTGGCGAACGCCGGCAGATCGGCACTCACCGACACCGCCGCGACGTTTTTCAACTGCACGTTGCCCGATCCCGGCGGCACCTTGATGCCGAACTGCGAGAGCATGTTGTTGAAGGTCTGCAGGGTGAACGGGGTTTGCGTCGTCTGGTCGCCGGTGCCGTTAAGCCCGACCACCAGGCCGTAACCGATCAATTGGTTGGAGCGCACGCCGGAAATGCTGGCGATATCTTTCAGCCGCTCGGCGTGGGCACCAAAGGCTGCGGACATCAATGCCGCAGCCAGCATCAGGTGTTTGAAGTTCAAAGTCGCCACCTAGAAAGGGAACAGCGGGCTGAGGAAGAAACGGTCGAACCAGCCTGGCTGACTCGCATCGGCAAACGAACCGGTGCCCGAGTAGGTGATGCGCGCATCGGCGACACGGGTCGACGACACGGTGTTGTCGGTGGCGATGTCATCGGCACGCACGAGACCGGCGATCCGCACCAGCTCGTCGCCGGTGTTGAGGGTCATCCACTTCTCGCCGCGCACGGCGATGATGCCGTTGGGCAGCACGTCGGCCACGGTCACGGTGATCGAACCGGTCAGGGTGTTGCCCTGCGCCGCCTTGCTGTCACCCTTGGTTGAACGGTCGCCGCTGTACCCGACATCCAGACTCAGGTCATTGCCACCCAACGGGTTGTTGGTGGTGCCACTGCCGCCGAACAGCGAGGTCAGGCCGATGCCGGTCTTGCTGTTCTTGGCCACTTGGGAGTTGGCGTTCTTGCTGGCCTGGGTCTTCTCGTTCAGGGTGATGGTGATGATGTCACCGACCCGGAACGCCTTGCGGTCGCTGTACAGGTTCTGCTCGAAGCCGGCCTGATAGATCGAGCCGTTGTTGGCTGCAGCCGGCAACGGCGTACGCGGCAATACCGGGGCATAGTAAGGGTCATTGGGCTTTGGCGGCGGAGCGACGCAGCCCGCGAGCGAGACGACCCCACCCAATGCCAGAACAGATACGAAGCGTTTCATGACCCTTACCTCACGGTGTTGCAGGCGGCCTCATGGCCGCCTCATAGACTGATTACAGATTCTGCGTTACGAACGAGAGCATCTGGTCGGCGGTGGAGATCACCTTGGAGTTCATCTCGTAAGCGCGCTGAGTGGTGATCATGTTGACCATCTCTTCAACGGTGCTGACGTTGGAACCTTCCAGGGTGTTCTGCAGCGTGGTACCGAAACCGTTCAGGCCCGGGGTGCCGATTTGCGGCGCGCCAGAAGCAGCGGTTTCGAGGAACAGGTTGTTGCCCACTGCTTGCAGACCGGCCGGGTTGATGAAGTCGGCGGTTTGCAGGTTGCCGATCACCTGAGCAGCCGGGTTGCCTGGCACTGTGATCGACACGGTGCCGTCGGTGCCGACGGTGAAGCTCTGCGCGTTATTCGGGATGACGATGGCCGGCTCCAGGGCGAAACCGCTGGCGTTGACGATCTGGCCGTTGGAGTCGAGGTGGAAAGTACCGTCACGGGTGTAGGACGTGGTGCCGTCCGGCTGCAGGATCTGGAAGAAACCGCGACCGTCGATGGCCATGTCCAGCGGCTGCTCGGTGGTTTGCAGGCTGCCGGCGGTGAAGTTTTTCTGCGTGCCGACGATGCGCACACCGGTACCCAGTTGCAGACCCGACGGCAGTTCGCTGTCCTGGGTCGACTGGGCGCCTGGCTGACGCTTGATCTGATACAGCAGGTCCTGGAATTCGGCACGGTCACGTTTGAAACCCGTGGTCGAGACGTTCGCCAGGTTGTTGGAAATGGTGGTCAGGTTGGTGTCCTGGGCGGACAGACCGGTTTTGGCAACCCATAGAGCCGGAAGCATTCGATTCTCCTCGTGCGCCTGTTTTACGGCGCGACGTTCTGATAATTAGCTGATCTGCAAGACCCGAGCCATGGCCTGGTCGTCGTCTTTGGCGGTGTTCATCATCTTGACGTGCAACTCGAACTGCTTGGCCAGGGCCAGCACCGAGGTCATTTCTTCCACGGCATTGACGTTGCTCGACTCAAGGAAACCCGACACCAGTTTGACGTTGGCATCGGCCGGCGCAGGCTGGCCGTCCTTGGTGTAGATCGAGCCATCGAGGCCCTTGTTGAGGTTCTTGATGTCCGGGTTGACCAGTTTGATCCGGTCGACTTCCGCCATGACGCGCGGGCCTTCGCCCATCGCACGAATACTGATGGTGCCGTCTTCACCGACCTCCACCTGCTGCTCCGGCGGCACGGCGATCGGACCGCCGTTGCCCAATACCGGCATGCCGTTGCCGGCGCGCAATACGCCGAGGGCGTCGATGTTCAGGCTGCCGGTGCGCACGTAGCTTTCGCCGCCGTTGGGGTTCTGCACGGCAATGAAACCGTTGCCGGTCACGGCGACGTCAAGGTCACGCCCGGTCTGCACCAGCGAACCGGCGGTGAAGTCGGTGGCGGGCCGCTCGCTCATGGCAAACGCACGCGCCGGAAAGCTGTCACCGAACACCGGCATCGAACGCGCCTGCTCCAGGTCGCGCTGAAAACCATTGGTGGAGATGTTCGCCAGGTTGTTGGCATGCGCCTTTTGCGCCAGTGCGTTCTGACTGGCGCCGGTCATTGCCACATAAAGGTACTTGTCCACACTCTTTCCTCTGCATGCCGGACGTTTGCCGCCCACCGCTGTACTGCTGAGCCATAAGCAATTTGCAGACCAACTTTTTTCTGGCGGCTTGCGGCCCGGTAAACAAAGGACTTGAGGGGGGTTGCGGGGAAATTGGAAATGTATCGAAGTCGAAAAACCGGCGGTGTTATGCCGCTTGGCGGCAATCCCGATTGTTGCAGATGGAAATAAAACCTGTGGTGAGGGGATTTATCCCCGATGGGCTGCGCAGCAGCCCCAAAACCATCCAATGCGATGGATCAGGTGAATCGCGTTCATCGGTATCGGGGCGGCTTCGCCACCCATCGGGGATAAATCCCCTCACCACAAAAGCTCTTCTCACCACAGTGTTGCTGTCAACTCTCGGGGTCTTTACCGACTTCATACTCACGCAGCTTGTTGGCAATAGTCGTATGCGAAACCCCCAACCGCTTACCCAGCTGCCGACTGCTCGGGTGTTCGGAATACAGGCGCTCGAGCACCGCTTTCTCGAAGCGTCCGACGATCTCGTCCAGCCCGCCCTCCAGCGAGAAATCGCCAAGCGGCTGACGCACGCCGTAATCCGGCAGGCGAATGTGTTCGACCTTGACCGTGCCACCCTCGCACAGCGAAACCGCCTGAAACAGCACGTTTTCCAGCTGCCGCACGTTGCCCGGCCAGTGGTAATGACTGAGCCGATCCATCGCCGCCGGCGCCAGTTTCGGCAGCGAACAGCCGATCTGCCGACTGGCCTGATCGAGGAAGTGCTCGACCAACGGGGTCAGACCGTCGAGGCATTCGCGCAGCGGCGGGATATGCAGCGACAGCACGTTCAAGCGGTGATACAGATCCTGACGAAACTCGCCACGGGCGCATAGCTCGGACAAGTCGACCTGGGTCGCGCAGATCACTCGCACGTCCAGATACACCTCTTCGTCGCTGCCGACCCGGCGGAAGCAGCCGTCCTGCAGAAAGCGCAGCAACTTCACCTGCAAGCGCGGGCTCATTTCCCCGACGCCATCGAGGAACAGCGTACCGCCCGCCGTCAGCTCCAACAGGCCGAGCTTGCCTTCGGCGCGCGCACCTTCGAACGCGCCGGGGCCATAGCCGAACAGCTCGGTCTCGGCCATCGACTCCGGCAGCCCGGCGCAATTGAGCGCCATCAGCGGCGACTGCCCGCGCGGGCTGGCGAGGTGACAGGCGCGGGCCAGCAACTCTTTACCGGTGCCGGTTTCGCCTTCTATCAATAGCGGCGCATCCAGCGGCGCCATGCGCCGCGCCTCACGCACGACAGCGGCCATCACTTTCGAGCTCTGGAAGATACTGTCGAAGCCGCGCAGCTCCTGCTTGCGCACGTTATAGATGCGCTCACCAACGCGGTCGGCGCGGTGCAAGGTCAGCACCGCACCGGCCATGGCTTCACTGTCGTCATGCTCCGATTGCAGCGGCGCGATGTCGGCGAGGAAGATGTCGCCCTTGACCTTGACCCGCATGCCGTTGATTCGCGATTTGTTGGCACGCACCAGTTCCGGCAGGTCGAAATCCTCGGCATAGCGCGACAGCGGAATCCCCGGCACCTCATCCACCCGCACCCCGAGCAACTGCGCCGCCGCGCGGTTGGCGGCGACGATCGAGCCGCCCATGTCGATCGATAGCACCGGGAATTCCAGCGCGCCGAGCAACGCGTTCAATTCCATGTGCCGACGCTCACTGGGCATCAGCCCGACGCGCTTGACCCCAAACACCCCGGCAATCGCCTCGAACTTTGGCCGCAGCGCCTGGAACTGGATGTTGATCAGGTTCGGGCAGTGCAGATAGATCGCGTTGCCATGCTCGCCGCCGACCTCGCCGCGTGCAACGTTGATCCCGTACTCCACCAGCAGGTTGAGGATGTCGCGCAGGATGCCGATGCGGTTTTGGCAGTGGACTTTGATACGCATAAAAAGAGGCCCGACAAGGATGAGGGGTTGAACACAATCCCTGTGGGAGCGGGCTTGCTCGCGAAGACGGTGTGTCAGTCGCCATTCATTCAGCTGACATACCGCTTTCGCGAGCAGGCTCGCTCCCACAGGGCTTAGCGCCTGACTTTTCTGTCGAGGCGCGCAGATAGTTGTCAAGATTATGTGACAGCCACAGCCCTTTTCAAACCCGCAAATCACCGCAAATGCGTGATACCAGTCAAAGCGTAACGATTTTTTTACGAAATACGGCGAATCTTCCTACACAGAGACCGCTCAACCTGCTGCATCCAACCCCGCACTCGGGTAATCCTGAGCCCATCGCTGGACATAACAAGAACGAATTCCCCTAGCAGGAGAGCAGTATGAAGCAGACGCAGTACGTGGCCCGCGAGCCCGATGCGCAAGGTTTTATCGACTACCCCGCCGAAGAACACGCGGTGTGGAACACGCTGATCACTCGCCAGTTGAAAGTGATCGAGGGTCGGGCGTGCCAGGAGTACCTGGACGGTATCGAAAAACTCGGTCTGCCCCACGACCGCATTCCGCAGCTGGGCGAAATCAACAAGGTACTCGGTGAGACCACCGGTTGGCAGGTGGCCCGCGTCCCGGCACTGATTCCCTTTCAGACCTTCTTCGAATTGCTCGCCAGCAAACAGTTTCCGGTGGCCACGTTCATTCGTACCCGCGAAGAACTGGACTACCTGCAAGAGCCGGACATTTTTCACGAGATCTTCGGCCACTGCCCGCTACTGACCAACCCATGGTTCGCCGAATTCACCCACACCTACGGCAAGCTCGGCCTGCAGGCGACCAAGGAAGAGCGCGTGTATCTGGCGCGTCTGTATTGGATGACCATCGAGTTCGGCCTGGTCGATACCCCGCAAGGCAAACGCATCTACGGCGGCGGCATCCTGTCCTCGCCAAAAGAAACCGTTTACTCGCTGTCGGACGAACCCGAACATCAAGCCTTCGATCCGCTGGAAGCGATGCGCACGCCGTATCGCATCGACATCCTGCAGCCGCTGTACTTTGTCTTGCCGAACCTCAAGCGCCTGTTCGACGTCGCCCATGAAGACATCATGGCCATGGTCAAGCAAGGCATGCAGCTGGGGTTGCACGCTCCAAAGTTTCCGCCAAAACCGAAAGCCGCGTGATCCGCGTCTTTTGCTGACAATTGAGTCTGTCAGTCGCCGCCACTTTGGTTTAGCGTGACGGCATTGACGGGCCGATAGCTTCTATAAAAAAAACACACTCGATTTCAGGAATCACACCATGTCCACTTTGAACCAAGCCCACTGCGAAGCGTGCCGTGCCGATGCGCCACAAGTCAGCGACGAAGAACTGCCGATCCTGATCAAGCAGATCCCGGACTGGAACATCGAAGTACGCGACAGCATCATGCAGCTGGAGAAGGTCTTTCTGTTCAAGAACTTCAAGCATGCGCTGGCGTTCACCAACGCTGTCGGCGAGATCTCCGAGGCCGAAGGTCACCACCCGGGCTTGCTGACCGAGTGGGGCAAAGTCACCGTGACCTGGTGGAGCCACTCGATCAAGGGTCTGCACCGCAACGACTTCATCATGGCCGCACGCACTGACGAAGTGGCCAAGACCGCAGAAGGACGCAAGTAATGCACTTCGACGCCATCGGCCGGGTACCCGGCGACCCGATCCTCGGTTTGATGGAGGCCTATGCGCAGGACAGTAACCCGCGCAAGTTCGACCTCGGCGTTGGCGTCTACAAGGATGCCCAGGGCCTGACGCCGATCCCCGAAGCGGTGAAAATCGCCGAGGCGCGACTGGTCGAAAGCCAGGACACCAAGACATACATCGGTGGTCACGGCAACCCGCTGTTCGGCAAAGTCATCAATGAGCTGGTGCTCGGCGCCGACTCGAAGCTGATCGCCGAACAGCGCGCCGGCGCCACCCAGACCCCGGGCGGTACCGGCGCACTGCGTCTGGCGGCCGACTTCATCGCCCAGTGCCTGCCGGGCAAGGGCGTATGGCTGAGCAACCCGACCTGGCCGATCCACGAAACCATTTTCGCGGCGGCCGGGGTCAAGGTCAGTCACTACCCTTATGTGGGCAGCGACAACCGCCTCGACGTCGATGCGATGCTCGCCGTGCTCAACGAAGTGCCGCACGGCGACGTGGTGCTGCTGCATGCGTGCTGCCACAACCCGACCGGTTTCGACCTGAATCATGACGACTGGCAGCGCGTGCTCGACGTGGTGCGCCGCCGTGACCTGCTGCCGCTGATCGACTTTGCCTACCAGGGTTTTGGCGATGGTCTTGAGCAGGACGCGTGGTCGACCCGGCTGTTCGCCGCCGAGGTTCCCGAGCTGCTGATCACCAGTTCCTGCTCGAAGAACTTCGGCCTGTACCGCGACCGCACTGGTGCATTGATTGTCTGTGCAAAAACCGCCGACAAGCTGATCGACATCCGCAGCCAACTGGCCAATATCGCCCGCAACCTGTGGTCGACCCCACCGGATCACGGTGCGGCAGTGGTCGCGACCATCCTCGCCGACCCGGAGCTGAAAAGCCGCTGGGCCGATGAAGTGGAAGCCATGCGCTTGCGCATCGCTCAGTTGCGCAGCGGTCTGGTCGAAGCACTGGAACCGCACGGCCTGCGAGAGCGCTTTGCGCACATTGGCGTGCAGCGCGGAATGTTCTCCTACACCGGGCTGTCACCGGAGCAGGTGAAACAACTGCGTGAGCATCACAGCGTGTACATGGTCAGCTCGGGCCGGGCCAACGTCGCCGGAATCGATGCCACGCGCCTGGCGCTGCTGGCACAAGCCATCGCTGACGTCAGCGAGTAGATCCAGCTACACAAACCCCTGTGGGAGCGAGCTTGCTCGCGAATACGGAGTGTCATTCGACAGATATGTTGACTGATACACCGATTTCGCGAGCAAGCTCGCTCCCACAATTGTTTTTGCGCGCCCTGCGGCCATCTGTCGCATTATTTTGAATTAAAAGTCTGATTGTCATTTTTCCTGCTGTATCCTGCGCAGGCTTTCAAGAAGCGCGGATCTACCAGATCTATCAACAGACTTAGCGAGGAGCGCAACCATGCACGAGATTCCTAATCTCCCCTTCCCAAGCCTGCACGTACCTGAGCAGACGACCACGCAACAAGCCGGTGCCCAACAGCCCGAGCCGAAAGAAGCCGTTGAGAGCCGCCCGGCCGACAGCGAAGAGTAAAACCCGCCGTACAGACCGTGTGGAAAGCGCTAAGATGCGCTTTCCACACTGCCTGAAACCGAGCCCGCCATGACCGACGAATTCTCTGAAAGCCAAGCTGCCGTCCTGATCGGCGCCACCGAGAAAATGATCGAGATCTGGAACCGCCTCTCCCCGGAAAAACAGGCCGCCCTGCTCGCCCGTTTCGGCAGCGAAGAAAACGCCCTCGCTGCACTGGTCACTACACAACTGGTCGCCCCAGCCAAACCCTGAAGCCCCCCTCCCGGCAAATAGTTTTACTTTTCCCCGCCCCTGACTCGTTCGCGCCGGTATCATAAGCAGCCTATCTAATCCTGCTTTGCCGTGGATCGTTACTCATGTCGTCCTCTATGTCAGAACCCCAGCGTCCCCTGGCGGTCACGCTGCAAGTCGTTTCCATCGTCCTCTTCACCTTCATCGGCTACCTGAACATCGGCATTCCACTCGCGGTGTTGCCGGGTTACGTCCACAGCGACCTGGGCTTCGGCGCGGTGATCGCGGGGCTGGTGATCAGCGTGCAATACCTCGCCACCCTGCTCAGCCGTCCATACGCCGGCAAGATCATCGACAACCAGGGCAGCAAACGTGCGGTGATGTATGGCCTCGCCGGCTGCGGCTTGAGCGGTGTGTTCATGCTGATTTCGGCGTGGACACCCAACCTGCCGATGCTCAGTCTGATCAGCCTGTTGATCGGCCGACTGGTGTTGGGCAGCGCGGAAAGTCTGGTCGGCTCCGGTTCGATCGGCTGGGGCATCGGTCGCGTCGGTGCGGCGAACACCGCCAAAGTGATCTCGTGGAATGGCATCGCCAGTTACGGCGCGCTGGCGGTGGGTGCGCCGTTCGGCGTGTGGCTGGTCGGCCAGTTGGGGCTGTGGAGCATGGGTGTCAGCATCATCCTGCTGGCGGCACTGGGCCTGCTGTTGGCGTGGCCGAAAACCGCTGCGCCGATTGTCGCCGGTGAGCGTCTGCCGTTCATGCATGTGCTCGGTCGCGTGTTCCCGCACGGCTGCGGTCTGGCGCTGGGCTCGATCGGGTTCGGCACCATCGCCACCTTCATCACCCTGTATTACGCCACCCGGCACTGGGACAACGCGGTGTTGTGCCTGAGCCTGTTCGGCGCCAGCTTCATCGGCGCGCGGCTGCTGTTCGGCAACCTGATCAACCGTCTCGGCGGCTTCCGCGTAGCGATTGCCTGCCTGTCGGTGGAAACCCTCGGCCTGTTGCTGCTGTGGCTGGCGCCGGATGCACATTGGGCGCTGGCCGGGGCGGCGTTGAGCGGCTTCGGTTTCTCGCTGGTGTTCCCGGCGCTGGGCGTGGAAGCGGTGAATCTGGTGCCAGCCTCCAGCCGTGGTGCGGCGGTCGGGGCCTATTCGCTGTTTATCGACTTGTCACTGGGGATCACCGGGCCACTGGCCGGGGCGATTGCCGCGGGCTTCGGTTTTGCTTCGATCTTTCTGTTTGCCGCCATTGCCGCGCTGAGCGGTCTGGCGCTGAGCGTGTACCTGTACAAGCACACGGCGAAGTACCGCGAAGACTAGAAATCCACCTTGCCACGCCCGGCCTTGATGCTGCCACGCTTGGTCTTGGATTCGAGCCGGCGCTTCTTCGAGCCAAGGGTCGGCTTGGTCGGGCGGCGCTTCTTTTCGACCTTGGTGGCGCTGAGGATCAGTTCGGTCAGACGCTCCAGCGCATCGGCACGGTTGGCTTCCTGCGTACGGTATTGCTGAGCCTTGATGATCAGCACGCCATCACTGGTGATGCGACTGTCACGCAGCGCCAGCAGCCGCTCCTTGTAGAACTCGGGCAAGGACGAGGCCGGAATGTCGAAACGCAGGTGCACGGCACTGGAGACCTTGTTGACGTTCTGCCCACCGGCGCCTTGCGCGCGGATGGCCGTCAGTTCGATCTCGGCATCCGGCAGATGCACGTTGTTGGAAATCACCAGCATGGAAAAGCGTCCGTATTCAGAAGCTGCAGGATACCGCGAAACTGTCCGAACCTCCGATCCCCCTGTAGGAGTGAGCCTGCTCGCGATAGCGGTAAGTCAGATAAATATTCGTCGACTGATACCCCGCTATCGCGAGCAGGCTCACTCCTACAAGGGATTGTGTAAACCGCAGAAACGACAAACCCGGCACACAGGCCGGGTTTGTCGTTTTTGCGTCAGCGCTTACTTCGAAGCACTGGCCGCGTGCAGCGCCTGCTGCGCGCCGCGCTTGTTCTTGATCACGTAGCAGACCCACATGAACACGACCCACACCGGAATCGCGTACACCGAGATCTGGATGCCCGGGATCAGCAGCATCACGCCAAGGATGAACGCGACGAACGCCAGGCAGACATAGTTGCCGTACGGGTACCACAGCGCCTTGAACAGTGGCGTCTGCTGCGTCTTGTTCATGTGCTGGCGGAACTTGAAGTGCGAGAAACTGATCATCGCCCAGTTGATCACCAGGGTTGCCACCACCAGCGACATCAGCAGTTCCAGCGCCTGTTGCGGGATCAGGTAGTTGAGCAGCACCGCCACCAGAGTGACCGCAGCCGAAGCCAGGATCGAACGCACCGGCACGCCGCGCTTGTCGATCTTCGCCAGCCCTTTCGGCGCATCGCCCTGCTCGGCCATGCCCAGCAGCATGCGGCTGTTGCAGTAGGTGCCGCTGTTGTACACCGACAGTGCCGCGGTCAGCACCACGAAGTTAAGGATGTGCGCGGCGGTATTGCTGCCAAGCATCGAGAACACCTGCACGAACGGGCTGCCGCTGTACGAATCGCCAGACGCATTGAGGGTCGCCAGCAGGCTGTCCCATGGAGTCAGCGAGAGCAGGATCACCAGCGCGCCGATGTAGAAAATCAGGATGCGGTAGATCACCTGATTGATCGCTTTCGGGATCACGGTCTTCGGCTTGTCCGCTTCTGCAGCGGTGAAACCGAGCATTTCCAGACCGCCGAAGGAGAACATGATGATCGCCATCGCCATCACCAGACCGCTGACGCCATTGGGGAAGAACCCGCCGTGCGACCACAGGTTGCTGACCGAGGCCTGCGGGCCGCCATGGCCACTGACCAGCAGGTAGCTGCCCAGCGCGATCATGCCGACGATCGCCACGACCTTGATGATCGCGAACCAGAATTCGGCTTCACCGAAGACCTTGACGTTGGCCAGGTTGATCGCATTGATCAGCACGAAGAATGCAGCGGCGGTGACCCAGGTCGGGATGTCCGGCGCCCAGTAGTGGATGTACTTGCCGACCGCCGTCAGCTCCGACATGCCCACCAGAATGTACAGAATCCAGCAGTTCCAGCCCGACAGGAAACCGGCGAAGCCGCCCCAGTACTTGTGCGCAAAATGACTGAAGGAACCGGCCACCGGCTCTTCGACGATCATCTCGCCGAGCTGGCGCATGATCATGAAGGCGATGAAGCCGCAGATGGCGTAGCCGAGGATCATCGACGGGCCGGCGGATTTCAGGACCCCGGCCGAGCCGAGGAACAATCCGGTACCGATCGCACCACCGAGGGCGATCAGTTGAATGTGGCGATTTTTCAGGCCGCGTTTCAGCTCGCCTGATTGCGAGGGTTGTCCACTCATGAAAAAGGTCTCACGCAAGGTTTGATGATGTTCAGTAGACGTTGCTGCAAGGTTGCGATTTCAGGCAGCCCCGATCAAACCCCAGCGCAGGCACCAGGAGTTCAGCTTATTTACAACGGTCATGCGTCACCTGTTTGTTTTTATCTGTGACGAAATCGAACCCGACACGCTTGTGGCGCGGCGGAGTGAACAAGGCGGATGGCCTTGAGGTTTGCGCGATTACGCAGAGGGTCACAGTTAAAACGCGGCGCATTGTACACCGCTAACCCCCTGCTGCCAGACCCCGCTGGATCAGCGTGTCGGTTGCCGGGATTGCGTGGGTCCGCCTCGAGAGACTCGGGCGGCTGCAAAAATTGAGTCAGGCCTTTGCAGGCCATCGACGGGGACGAGCGAAAAACCGCCCCACGGAGAGAAGTGAAGATCAATCACGGCGTTCATTGCGCCTCCTTCTTGTTATGCACCTGCACGACAGGCATGAGGCGCATCTCACCCTGCAAACGATGCTGAAACAAGCGCGCCAGAGCCTTGCGTGATGCCTTTGTGGCCGGGCTTCGGCAGGTTTTCCTTACAGCGTCGGCAAGGGGGTAAATCCACTGGGCTTTACCGGAGTTTTCGTAAACTTTTCTTTACGATGCGTAACGCAGATTTTCCATTTCGGAAAATTCTGTAGGACGTCTGCAAATTGACGGTAGCAAGCTTGCTAATGAAAGTTGCCGTTTAGTTTTTTGTTTTCAAACAAGAAAACCGTCGTTTAAAAACAGAATAAAAAGTTTATTTAAATTTTAAATAAATAATTTTTTGCATTACAAAACACCCTGAACTAGGTTCTTCACGTCTTGCCGGCCAACTCGACCGGCCAGTCACAACCGTGAAAGTCATCTAGGAGATCGACCATGCAAGCACTGGAAAAAGACTTGGATACCGAACTGCAACTGGACGAATGGTTTGAAGCACCGACCCATGAGGCGGCCGTGGAAATGATGCAAGCCGACGCGGTGGTTCCGTTCGGCACGGCGATGTGGCCTCTGTAAGACATCCCGGGCAGGCACGATCCGGCCGGTCGTGCCTGCCGCTTTCTTCACGGTCAGTCAGGGAGGACTCATGGATAAGCCCCGCGCGATCTCGCATTTCCTTTACTACCTCGAACATCACCCTGCCCTTGCCGGTCTCGACTCGGCAAAGGTACTGCTCGGCCACACCGCCGATTACGAAGCCCTGACCGGCGCCATCGCCGAACAGGCCGGCGACCACCTGAAATTCAACTTCAGCGCGCGCCGCCTGGATCTGGAATCCACCGCCACGCTGACTGCAGCTATCGCCGACAGCGATCTGTACATTTTCTTCTACGACTCTTCCACCCTGCCCAACCCGCGCCCCGACGGCCCGGAGTTCGTGCGCGCCCTGCAAGGCGTGATGGCGGAAAACTGGAAGAAATCGCTGCTGTTCAAGGATTACGGCGACTATTTCTACGACACCTTCAGCGTCACCCCGCAGCGTATCGCCGGGCTCAACAGCCACTTGATCCAGCGCATGTCCCAGGCCACCACGCTGAGCTTCACCGATGAGCATGGCTCGCGGTTCGAAACGCCGCTGAGCAGCATCAAGAAGTGGACCGACATCAACGGCGTCGGCAACTTCGACCTGGCCCCCGGCGAAATCGCCACCCACAGCGAAGCCATCAATGGTCATGTGAAATTCAAGGGCACGTTCCTCAGCACCATCCCGTTTGCGCGCAAGTACGGCGTGCTGGAGTCGCCGCTGGAACTGTGGATCGAGAACTCGACGATCAGCCGCATCGCCACCGATGTGCCGGGGCTGGAGCATGATTTCAACAAGTACCTGGACGCCAACCCGTCGAATCGGCGCATCGAGGAGTTGGGCATCGGTACCAATGAAGGGGTGAAAGATCTGTATGCGCGCAATGCCGGTTTCGAGGAACGCCATTGCGGCCTGCACCTGGGCCTCGGCGGTGGGGCCAAGGGCAGTCATCACCTGGACCTGATCTTCTCGGGCGGGGTGCTGGCGCTGGATGACAAGCCGGTGTTTGACGGACGGTTTGTGTTCTAGCCTGATTTTTCTTTATTGAAGCCACTGGCCTCTTCGCGAGCAAGCCCGCTCCCACAGTAGGATTTGTGTACGACGCAGATCCACTGTGGGAGCGGGCTTGCCCGCGAAGAGGCCCGCTCAGACGCTACATAACTTCCGCCAGACGAAAAAAAACGCCAACCCTGCGGTTGGCGTTTTTCATTCAGGCGCTAAAGCCGATCACTCCGGCTTCTTGCGACCGAAACCCGGACGCTGACCGGAACCGGCCGGAGCACCGCGACGCTTGCCCGACGGCTTGTCGCCGTCGACCAGCTTGATGCCCGGACGCTTCGGCGCAGGCTTGGCCGGACGCTTGTTGGTGGTGTCGGCAGGACGATCCGCCACTGGCGTACCACGGCCGGCTGGCGCACGACCTTCGCCACGTTCGGTGCGACCGTTGGCCGGACGCGGTGCGCGCTCGCCATCACGGGCCACTGGCTTGCGTCCCGGACGCTCGCCTTCGATCTGCGGCTCACGGCTCGGACGCGGACCGGTCGGCGCGCCAGCGGCTGGACGCAGGGTACGCACGCGCTCGGTCTTGGCCATCGGCCGCGACGATTTGCGCTGCATCCGCTCCAGCTTGTCCTTGCTCTTGGCGTTGAGTTGCGGCATCGCCACCGGAGTCAGACCGACTTCAGCGCTGAGCACGTCGACTTCGTACTGGCTCATTTCGCGCCAGCGGCCCATCGGCAGGTCGGAGTTGAGGAACACCGGACCGAAACGCACGCGCTTCAGGCGGCTGACCACCAGGCCCTGGGATTCCCACAGACGACGAACCTCACGGTTACGACCTTCCATCACCACGCAGTGATACCAGTGGTTGAAGCCTTCGCCACCCGGCGCCTGCTGAATGTCGGTGAAACGCGCCGGGCCGTCTTCCAGCACCACGCCCGCCTTCAGGCGCTCGATCATTTCGTCGTCGACTTCACCGCGTACGCGCACGGCGTACTCACGGTCCATCTCGTAGGACGGGTGCATCAGACGGTTGGCCAGCTCACCATCGGTGGTGAACATCAGCAGACCGGTGGTGTTGATGTCGAGACGACCGATGTTGATCCAGCGGCCTTCTTTCGGACGCGGCAGCTTGTCGAACACGGTCGGACGGCCTTCCGGGTCGTCACGGGTGCAGATCTCGCCATCAGGCTTGTTGTACATGATCACACGGCGCACCGACTCGGCAGCCTCTTCGCGCTTGATCACCTTGCCATCGATGGTGATCGCGTCGTGCATGTCGACACGCAGGCCGAGGGTGGCGTCTTTGCCATTGACCTTGATCCGGCCCTGGCTGATCCAGGCTTCGACGTCACGGCGCGAGCCGAC
Organism: Pseudomonas sp. MWU12-2020; assembly: GCF_023100605.1. NCBI lineage: Bacteria > Pseudomonadati > Pseudomonadota > Gammaproteobacteria > Pseudomonadales > Pseudomonadaceae > Pseudomonas > Pseudomonas sp. MWU12-2020. The sequence goes on from NZ_JALMEX010000008.1 coordinate 236,989, forward strand.
GCCGATACGGGCGAGGACCTTCTGCAGCTTTTCGCCTGCTGGGCCGATTTCCTGGTCGTCTTTCTGATTGATGTCACTCATCTGGGCACCTCCCGGTGTGGTCTGTTCAGGCGGCGCCTGAAGCATTGAAATCTGGTTTTCGGGCGAAGGGATCGCCGAAGGGTCGCGAATCATACGCGGATGTGCGCCATCGCGCATCAGAGACTAGCTGATGGTTTGCTACTTATTTCTTTTTCCGCCGACCGGCGCCACCGAGTTTGATCAGGCGCAGCGCGGCTTCGGCCAGCACCGTGCGCTTGTCGTCCTTGTCGAGTTTCTTCCAGGCACGGATCTCGCGCTTGCTGCGGCCACAGCCGAGGCAGATGTCGTCGGTGAACTTGCAGAGGCTGATGCAGGGGTCTTTGGTGGAACTCATCGAATACTCCAGAACGACACTTGACCCTGTGGGAGCGGGCTTGCTCGCGAATGCGGTGTGTCAGGCAATACATGAATGTCTGACACACCGCATTCGCGAGCAAGCCCGCTCCCACAGGGGTTGACCAGTGATCCTGAAAACCGGGTCAGTCCTCGAACTCGCGGCGTTCGGCCTCGATGGCTTCCGCCAGCGCGCGGGCCTCGGCTTCTTCTTCGCTCAGTTCAGGCTCTGGCGCCGGTTGTTGGAGGGCGGCGACGGCGGCCAGGAGCTTTTCCCGGGCTTCGGCAACGCCAAGAATGTCCTCTTGCGGTTCGGCTTCAGGCTCGGTCTCAAGTTCAACTTCAATCGCCGGCTCGGCGGTCTCGGTATCAGGTTCAGGCGGCTGCACTTCGCCATCAGCGGCATCCCGCAACAGATCGTCGAAGTCGGTTTTGATCCCCTCCTCCATGCTGTCCAGTTCCAGCAACAGCGAGTGGAAACTGGTTTCTTCCTTCGGCTCTTCCGGCTCGGCGCTGGCATCGGCCAGTTCCTGCAGGCCCTGCGGCACCGGTGCGTCGTCGAATTCGAGCACCGGATCGGTTTCCATCTCGCGCAGTTCGGCGAGCGGCGGCAGGTCTTCGAGGTTTTTCAGGTTGAAGTGATCGAGAAACGCCTTGGTGGTGGCGAACATCGCCGGTTTGCCCGGCACGTCGCGGTAACCGACGATGCGGATCCACTCGCGCTCGATCAGCGTCTTGACGATGTTGCTGTTGACCGCCACGCCCCGCACGTCTTCGATCTCGCCCCGGGTGATCGGCTGGCGATAGGCGATCAGCGCCATGGTTTCCAGCAGCGCACGGGAGTAGCGCTGCGGGCGCTCTTCCCACAGACGGCCGACCCACGGTGAAAACTTCTCGCGGATCTGCAAGCGGTAGCCGGAGGCGACTTCCTTGAGCTCGAACGCGCGGCCCTCGCAGGACTTGGCCAGCAGGCTCAGGGCTTTCTTGAAGACCGGCGGTTCAGGGCGCTCGCCTTCTTCGAACAGTTCGTAGAGGCGTTCAAGCGATTGCGGCTTTCCCGAGGCCAACAGAAAGGCTTCAAGCAGGGGCGCCAGCTCGCGGGGTTCAGTCAGGTTCATGTTTCGACTCGTTATTCGGCTCGGGCTCGCACGTGGATCGCGGCGAACGGCTCATTCTGCACCAGCTCGACCAAGGATTCCTTGACCAGTTCAAGGATCGCCATAAAGGTCACCACCACACCGAGGCGACCTTCCTCGGCGGTGAACAGCTCGACGAACGGCACAAAACCGCCGCCCTTGAGCCGCTCCAGCACATCGCTCATGCGCTCGCGGGTCGACAGCGCCTCGCGGCTGACCTGATGGCTCTCGAACATGTCGCCCCGGCGCAGCACCTCGGCCATGGACATCAAGATCTCTTGCAGCGCGACATCCGGCAACAGCTTGCGCGCCCGGGCTTCCGGAGCGTCAAGCTTGGGCACCACCACATCGCGGCCGACCCGGCTCAGGCCATCGATACCTTCGGCTGCAGCCTTGAAGCGCTCGTATTCCTGCAAGCGCCGGATCAGCTCGGCGCGCGGGTCGTCCTCTTCTTCTTCGACGGTTTCGGCGCGCGGCAGGAGCATCCGCGACTTGATCTCGGCCAGCATCGCGGCCATTACCAGGTATTCGGCGGCCAGCTCCAGGCGCACCGACTGCATCAGCTCGACATAACCCATGTACTGGCGGGTGATTTCCGCCACCGGAATGTCGAGGATGTTGATGTTCTGTTTGCGGATCAGGTACAGCAGCAGGTCGAGCGGGCCTTCAAAGGCTTCGAGAAAGACTTCCAGCGCATCCGGCGGGATGTACAAGTCCAGCGGCATTTCCATGACCGCCTGGCCATAGACCATGGCAAACGGCAGTTCCTGCTGGGCGCCGGCCTGGGGATCGACAACGGTTTCCACTGCGGACATTCAGGCCTCGACCATGAACGGCGCGGGGTCGCCGCAACCGACGCGGATCACTTCCGGGTCGTCGCCGGTCAGGTCAATCACGGTGGACGCCTTGATCCCGCCGAAACCGCCGTCGATGATCAGGTCGACCTGATGTTCAAGCAATTGGCGCATTTCGTACGGATCGCTCAGCGGGTCTTCATCGCCGGGCATGATCAGGGTCACGCTCATCAGCGGCTCGCCGAGTTCCGCCAGCAACGCCAGGGCGATTGGATGGCTCGGCACCCGCAGGCCGATGGTGCGTTTTTTCGGGTGCAGCAGTAGCCTTGGCACTTCGCGGGTGGCGTTGAGAATAAAGGTGTAAGGCCCCGGCAGATGCGCCTTGAGAATGCGGAAAGTGCCGGTGTCGATCTTGGCGTAGTTACCCAGTTGCGACAGGTCGCTACAGATCAGCGCGAAGTTGTGCTTCTCGTCGAGCTGACGCAGACGTCGCACACGCTCGATGGCCGTCTTGTCGCCGATCTGGCAACCGATGGCGTAGGAAGAGTCCGTGGGATAAATCACCACCCCGCCCTTGCGGATGATCTCGACCGCCTGTTTGATCAGGCGCGCTTGCGGGTTTTCCGGATGGATCTGGAAAAATTGACTCACATTCTCTACCTGTTCAGACGGCGGCAATATCTGTGTCATGTTTGAACCGACACCACAGGGGTGGAAGGTCCTCGGGAACCGGCCGGTACTGGCCAATCTCGGACCAGCCTCCAGGGCCATGGAAATCACTGCCGGCACTGACCAGCAGACCGAACTCACGGGCAAGGATTGCCAGGCTGCCGACCTGTTCCGCGGGCTGATGGCCATTGACCACTTCGATTGCATGCCCACCCGCTTGAATATAGTCGGCAATCAGCTTTCGGCGCTTGCTGCGGGTGAAATCGTAGTGCCACGGATGCGCCAGACTGACCCACGCTCCGGCGGCGCGCAGGGTGCCGACAGTGTCTTCCAGGGTCGGCCAGTGCTGTTTGACGTCACCCAGCTTGCCGGCGCCGAGCCATTTGCGGAATGCTTCGGCACGATCCTTTACAAAACCTTCACGCACCATCCAGTCAGCGAAATGCGGGCGGGCTGGCGCATTGCCGCTGTCGCCCAGTTCCTGCTGAATCTGCCGAGCGCCTTCGAGGGCACCGGGCATACCTTTGAGGCCAAGCTTGCGGCTTATCTCTTCCGACCGCAGCCAGCGGCCATCGTGCAATCGGGCGATGGCCTCGACCAGTGGCGCGGCGTTGACGTCGAAACCGTAGCCCAGCACATGGATGGTCGCGCCGCCCCACGTACAGGACAGTTCGACGCCATTGACCAGTTGCATGCCCAGTCCTTCGGCGGCGCTGCGCGCTTCGGCGAGGCCTTCAAGGGTGTCGTGATCGGTCAACGCCAGGACTCGCACGCCGTTTTCGAACGCACGCGCAACCAGAACCGCAGGCGCCAGGGCGCCATCGGAGGCCGTGCTGTGGCAGTGCAAATCAACATTCACGGGGAGTTGTAACCTCAAATCAGCTGGCGCTATCGCGCGCCCATATGTTTGTTATTATGCCGCCACATCCAGCTTCTGGCTCTCACTGTGAAACAATTCATCGATTTCATCCCGCTTCTGCTGTTTTTCATCGTTTACAAACTTGATCCGCGGGTCGTCGACGTTGCCGGCCATGAAGTGACTGTAGGCGGTATTTACAGCGCCACCGCGATGCTGATCATCAGCTCCCTGGTGGTCTACGGCGCGCTTTTCATCAAACAGCGCAAGCTGGAAAAGAGCCAGTGGCTGACCCTGATCGCCTGTCTGGTTTTCGGCAGTCTGACCCTGGCCTTCCACAGCGAGACCTTCCTCAAATGGAAAGCTCCGGTGGTCAACTGGCTGTTCGCCCTGGCCTTCATCGGCAGCCACTTCATCGGTGACCGCCTGCTGATCAAACGCATCATGGGCCACGCGCTGACCCTGCCGGATCCGGTCTGGACCCGTCTGAACATCGCCTGGATCGCTTTCTTCCTGTTCTGCGGGGCTGCCAACCTGTTCGTGGCATTCACCTTCCAGAGCATCTGGGTCGACTTCAAGGTGTTCGGCAGCCTGGGCATGACCTTGCTGTTCCTGGTCGGTCAGGGCATCTACCTGTCCCGCCACCTGCACGATGCCGATACCACAACGCCAAAAACCGAGGACTGACATGCTCTACGCAATCATTGCCACCGACGTCGCCAACTCGCTCGAAGCGCGCCTCGCCGCACGCCCGGCCCACCTCGAACGCCTGCAAGTGCTCAAGGGCGAAGGGCGCATCGTGCTGGCCGGCCCGCACCCGGCAGTCGACAGCAATGATCCGGGCGCTGCGGGTTTCACCGGCAGCCTGATCGTCGCCGAGTTCGACTCCCTGAGCGCCGCCCAAGCCTGGGCCGACGCCGACCCGTACATCGCCGCCGGTGTGTACGCCAGTGTGATCGTCAAACCGTTCAAGCAAGTCCTCCCGTAAAAAGAGGCAACCTTGTGGCGAGGGGATTTATCCCCGATGGGTTGCGCAGCAACCCCAAAGCCATCCAATGCGGTGTGTCTGACACACCGCATGCCCATCAGAAGGGACAGCTTCGCTGTCCATCGGGGATGAATCCCCTCACCACAAAATCATCAACCGCAATATCTCCTCCACCCGCACTGAACCTTCTCGCTTCTCCCCGCTCTCAATCGCTCATTATTCTCGTTTGCCTGCCGACAACCTGCCCAATATCCATTTGCAAGCAGGAATCGCGATGCGCAAGGGTCCGTTGTGTCTGATGTGGGTCACGTTGTCGATCATGGCGCCCGCCCATGGTGAGGAAACCACTGAAAGCGGCAATTCCACGCCGCTGTCATTGAGTGCCGGCAGCCAGATCACCGAGTTGCAGCAGCGCCTCAAGGCCAGTGAGCAGCAGCGAGAAGAACTGAACAAACAACTGCAAAATGCCGACAACGCACGCGAAAGCGCTCAGCTTGCCCGGTTGCGCCAGGAGAATCAGCGCCTGAAGCTGCAACTCAAGGAAGCCCAGGCCAGTCCGTTGCCGCGTCTGTTGACCGAACAGCAGCAATGGTTCGTCACAGGCGCCGGGGTAGCGCTATTGGCGCTGCTCTGCGGTATCTTTGCCAGTGGTGCAAGCCGAAAACGTCGGCAATGGCTAAATTGAGTGAGTCATGAGCGAGCTGTTACTGATTGATGATGACCAGGAGTTGTGCGAACTCCTGAGTAGCTGGCTGAGCCAGGAAGGCTTCCAGGTGCGTGCCTGCCACGACGGCCAGAGTGCGCGCAAGGCGCTGGTCGAGATGGCGCCCGCAGCCGTGGTGCTGGACGTGATGCTGCCCGACGGCAGCGGCCTGGAGCTGCTCAAGCAACTGCGCAGCGAACACGCCGATCTGCCGGTGCTGATGCTTTCGGCCCGGGGCGAACCGCTGGATCGCATTCTCGGCCTGGAGTTGGGCGCCGATGATTATCTGGCCAAACCCTGCGATCCGCGCGAGCTCACCGCGCGCCTGCGCGCCGTGCTGCGCCGCAGTCACCCGGCCGCCGTGTCGACCCAACTCGAGCTTGGCGACCTGAGCTTCAGCCCGGTGCGCGGCGTGGTCAGCATCGACGAGAAAGAACTGACCCTCACCGTTTCCGAAAGCCGCTTGCTCGAAGCCCTGCTCAAGCAGCCCGGCGAGCCACTGGACAAGCAGGAACTGGCGCAACTGGCCCTCGGCCGCAAGCTGACCCTGTACGACCGCAGCCTCGACATGCACGTCAGCAACCTGCGCAAGAAGATCGGCCCGCACCCCGACGGCCGCCCACGCATCGTCGCCCTGCGCAGCCGCGGCTACTACTACAGCCTTTAAACCGTTTGCTGCTCTGTGGCGAGGGAGCTTGCTCCCGCTGGACTGCGCAGCCGTCCCTTGCTTTTGAGTTGAAAAGCGAGGGCCGCTTCGCTGCCCAGCGGGAGCAAGCTCCCTCGCCACAGGCGGATTGCCAGTGATATTTGTCAGGTCAGGACCGAAGCGTCTTTACCCAAGCTTTACCCAGCGCTGACCGCCGCTGACCTTGATCTCCGTAATCTGTACTCATCCGGAACGTACCGGGAACGAGACAAGGAGATACACCATGCGCAAGACTCTTATCGCTCTGATGTTCGCTGCCGCTCTGCCAACCGTCGCCATGGCTGTGCCACAGGATGGCGGCCCGATGGGTGGCCCGATGGACGGACGCCACGGCGGTCAGATGCACGGCATGCACGGCAAAGGCCCGTACAGCCAACTCGACCTGTCCCGCGAACAGCGCGAACAGATCCGCAAGATCATGGGCGAGCAGATGCACGAGCGTCGCCAGGTCGTCGAGAAGTACCTGGAAAAACTCTCCCCGGCCGACCAGAAAGCCATGAAGGACGAGATGGCGGCCAACCACAAGAAAGCCCAGGACGACGTACGCAATCTGCTGAAACCGGATCAACAGAAGAAATTCGACGAGATCCAGAAGAAACAGGCTGAACGCCGCGCCGAATGGGCCGAGTTCAAAGCGTGGAAAGCGCAACAGCCGCAAAAGGCGCAATAATGCGATAACCCGGACCCGACGGCTAACCGCCGTCGGGTCTGTTGCCACTCAATCCAAATGTGGGAGCGGGCTTGCTCGCGAATGCGGTGTATCAGACAAGGCAATGTTGACTGACACACCGCATTCGCGAGCAAGCCCGCTCCCACATTGTTGAGTTTTTTGTTTGATTGAGGATTTTCTGTGCGTTCATTGTTCTGGCGTATTCTCGCGAGTTTCTGGCTGGCCATCGCTCTGGTGGCGGGGCTTTCGATTCTGCTCGGGCACATGCTCAATCAGGACGCGTGGATACTCAGCCGCCATCCGGGTCTCAACACCTTGGCCGCCGAATGGACGCAAACCTACGAAGCACAGGGCGAAGACGCCGCGCAGGACATCCTCGAACAGCGCAAACGCCAATATCACATCGACGTTCAGGTACTCAACGAAAGCGGCGACCCGGTGGTCCGCGGCACCTTCCCGCGTCGCGCCGCGGCATTTGAAGCCCGGCAGAACAACGACGACCGACGCCTGCCATGGCGCCGTCTCACCGACGAGTTCACCAGCGAAAAAACCGGCGACACCTACCTGTTCATCTTCCGCATCCCGCACCCGGAACTCGACGCCTGGCACCGCGAAAGCCTGCTCTGGCCACTCAGTGCACTGGGCATCGCGCTGGTGGTGCTGACCCTGTTCAGCCTGCTGGTGACCTTCTCTATCACCCGCCCGCTCAGCCGTTTGCGCGGTGCGGTGCATGATCTGGGGCAGACCACCTATCAGCAGAACAGTCTGGCGAAACTGGCCAATCGTCGCGATGAATTTGGCGTACTGGCCACCGACTTCAACCGCATGGGCGCGCGCCTGCAAAGTCTGATCAGCAGTCAGCGCCAGTTGCTGCGCGACGTTTCCCACGAATTGCGCTCACCTTTAGCGCGGCTGCGCATTGCGCTGGCACTGGCAGAGCGGGCCAACCCGGAAGAACGGGAAAAACTATGGCCACGCCTGACCCGCGAATGTGATCGCCTGGAGGCGCTGATCAGTGAAATTCTGGTGCTGGCACGGGTCGATGCCGACAATGCCAGTGCTGAAGAAGTGGATCTGAATGCACTGCTGGGCACTCTGCAAAAGGATGCGCAGCTTGGCTCGCCAGAGCAGACGGTGCGCCTGGAGGCCGAGCCGCAGCTGAACCTCAAAGGCTGGCCGACCATGATCGAGCGCGCCGTCGACAACTTGCTGCGCAACGCCCAACGCTTCAACCCGGTGGGTCAGGCAATCCAAATGCAAGCCACGCGTCAGGGCGAACGAATTGTGGTGAGTGTGCGCGACCACGGGCCGGGTGTGCAGGCCGAGCATCTGAGCCAGTTGGGCGAACCCTTTTACCGGGCGCCGGGGCAGACCGCGGCCGGGCATGGCCTGGGCCTGGCGATTGCCAAGCGCGCGGCGGAGCGGCATGGCGGGAGCCTGACGCTGGCCAATCATCCAGACGGCGGGTTTGTCGCCAGTCTGGAATTGCCGTTGGTGCCGGGCGCCGTCGTGCAGCCGTAAAAACAAATGTGGGAGGGGGCTTGCTCCCGAAGGCAGTGTGTCAGGCAACATAGTTTTGTCTGATACGCCGCTTTCGGGAGCAAGCCCCCTCCCACATGGACATCAAAGGCTCAGGCCTTGCCCGGCCAGGCGCTGACAAACTCAGCCAGATCAACCTTCTCCGCCACGCGCGGTTCTTTCTGCGGCGTGCCGAGGTACAGGAAGGCAATCACCTGCTCGCCTTCAGCCAGGCCCAAGCCTTTGGCCACGTGCGCCGAATAGGCCAGATCACCGGTACGCCACACCGCACCGATTCCCTGCGCATACGCCGCCAGCAAAATCCCGTGCGCCGCACAACCCGCCGCCAGCAACTGCTCGGACTTCGGATACTTGACGTGTTCCAGCAGTTTCGCGATGACCACGACCACCAGCGGCGCACGCAGCGGGCCGTTGCGCGCCTTGTCGATCATCGCTTCAGTGACTTCGCCTTCCTGCATCTGCGCCGCTTCAGCCAGCAACTCGCCCATCTGCTCGCGCGCCGCACCTTCGACGGTGAGGAAACGATACGGCTGCAAGTGGCCGTGATCCGGCGCGCGCAGGGCTGCGCCAAACAGGGCTTCGCGCTGCTCGGCGGTAGGGGCCGGTTCGACCAGGCGTGGAACGGAAACACGGTTGAGCAAAGCGTCGAGAGCCTGCATCGGCCACCTCCTGAGAAAAATGTGCGGCTATTCTAGCGGTATCCGGCAACAGGGTGCCGGTTTACATGCCCTGCCCCACGGGTAGAATGGCGCCCTTCCTACATCAGCCCGAGCGGACTTCATGGCGTTGCCGACCTTACGGATCATTGGTTTCATCATCGGCATCTTCCTGATCACCCTGGCCATCGCCATGGTCGTGCCCATGGCCACCCTGGTGATTTTCGAGCGCACCGGCGATCTGCCGTCGTTCCTCTGGGCGAGCATGATCACCTTCGTCGCCGGCCTTGCGCTGGTGATCCCCGGTCGCCCCGAACACATTCATCTGCGCCCGCGCGACATGTACCTGCTGACCGTCAGCAGCTGGCTGGTGGTGTGCATTTTCGCCGCGCTGCCGTTTTTGCTGACCCAGCACATCAGCTACACCGACTCATTCTTTGAAAGCATGTCCGGCATCACCGCCACCGGCTCGACCGTGCTCAGCGGTCTGGACACCATGTCTCCGGGAATTCTGATGTGGCGCTCGCTGCTGCACTGGCTCGGCGGCATCGGCTTCATCGGCATGGCGGTGGCGATTCTGCCGTTGCTGCGTATCGGTGGCATGCGCCTGTTCCAGACCGAATCGTCCGACCGTTCGGAAAAGGTCATGCCGCGCTCGCACATGGTGGCGCGCCTGATCGTGGCGGCGTACGTCGGCATCACCATCCTCGGCAGCCTGGCGTTCTGGTGGGCCGGGATGAGCCCGTTCGATGCGATCAATCATGCGATGTCGGCGATTTCCACCGGCGGTTTCTCGACCTCCGACCAGTCCCTGGCGAAGTGGACGCAACCGGCGGTGCACTGGGTCGCGGTGGTGGTGATGATTCTCGGCAGCCTGCCGTTCACGCTGTACGTGGCGACCATGCGCGGCAACCGTCGGGCACTGATCAAGGATCAGCAGGTACAGGGGCTGCTCGGTATGTTGCTGGTGACCTGGCTGGTACTCGGCACCTGGTACTGGTGGACCACCGACCTGCATTGGCTGGACGCGCTGCGGCATGTGGCACTGAACGTGACTTCGGTCGTCACCACCACCGGCTTCGCCCTCGGCGACTACAGCCTGTGGGGCAATTTCTCGCTGATGCTGTTTTTCTATCTGGGCTTTGTCGGCGGCTGCTCCGGCTCGACGGCGGGAGGGATCAAGATTTTTCGTTTTCAGGTCGCCTACATCCTGCTCAAGGCCAACCTTAACCAGTTGATCCACCCGCGCGCGGTGATCAAGCAGAAGTACAACGGTCACCGACTCGACGAAGAAATTGTGCGTTCGATCCTGACCTTTTCGTTCTTCTTCGCCATCACCATCTGCGTGATCGCCCTGCTGCTGTCGCTGCTCGGCGTCGACTGGATGACCGCACTGACCGGCGCTGCCAGCACCGTATCCGGCGTCGGCCCGGGGCTGGGCGAGACCATTGGCCCGGCGGGCAACTTCTCGACGCTGCCGGATGCGGCCAAGTGGATCCTGTCGTTCGGCATGCTGCTCGGCCGACTGGAGATCATTACGGTGTTTGTGCTGTGTATTCCGGCCTTTTGGCGTCACTGATCGGCGCCTGCAACAGCCGCGCCCGGTAATCGCCGGGCGTGGTATCGAACCAGCGACGGAACGCGCGGAAGAAGTTACTCGGGTCGGCAAACCCCAGCAGATAAGCAATCTCCAGCAGGGTCATGCCTGGCTGTGCCAAATATTGTTCGGCCAGTTCGCGACGGGTGTCATCGAGCAATTGCTGAAAACTCGTGCCCTCCTCCTGCAAGCGCCGCTGCAGGGTGCGCTGCGACAGGTGCAGGGTCTGCGCCACCGTATCGCGCTTGGGTTCGCCCTGAGGCAGCAACCGGCAGAGCACCTGGCGCGCCTTGTGGGTCACGCGGCTTTCGGAAAAGCGCGCCAGATACTCCCCGGCAAACCGGTCGTGCAACAGCGCCATGGCTTCGTTAGCGGTGGGCAGCGGCGCTTCCATGTCGGCCCGTTCGAAAATCAACGCATCGTAAGGCGCGTTGAACATCAGCGGGGCATGGAAGGCTTGTTTGTAGGGTTGCAGGTCCGCGGGCTCGTCGCCCTGGAACAGCATTTTGACCGGGTGCAGGGTGCGCCCGGTCAACCAGCCGCACAGGCCCAGCGCACAGGCCAGCGAGGCTTCGGCGCTCTGGCGGGTCGGCGGCAGGTGATCGCCATGCACCGTCAGAATCAGCGCATAGCCTTCTTCGAGCAGGCGAAAACTCAGGTCGGCGCTTTCGGCGATGATCCGCTGATAACGCACCAGACGCTGAAAGCCTTCGGCCAGGGTGTTGCTCGACATCAGCGCATAACCGGCGACATGGAACGAGGCCGGGCGCACCACCTTGCCCATGTTCAGGCCGATCGCCGGGTTGCCCGACAGCTCGACCGCCCGTTGCCAGAGTCGGGTCATGGAGTCTTGCGTAAAGCGCGCATCGGGATCGTCCAGGGCGGCGTAATCGAGCCCCAGTTGCTTGAACAGTAGCCGGCAATCCAGGCCGTCCATCTCCAATGCTTTGACAATCCCCATCGCCCAGCTTGCAGAAGTCGTTCGTTCGCTCATGGCGTTATTCTTTTACATGATGGATCGCATGTTACGACCCGATTTGCGAAGGATACTAAAGTGGCGCCCATTGTCACTGGCTGATACCAGTGTTCACTCTAGACTCAAATAAGCTACCCGCCGAACAAGTTGCCATCAGAACAATAACCACAGAGATCGCAGTCGTGGAAAACATCAAGCAATTCAACACTTTCGCCGAGTTCTATCCGTATTACCTCAGCGAACACGCCAACAGTACCTGCCGACGATTGCACTTCATCGGCACCACGCTGGTGATTTTCATCCTGGCCATGACCATCGCCAAAGGTGCCTGGTTGCTGTTGCTGGCCCTGCCGCTGGCCGGTTACAGCTTTGCCTGGGTCGGCCACTTCTTCTTTGAAAAGAACCGCCCGGCGACTTTCCAGCATCCGTTGTACAGCCTGCTGGGCGACTTCGTCATGTACCGCGACATGATCCTTGGTCGCGTGGCGTTCTGAATCCCGACACCCCCGGAGGCTTGCCGATGAACGCCAATGCCCGCTTCACCCACATGCAGGACGGCACCCAGGAAGACTGGGCAATCATCGCCGCCGATTTCAGTGCCTACGCCCGGCAATTGCCGTCGCGGATCGTCGCACACCTGAAGTTGCTGGAAGGTGACTTCGGTGGCTTCCCGGTGGATCGCCTGACCCACTCCCTGCAAACGGCGACCCGCGCCTATCGCGATGGCCGCGACGAGGAATACGTGGTCTGTGCGCTGCTGCATGACATTGGTGACACCCTCGGTTCCTACAACCACCCGGACATCGCCGCGGCGATTCTCAAACCGTTCGTCAGTGCCGAGAATCTGTGGATAGTCGAGAAGCACGGTATCTTTCAGGGTTATTACTTCTTTCATCACCTGGGCATGGATCGGCATTTGCGCGAGCAGTTCGCCGCGCATCCGCAGTATCAGGCGACGGCGGAATTCTGCGCCAGGTACGATGCGGCGGCATTCGATCCGGCGTATGAAACCCTGCCGCTGAGCTTCTTCGAACCGATGATGGAGCGGCTGTTTGCGCAGCCCAAGCACTCGATCTACAAGGCGGCGATGGAAGAACACGCCCCCGCCTAAGATCAAAATGTGGGAGGGGGCTTGCTCCCGAAAGCGGTGTGCCAGATAAACATGTACTTACTGATATACCGCATTCGGGAGCAGGCCCCCTCCCACAGGAGATATCTGGGGTCTAGGCGATCTCGGCAACCTTGGCCGCCTTGAGCTGCGCCTCCCGCGCTTGCGCATCCGCCAGTCGATACAGCTCGATCGAGCCGTCCCAGTGCTCGATCAACGCCGTGCACGATTCCACCCAATCGCCGCAATTGAGGTAATCCACCTCCCCCACCTTGCGGATCTCGGCATGGTGGATGTGCCCGCACACTACGCCGTGCAATTCCCGTTTCACGCATTCGTGGGCGATGGCTTCTTCGAAGTCGCTGATGAAACTCACCGCGGTCTTCACCTTGTGCTTGAGGTACGCCGACAACGACCAGTAGCCGTAGCCATAACGGGCACGCCAGTGGTTGAGCCAGCGGTTGAGGGTCAGGGTGAATTCGTAGGCCGAGTCGCCGAGAAAGGCCAGCCAGCGGTGATAACGGGTGATCACGTCGAACTGATCGCCATGGATCACCAGCAGATGCCGGCCATCCGCCGTGACATGCACCGCCTCGTCGACCAACTGGATGTTGCCGAGGATCAGCTTCGAATAACGGCGCAGGAATTCGTCGTGGTTGCCGGTGACGTAGATCACCTCGGTGCCGCGCTTACTCATGGTCAGCAGGCGGCGGATCACGTTGGTGTGCGCCTGCGGCCAGTACATGCCGCCACGCAGTTTCCAGCCGTCGATGATGTCACCGACCAGGTAGATCTTGTCGGCGTGGTAGCCCTTGAGAAATTGCGACAGGTGCTCGGCCTGGCAATCCCGCGTGCCCAGGTGCACGTCGGAAATCCACAGGGTACGCACCCGTTGTTTGCGGCTGGGTTTGGCGAGCTCGGCGCTGGTCATGGGCAACCCTCTGCGATATTTTCGCCAGCTTGCGCCCGCCGGGTGAATCGACCATGACAGGCAGGCGTCAGTCGTGTGACAGCGCGCAAGCCCCTTGCCCCGGTGTAGACTGGCGCTCACTTCGGAGACCTCTGCCATGCGCCCGATCCTCACCCTGCGCCAGTACACTCGCGACCTGATCGTCCACAGCCACGAACACGCCCAACTGGTGTTCGGTTTGTCCGGCGCGCTGGATTTCGAAGTCGAGGGTCAGGGCAGCCAGGTGCGCCAACAGAGTTTCGTGGTCATCCCCGGCGGCGCGCATCACGCCTGCGGCAGCCCCGATGGCAGTCGTTGTCTGGTGCTGGACGTGCCCGACGGACAATGGCTGAACGAATCGCTGGGCGAGCATGCCGACGCCAGTCAGCGCTTGCTCGACCAGCCTGCGCGGTTGTCACTGGATGCGGGGCAAAGCCAACTGGTCAACTGGCTGGCGAACAGCCCGGTCACTGATCCGCTGATCGCCCAGCAAGGCGCGGTGTTGCTGCTCGCCAGCCTGAATCACGCCAGACCCGCCGAACTCTCGGCGCGGCGCCTGCCCTACGCGGCGCTGGATGCGCACATCGAGCAATACGCCGCCTACCCGCTGCAAGTGGCCGATCTGGCGCAGATCGCCGGGTTGTCCAGCGCCCGGTTGCACGCGCGCTTCATGGCCGAATGCGGGCAGACGCCGATGGACTACATTCGCAGCCGGCGGTTGCACAAGGCGATCTGCCTGCTGCGCGAGACGGCGCTGCCCATCGGCGAGATTGCCAGCCGGGTCGGCTACAGTTCGCAGAGCGCCTTCGCGGCGGCGGTGCTGCGCGAGTTTGGCGCTTCACCGGGGCAGTTGCGCCGCGACTCCTGCGACAAAAAACGCTAGTTCGCCGACAGACTTCTGCGTCGCAACACGTTTCAATGTGCATTCACCTGTAGGAGCTGCCGCAGGCTGCGATCTTTTGATCTTGCTTTGAAGGATTAAGATCAAAAGATCGCAGCCTTCGGCAGCTCCTACAGTGATCGCGTTGTATCGACAGACTCAAGAAGGATTGCAATGACTCCGCGTACCGCCCTCGGCGCCCTGCATATCGGCGCTCTGATGTTCGGCCTGACCGGCGTGTTCGGCAAACTCGCGGCTGCCTCGCCGGCGGTGATCGTCTTCGGACGCGCTGCATTTGCCGTGCTCGCCCTGGCCTTTTTCGCCCGTTTCGCCAGCCAGAACGGCTGGCAGAAACTGCAGGCGGTCGACTGGCGGCGCCTGGTGCTCAGCGGTGTGTTGCTGGCCGGGCACTGGGTGAGTTTTTTCATCGCGGTGAAGGTCGCCGGTGTGGCGATTGCGACGCTGGGCTTTGCCAGTTTCCCGGCGTTCACGGTGATTCTCGAAGGGCTGATTTTCCGCGAACGCATCCGCGCCAATGAAATCGTGCTGGTGGTGCTGGTCAGCGTCGGTCTGGTGCTGGTGACCCCGGCGTTCGATCTGGCCAGCGGCGCCACCACCGGACTGCTCTGGGCGGTGCTGTCGGGTCTGCTGTTCGCCCTGCTCTCGCTGACCAACCGCGCCAGCTCCGGACGCATCCCGGCGGTGCAGGCCGCGCTGTGCCAGAACGTGGTGGTCGCGCTGTGTCTGCTGCCGGTGGCTGCGCCGCAACTGAGCGAAGTGCGCGCCCTGGACTGGCTGTGGATCGGCCTGCTCGGGGTGTTCTGCACCGGCGTCGCCCACAGCCTGTTCGTCGCCAGCCTCGCGGTGATCAAGGCGCGCACCGCCGCGGTGGTATTCGCCATGGAGCCGGTTTACGGCATCACCATCGCCTGGTTGCTGTTCGATGAAAACCCGACCGTGCGCATGCTGATCGGCGGCGCGCTGATCATCGTCGCCATTGTGGTCTCGGCGCGGATGTCAGGCAGCGCCGACAAGAAAACCGTCGCTGCCGAAGCCGCGTCTCACTGAGTGCGGTCGTTGTGGCCGAGGTCGCGCTCGGGGTCGATCTGATCGCGGACTCGCTGCTTGAGTACCTTGGCCTCGGGAAAACCGCCATCGGCCTTGCGCTCCCAGATCTGCACGTCGTCGCAGCTGATGTGAAACACCCCGCCGGTGCCCGGCACCAGCGAGACCTTGCCGAGGTCGTCGCCGAAGGTGCTGAGCAACTCCTGCGCCAGCCACGCGGCGCGCAGCAGCCACTGGCATTGGGTGCAATATGTGATGACGATTTCCGCTTTGGCGACGCGCATGTTCGCTGAAACTCCTGAGACAGAGGGCGCCGCTATAATAGCCGGCTTTATCGCTTGCCCCGAGACTCACCATGCGCCGTTTGCTGTTCTGCCTCTTGCTTGGCTTTCTGCCCTTGTTTGTAAATGCCACCGAAGCGCCCCGCCCCAAAGTCGGCCTGGTGCTGTCCGGTGGCGCCGCCCGTGGCCTGGCGCACATCGGCGTGCTCAAGGCCCTTGAGGAACAAGGCATCAAGATCGATGCAATTGCCGGCACCAGCATGGGCGCCGTGGTCGGCGGCCTGTACGCCTCGGGCTACAAGATCGATGAGCTGGAAAAACTCGCGCTGAACATCGACTGGCAGCAGGCACTGTCCGACGCCCCGCCACGAGAAGACGTACCGTTTCGCCGCAAGCAGGATGACCGTGATTTTCTGGTGAAGCAGAAACTGAGCTTTCGCGATGACGGCAGCCTCGGCCTGCCGTTGGGGGTGATTCAGGGCCAGAACCTGGCGCTGCTGCTGGAAAGCCTGTTGGCGCATACCAGTGACACCCGCGATTTCGACAAGCTGCCGATCCCGTTCCGCGCCGTGGCCACCGACATCGCCAGTGGTGAAAAAGTGGTGTTCCGCAAAGGTCATTTGCCGCAGGTGATCCGCGCCAGCATGTCGATTCCGGCAGTGTTCGCCCCGGTGGAACTGGACGGGCGGCTGCTGGTGGACGGCGGCATGACCGACAACATCCCGCTCGACGTGGCGCGGGAGATGGGCGTCGACGTGGCGATCGTGGTCGACATCGGCACCCCGCTGCGCAACCGCAAACAACTGACCACTGTGGTCGA
Organism: Pseudomonas sp. MWU12-2020; assembly: GCF_023100605.1. Classification (NCBI taxonomy): domain Bacteria; kingdom Pseudomonadati; phylum Pseudomonadota; class Gammaproteobacteria; order Pseudomonadales; family Pseudomonadaceae; genus Pseudomonas; species Pseudomonas sp. MWU12-2020. The sequence goes on from NZ_JALMEX010000008.1 coordinate 253,796, forward strand.
CGTGCTGAACCAGTCGATCACCCTGATGACCCGGCGCAACTCCGAAGAGCAACTGGCCGCCCTCAAGCCCACCGACGTGCTGATCCAGCCGGCGCTGGCGGCATTCGGCGTGACCGACTTCGGCAAGGCTCAGGAGATGATCGACGCCGGTTACCGCGCCACGCGGATTCTCGACGCTCGCCTCGCTCAGCTCAAACCTCACGAATCCCAGGACGCCGAACTGAATGCCGCCCGCGCCCCGGGGCAGCGCACGCCCATCATCACCGCGATCAGGGTAGAAAATGATTCGAAAGTCGGCGACGAGGTGATCCGCTATTACATCCGCCAGCCGATCGGCGAGCCACTGGATCTGGGCCGACTGCACTCGGACATGGGCACGCTGTACGGCCTCGATTACTTCGAACAGGTGCAGTATCGCGTGGTGCACAAGGGCCAGGATCACACCCTGGTGATCAGCGCCCGGGGCAAACGCAGCGGCACCGACTACCTGCGAGTCGGCCTGAACCTGTCGGACGACATGCGCGGCGACAGCGCCTTCAACCTCGGCGCCAGTTACCGCATCAACGGCATCAATCGCCTCGGCGCGGAATGGCTGACCCGGGCGCAGATCGGCGACAAACAGGAACTGTATACCGAGTTCTACCAGCCGCTGGATGTCGGCTCGCGCTACTTCGTCGCACCGTATGCTGCGTTCGAAGCACAAAACGTCGACTCGGTACTCGACAACGATCCGATCGCCCAATACCGCGTGGAGCGCTATGGTTTCGGCCTCAACTTCGGCCGGCAGATCGGCAACAACGGCGAAATCCGTTTCGGCGTCGGCGAGGCCTGGGGCAAGGCCGACGTGCGAATCGGCGATCAGGACCTGCCAAGCGAAAACTTCACCGAAGGTTTCTACTCGCTGAAGTACTCGTTCGACTCACTCGACAACGTCTACTTCCCCCATGAGGGCAAGGACGTCAGCCTGACCCTGATGCAATTCGAACCGGGTCTGGGCTCGGACACGCGCTACCGGCAATGGGAGTTCAAGCTGGACAAAGCCATGAGCCATGGCCCGGATACGCTGATTCTCGGCGGGCGCTATGGCCGAACGCTGGACGACGCCAACGTGGTGACATCGAGCTTTCTACTCGGCGGTGCGCGGCAGTTGTCGGGTTTCCGTGAGGATTCGATTTCCGGGCAAAACGTCAGCCTGATGCGCGCGGTGTATTACCGCCGACTGACGCCGCGCGCTTACCTGCCACTGGATTTCCCGCTGTACGCCGGGGCTTCGCTGGAACGTGGCCGGGCGTGGAACAACGACAATGAATTCGACAGTGGCTACATCAATGCCGCCAGTGTGTTCATAGGCTTCGATACGCCGTTGGGGCCGTTGAACTTCACGTATGGTTTGAATGATGCGAATGAGCAGGCGGTTTATCTGAATCTGGGGCAGACGTTTTGAGTGCTCAGGTGGATTGATATTGCCTGCCCTGACGCCTTCGCGAGCAAGCTCGCTCCCACGGTTGGAATGCGTTCCATTGTGGGAGCGGGCTTGCTCGCGAAGGCGTCAGGACGGGCACCGCATCAGCCAATGACACTCAGATCAGCGAATCCCCGCCAACAAGGTTCTGGCGGTTTGCTTTAGGGGCTCGTCCCCTTCCTTGAGCAACTCATTGAGCAAGGTAATGGCGCTGTCGATATCGCCGTCATCAATACAGGTCTGCGCCTGTTCGAGTTTCCCCGACCCGGCTGCGGGTTCAGGCTCCAGCAACGTCAGCGGCTCCAGCGCCAGAGAGGACGGTGGATCACCGAACGCATTGAGAAAGTCATCATCCAGCGGCTGCGCGTCTGGCTCAGGGATCCATTCCAGCTCCGCCTCCTCGCCGGTCACTGTTTCGGGCAACTCGAAGTCCGCTGGCAGCACCTCGAGACCGGAATCCGATGCAGACAGATCTGCCGGCGGCTCAGGTGCCGAACGACTGTCCTCAAGATCCCAACTGGACGCCATCGACAATTCACCCAGATTCAATTCGAAATCATCCTCTGGCGCAGGAGCAACCGCTGCGGCAGCCGCGACAATCGGCAACACCGGCGCTATCGGTGCAGCGCTGTGCAATTTCGGATGTCGGTCACGGATCACGACCAATTGCTGAGGATCCACCCCGGCATCACGCAGGCGGCTTTCCTGCTGTGCATAAGCCGCGCTGTCGCCCTGCCGCCCCAACACTTCGAGCAATTGCACTCCCAGCTCGGTGCGCTCCGGTTCCTTGTCCATGGCATTGCGCAACAGCCCGACGGCCTCGCTCAAGCGCCCGTAGGCCAGGTAAATCCCCACCGCTTCCAGCACATCGCCCGCCACCGGTTCCTCACGGTGTGAGGTGGCTATGTTGATGCTCGCCGATTGCGCGGTTGGCGGGTCTTCAGGGTCGATGGGCTGAGCGGCCGGCAGAGCCGCCAGTGGCGTCACTCCCCCCGCCACTTGACGGCGACGGCGTACGAAAAATCCACCGCCCAACAGCCCCAGCAGCACCAGCAAGCCACCGAGCAACGGCCAGTTGAGGCCATCGTCGGCAGCTTCAGGCGCGGTGGTGACCGGCGCAGGTGTTGGCGGCGTGACAGCCGGTGCCGGGGGCTGTTGCAGTTCGCTCAAACGCGTTTGCAGATCACTGATCTGCTTTTTGCCGTCGGCTAGCTGGATATCCTGCGCCTGCAGTTTTGCGTTGAGTTCCTCGACGGACTTTTGCAACTGCTGATTGAGCAACACGCTGGCCGCCAATTGCTCGGCCACGGCATCGTTGGCTGGCGCCGCCGCCGCTGCGGGAGTTGGCGCTGAAGGTGCCGCCTCGCGCTTGCCTTGAGCAGCCTGGGGCGCCGCCGTGGCAGGTTCGACGGTGGGGAATTCAGAAGATTGCGGACGTGGATCGGGCTCGTCCGTGGCCGGCACGATACTCGGCGATCCGGGCGGATCGATCAGTACCGTGTACTCGCGCAACAAACGACCATTGGGCTGATTGAGCTGCACCAGAAAATTCAGAAAGGGTTCATTGACCGGTTTGCGCGAGGTCACCCGGATCATCTGGCGATTGCCATGCAGGATCGGGGTGAACCTGAGGTCATTGAGGAAGAACACCCGCTCGACCCCGGCCCGACCGAATTCATCCGCCGTGGCCAGACTGGCCGAGAGGTCGCTGGCACTGAGGCCAGCGGCATCCACCAGGGCGATGTCGGCCTTGAGCGGCTGATTGAGGGCCGAGTGGACAGTGATGTCCCCCAACCCCAGCGCCATCGACCAGGTCGAATAGCTGAATACACCAGCGACCAGCAGCCATCTGGCGCCACCGCGCAGTACAACGTGCCGACTTGCGAGCATGAGCATCCCTTAAATAAGCAAAACCGGTTTCTATGCGTTCGCACATCCGGTACGAACACGATATTGCCCAGTAGTTCTTATAGTCTGCTCAGCGCGATCCCTCAAAAAACCTCTGTGCAGTTATGCCTCAAGATTTTTCCAGGTTGCCCAGAATGTGCCCGTGAACCCGCATGCACACCTTCAGATCCGCCTCGTCGACGCCTTCGAACAATTCGTGGCGCAGCTGCGTGGCAATGGTTTCGATTTGTTCGATCAGCGGCAGCGCCGGAGCGCAGAGAACGATTTTTTTCGCCCGGCGGTCTTCCATCACGGACTGGCGTTGCACCAGGCCCTGGCTTTCCAGGCTGTCGAGCAAGCGCGCGAGGGTCGGGCCTTCGACGCCGACGCTTTGCGCCAGCTCGCGTTGGGTCGGCGCGTCTTCAAAACGCGCCAGATGCAGCAGCACCAGCCAGCGTGCCTGGGACAAGCCCAGACCGGCCAGCCGGCGATCCAGTTCGGCACGCCAGCCACGGGACATCTGGGCCAGTTGCATGCCAAAGCGGTGTTGATCGGTTAACGGCATAAAACACTCATGAGTAGACTGACAAATAGAGAAAAACTAATTATTAGTCAGCTAAGCATGACATTTGGCTATAGGCAAGAGCCGACCTGTACTGAATCGTTACAACTGCCTGACGGTTGGCGCAAACGCCCTCTTACATTTCGAACTCGGATTGCAACGCAGCCCTTACGCAGTAAAGAACGCCTTCCGGAACCCGACCGGCGAACAGCTCGGCGATCTCGGCGACCGACGGCAACTCGCCCTCGCCGTCGAGGAACGCGTCCTGCACTTCGCCCATCAGTTCTTCAGGCAAGTCCAGCGCCTGCTCCAGCGACAGTTGCTGTTTGCCGATGGCCTCGGCGAGCATCGTGTAGACGTTTTTCTCGGAGCACTGCAACTGCCCGGCGATCTGCATCGGGGTCATGCCGGCGCGGGCCAGGGTGATCAGTTCGTGGCGCACGTCGGCCACCACTTTCGGCGCTTCGGCCTCGCCGCCAAGCACTTCGAGGAAAGCCTCGCCGTAACGTTCCAGCTTGCGCGCACCAACGCCGCTGACCCGCGCCATGTCGGCCAGCGAGGTCGGCTGGCTACGGAGCATTTCCAGCAGGGTCGAGTCGGGGAAGATGACGTACGGCGGCACGCCATGCTCCTCGGCGAGTTTGCGTCGCAGCGCACGCAGGGCTTCCCACTGTTCGCGCTCTTCGCCACGCACCAGTTGGCTGGCCGGGCTCTTGCTGGCGGTCTTGGCGGTGACCTGCGGTTTGAGGTCGCGGCGCAGTTCCAGCGTCACCTCGCCCTTGAGCAACGGCCGGCAGGTGTCGCTCAGGCGCAAACCGCCATAGCCCTCGTGATCGACGTCGGCCAGACCACGGGCCACCAGTTGCCGGAACAGCGAGCGCCATTCGCTCTCGCTCAGCGCCTTGCCGACGCCGTACACCGACAGGTGCTGATGGCCGAAGCTGCGGACCTTTTCGTTATCCTTGCCCAGCAGCACGTCGACCAGATGGCCGACGCCATAGCGCTGACCGGTGCGATAGATCGCCGACAGTGCCTGACGCGCCGGCTCGGTGGCGTCCCAGGTCTGCACGCCGTCGACGCAGTTGTCGCAGTGGCCGCACGGCTCGGGCATGTCCTCGTCGAAGTACGCGAGCAGGGTCTGCCGCCGGCAGCGGGTTTCTTCGCAGAGCGAGAGCATGGCGTCGAGCTTGTGCTGCTCCAGACGCTTGTGGCGCTCATCGCCTTCGGAGTTCTGCAGCATCTGCTTGAGCATCACCACGTCTTGCAGACCGTAGGCCATCCACGCGTCCGCCGGCAGGCCATCACGACCGCCGCGCCCGGTTTCCTGGTAATAGGCTTCAAGGGATTTCGGCAGATCGAGGTGCGCAACGAAACGCACGTTGGGCTTGTCGATGCCCATGCCGAACGCCACGGTGGCGACCATGATCAGGCCTTCCTCGTTGAGGAAGCGTTTCTGGTGGTAGGCGCGCAGATCATTCGGCAGACCGGCGTGATACGGCAGCGCCGGGAAGCCCTGCTCGCTGAGGAACGCGGCAACTTCCTCGACCTTCTTGCGCGACAGGCAATAGACGATGCCGGCATCGCTGCGGCGTTCGGCAAGGAACGCCAGCAACTGCTTGCGCGGCTGCTCTTTGGGCACGATGCGGTAGAAGATGTTCGGCCGGTCGAAACTCGACAGGAAGCGCTCGGCGTTCTGCAGGTGCAGGCGCTCGACGATTTCTTCGCGGGTGCGCTTGTCAGCCGTGGCCGTCAGGGCGATGCGCGGGACGTCAGGGAACATTTCCGCCAACTGACCCAGTTGCAGGTATTCCGGGCGGAAGTCATGCCCCCATTGCGATACGCAATGCGCCTCGTCGATGGCAAACAGCGCAATGTTCAGCCCTTGCAGGAAAGACAGCATGCGCGGCTGCACCAGACGCTCCGGCGCCAGATAGAGCATTTTCACTTCACCGCGCTTGATGCGGGCCGCCAGATCACGCTGCTGTTCGGCGCTCAGCGTGGAGTTCAGCGCGGCGGCGGCCACGCCCAGCTCTTCGAGGGTGGCGACCTGATCGTCCATCAAGGCGATCAACGGCGAGACCACCACCGCCAGGCCTTCGCGCAGCAGCGCCGGAACCTGGAAGCACAGGGATTTGCCGCCACCGGTAGGCATCAGCACCAGCGCATCACCGCCGCTGGCCACGCGCTCAATGATTGCACCCTGACGGCCACGGAAACTGTCGTAGCCGAAGATGTCCTTGAGGACGCGTTGAGCCTGTTCGAGCATAAAAACTCCAAAAATCTACCGAAACATCCCTGCACAGGCTGGTTCAGGACAGCCACAGCTGCTTAAACAAAACGTAAGAGCGCATTGCAAAGGCAGCCGCAATACGCGCAGGGAGCGCAAAACGCGGCAGTATACCCGAGCCCTCCCCGGCGAGGGGTGCCGCTGATAAGACTCCGCTAGCCGCCAACACGAAAACCCTGTGGGAGCGGGCTTGCTCGCGAAGGCGGCGTGCCAGTCGATGCAAAAGTGTCTGATACGCCGTATTCGCGAGCAAGCCCGCTCCCACAGGGATATTCGTGTTGCCTGTAATTGCGGCAAATCTGCCGTGCGGCTGGCTTGAGCGCTCAAGAAGGCCTAGAATTCCCGCATTGTTTATTCCCCCAAGGTAGCCCCGTAATGTCCTTCGCTGAGCAACTAACCCGCCTGCAAGTCTTTCTCGACGCCGACGAGCTGCACGAAGAGGCGCTGGATTACGTGGCCGCCCACGGTTACCTGACCGCCCTGTCGATCTGTGCAGAAGAAGTGCCGGAGCGCGAGTGGATCGACGCCCTGTTCGCCGAAGAGCCGCATTACAGCAGCGAGGCCCAGCGCGAAGAGATCGAAGCCACGCTGATCGGCCTCAAGGCACACATCGCCCGCCAACTGGCGTCCGACGAAGAATTCGAGTTGCCGTGCGATCTGGACCTGGGCGACGAGCCGGACGACTCCGAACTGCGCGGCTGGTGCATAGGTTTCATGGAAGGCGTGTTCCTGCGCGAAGCGGCCTGGTTCGAGACCGCTGAAGAAGAAGTCAGCGAAATGCTCCTGCCGATCATGGTCGGTTCGGGCCTGTTCGACGAACAGCCCGAGTTCGAAGACATCGCCAAGGACGCCAACCTGATGGACGACATGATCGTGCAGATCCCGGAAGCCCTGACCGCGCTGTACCTGCTGTGCCAGGCCCCGGACGAAAAACCGGCGATCCTCAAGCCTCGTCACCACTAAGATCCAGCCTATGGACAACCCCATAGGCAACCGCCCCCTGATGTTGCGCTACATCCTGCTGGCCATCGGCTGGCTCAGCGTGGCATTGGGGGTGATCGGGATTTTCCTGCCGGTCCTGCCCACCACCCCCTTTCTTCTGCTCGCAGCAGCCTGCTTCGCGCGCAGCTCTCCACGCTTCTATCAATGGCTGGTCGAACACCCACGGCTCGGGCCATGGATCCGCGACTACCTCGATGGCAACGGCATCCCGCTCAAGGGCAAGGTCTACGCGATCGGCCTGATGTGGGCGAGCATTCTGTTCTCGTGTTACCTGGTGCCACTGCCGTGGGCGCGGGGGTTCATGTTGACCAGTGCGGTGCTGGTGACCGTGTACATCCTGCGGCAGAAGACCCTGGATAAACCCTGAACACCGCCCCTCCCGCTACGTCCACTTTCATCCCCGATACAAGGCATCAGCCTGTCTAAATCCTGGGTTGCGATTCCGGCACTCAAGTGTCCAACCAATGACCGCTCATCCGAAAAAGCCTCGTACCTGTAATTTCTGACAGTAGCCAGAGCCGTCATCTTCAGCGCTGAATAACTCCACGCCTTTTGTCCCCCGACAGTTCGCACGGAGTTCCGACCATGCTCGTTCAGCCCAAGAAAAAAATCTCTGCCCCCCATTCACTGCTGGACCCGATAGTGCCCGGGCGCCTCCTGCCTTCCGGCCAGTGGGGGATCAACCGGGCGGCGCTGTTCACCTTTCCCGACCTCGGCCTGCTTGTTGTCATCCCCGTCTGGGCCCGCAAGGATATCGGCGACACCGTCAAGCTGCTGCTCGATGGCCGTGAGGTCGACGGGCGTCCCATCACCAATAAGAGCGAACTCGACCAGCCCACAGTGTTGTGGGTGGCACCCCGTCATCTGCAGACCGGTTCTTACGAGCTCACCTACGAAATCAAACAGCCCAATCAAAAAGAAGAGCGTCCGGACAAGCCCCTCGACCTCTTCGTCAAACTGGAGCTCCCCGGTGGCCAGGACATCAACCCGGGCCCCGGTCACTCCAACCTGTACATGTACATTCCCCCGGAAATCGTCAACGGCGGTGTGGACAAAGACGTTGCCGAAGCGGGAGTGCCGATTGTCATCAGGTCCGAGTCCGGCAGCGGCCTGCCTTACCCCGACATCGCAGTGGACGACGTCATCCGTCTCTACTGGGGTGGCACCCTTGTGGAGTCCACACCGGTGACCCAGGCGCAGATCGACGATCCGGTGGCCAACCCGATTCTGATCCGAATCACCAAAGCCATCATTGAGCGCGTCGGTGACACCGGCATCTCCGGTCTGGCGGTCACCTTCAAGGTGCGCGACAAGGTCGAAAATGAATCGGAAGACTGGTGCAAGGAAACCCGCATCGTCGTCACTGTCGGCATCGACCGGCTGGACGCGCCTATCGTTCAGGAGGCTTTCAACAATAAGCTCGACGTCGATAAACAGGGCAACAACGACATTACGGTCGAAGTCACGGCCGCCCGGTCAGGCTTCCAGCTTAATGACATCATCCACTTGACCATGTTCGGCACCACCGTGGATGGCGAAGAGGTCAAAGTCCCTGCCCCGACCCAGATCGTCGACAATATCCCGCATAACTACCATTTCAAGCTGCCCATTGCCGACGTGCGCAAACTGGTCAATACCCAGGTCACGTTCTCTTATCACCTGGTACGCAACGGCAGCAATCTTCCACTCTCCAAAGGGCAGTTTGTAGATTTCGAAGGCGTAGCCCACCGCCTGGCCGCACCGACGGTCAAGGAGGCCGTGGGAGACTTCATCGACCCTGG
>NZ_JALMEX010000009.1:0-231653 GCF_023100605.1 Pseudomonas sp. MWU12-2020
TATTGGCGAGCCTCAATCATCCAAGTTGCCGTGTGCCACTATCCAGGAAGCAAAAGGCGACCAGTTGAATCCGGACGACGTTACAACCGGCGCGACCGTTGTCATCGGCGCCTCGGCTAAACTCAAAACGGATGATGAAGTCGTGGTCACCGTTGAGATAGAAGGCGCCGCCCCCACTCTTCTTCCTTCTTATCTGGTGAAGCTTGAGGAAGAAGACCACGAACTGTCCTCGATCAAGGTGCCTCACAGTGTGATCAATGCCGCAGAAGGCAAGAGCATCGTGTTGACTTATACCGTCAAGCGAAAGGCTGGTGGCACGGATGGGCCGTCTGCTCCAAGCATTTACGATGTACGCAGGATAACTAGCCCGGTGCCTGATTTTGAAGGCTTTGATACTGCTCCGCTGGGTGAACTTCAGATTGGAGTTCCCTTGGTTCTTCCAACCATGATTATCAACAAGAGGGCGGGAAGTGTCTCAATAAGGGATACGGCACAGCCAAATATAAACATCCAGGGTAAATATATTTTCTTTGCGTCCGGTTCAAACTTCAGCATTGACTTACTGAAACCCATAAAGATATTTCGTTTTACAGCCGTGATTGGCAATGGATTGAGAATTGAATACTACGACGGAGCAACACTGCTGGAAAACAAGACTTACTCATACAATACAAACCCCTCGTTTGTTTATTCAGTACCACCCGACAGAGCCCTTACACGGCTACTGGTTTATGGCATGAGCACTAGCTATCTTGACAATATATTCTTTGATTTAGCGCTACCCCTTTAAATGAGCCAACTGCCGCAGGCCGCGATTTTTTGATTTTTTTGTCAAAGACAGGGCCAAAGATCGCAGCCTGCGGCAACTCCCGCCTAGAGGCCTTCGCCCGCTCGCGATTGGGCCAGAACTGCTGGCGCCTATTCCTTGGGCACCACGTTGTCCAGCGCCTGATTCACCGCCAACTCCCCCAGCATCACCACTTGGGCAATGCCCAGCGCGGTATTGCGGCTCGGCCCCTCCAGCATCCCGGCGAAGTCACCGAGCATGACCGTGGCCGAGGCCAGGGATTCGCAGGCGTTGGCCAGCAGGGATTCGGTGTCGGTTTGCGGGTTGACCATGAACATGCTGCTGGGGCTGTAAGGCGTCGCCATGATGTGCGCGGGCGCGAGGTAGTGATCGAGGGCGCGTTCGGCGGCTTCGTGGAGTTTTCGGGAGTTGAGGGTTTCGTAGGGTGACACCGGGTCTGTGGCCGGCGGATTGGGTGGGGTTTCGGGCATCAGCGGGAACTCCGATCGAGGTACTTTGAAAGGATTACTCACTGTAGGAGCTGCCGAAGGCTGCGATCTTTTGATGTTGGTTTTAAAAGCAAGATCAAAAGATCGCAGCCTTCGGCAGCTCCTACAGGGGGCCGCGTGATTAGTTCGGGATGCGGCGGCCGTCCAGCACTCGGTTGACCATCAGTTCACTGAGCATGATCACCTGATGCAGCATCAGCATGGCCCGGCGCTGTGGGTTGTCGACGACGTCGCCGATGTCGCGGGCCATGTCACTGGCGGCGGCTAATGATTCGCAGGCTTCGACGAGCAAGGTTTCTTCGTCCACGGTGGGGTCGATGAGGAAGATTCTGCTTGATTTGCCTGACGGTACTGAGGGGATGGAGATCTTCAGTGCGCCGGGGTTGAGGTAGAAGTTGATGGCGCGGTCGGTTGCCGCTTTTATCTTCTGTGGGTCGAGGGCCGGGTCGTATGGGATCGGGTCGACGTCCGGGGGGTTGGGTGTGGCTTTGAACATGGATGAAACTCCGTATCGAGAATAGGAGCCATCACCCTCGCTACCAAACGATGGGTGGCGGCCATGCGCGGGTTGGTAGACCGGTCGATACGGAACCCGGCGCTCACGAATGAGCCCCACGCATGTCCACCATATAAAGCTGAGCCGCAAAAGAGAGGCTGCATAAGGTGACGCCATACGACCGTACCGAAATGGGCTACCAAACCCGATCACTGTTTTCCAGTGACAGGGAAACGATAAGCCCGACGCATAGCCGTGTAAGCCGGCGGATTCTGGCGTACGCGTAGGTAACGGCGCAAGGCGTTGTAGCCGTTATGGCGTAACGGTTCGTGTACTTTAAACGTGGTTGCGGGGTGCGTTTATGTGCGGGGTCTGCTCTGTTGTTTTGATGTTGTCTGGCAGGCCGCTTTCGCGAGCAAGCCCGCTCCCACAGTTGGATTGAGTGCATTCAGTTGGGGATTGGTCGGCTCGTAGGCCGCCATCGCCAGCAGGCTGGCTCCCACAATTTGATCGAGTGCATTCAGTCAGGGATTGGTCGGCTCATAGGCCGCCATCGCCAGCAGTCTGGCTCCCACAATTGGATTGAGTGCATTCAGTTGGGGATTGGTCGGCTCGTAGGCCGCCATCGCTGGCAAGCCAGCTCCCACAATTTGATCGAAAGCATTCCGTCAGGGATTGGTCGGCTCATAGGCCGCCATCGCCAGCAGGCTGGCTCCCACAATTGGAATGAGTGCATTCAGTTGGGGATTGGTCGGCTCGTAGGCCGCCATCGCTGGCAAGCCAGCTCCCACAATTTGACCGAGAGTATTCAGTCAGGGATTGGTCGACTGGTAGGCCGCTTTCGCGAGCAGGCTCGCTCCCACGGGGGAGCTTTGTTGTTCACAAAATGGTGAGCAGCATGAATCCAATGTGGGAGCGAGCCTGCTCGCGAAGGCTGACTCACTGGCAACACCGTTCTCCAGACAGAAAAAACCCGCCGTCCCGACTGATCGGAACGGCGGGTTTTGTCGTTTCAGGCCTTGATCACACCGTGTCCACTTTCAGCGAATGATCATTGAGCATGCCGCTGATGATCGTCGCCGTGTCGTGTCCGCTGGCGATCACCCCGCCCGCCCCCGGCGTTACACCGTAGTGGCTGGCGAGGTTGACGCCGGCCAGGTCGATGGTCTGGTTCGGCGTCGCGCCGGCGATGGCACTGACATTGATGCTGGTCAGCACCGACGCGCCGCTGCCGGTGACGGTGAAGTGCAGGTAGTCGTCGAGCGATGCGGTGGTGCCGTTTTCACCTTGCAGCAGTTGCGACAGGTCGAGCTTGTCGGTGCCGGGTGTGAAGTCGGTGATGGTGTCGTGGCCACTGTTGCCCTTGAGGTACTGGAAGGTGTCGGCTCCCGGCCCGCCGGTCAGGGTGTTGTTGCCCATACCGCCGATCAGCAGGTCATCGCCACCGCCACCGTTGAGGATGTCGTTGCCCAGACCGCCGTTGATCACGTTGTTATTGTTGTCACCGGTGAGGGTGTCATTGAAGTTCGAACCGATGAGATTTTCGACGTTGGTAATGGTGTCGATGCCGGCGCCGATGGTGTTTTGCGGCACGAGCAGGCTCAGGTTGACCGTGACCCCGGCCGTCGCATGCGCATAGCTCACGGTGTCGATGCCGGTACCGCCATCAAGGATGTCGTTGCCCGGGCCGCTGTAGAGCAAGTCGTTGCCGGCGCCGCCGTGCATTTCGTTGTTGCCTGAACCGCCGCTGAGCACATCATTGCCGTCGCCACCGTTAAGGATGTTGTTGCCGGTGCCGGCCACCAGAATGTCATCCCCCGACGTACCGGTGAGCGTATGACCGTCCTGATAAGTGATGCTGACGTTGGCCGTGTCGCTGCCGCCATGGTTGTCGTTGGCGGTGTAGGTGCCGTTGAAGTCTGGCGTCACGTCGTGGGCGCCGGCGTAGTTGACCGTCATGGTCAGTTGGTAATTTTCCGCCGCCGTCGGGTTGCTGCCGCTGGTGTTGCTGATGTTGGTGACGTGAATCTGGTAGGTGCCGTCGGCGCTGGCGGTGATGGTGCCGCCGTCGGCGATGCTGACGAACGCGCCACCGTTGACCGAGTACTCCATGGTGACGTGGCCGGCCGCCAGGTTGTGATCCAGGTTCAGCGTTTCGCCCTGTTTCAGTTTGACGGTGATCAGGTCTTCATCGTTGGCATTGGCGGTGGTCACCGCACCGAGGTAACCGCTGACCACCAGCACGGCGGTCATCGCTGCGGTGTTGGCGGCGAACGCAGCGCGTACGTCGGCCAGGTTCTGGTTGGCAGAGGTGTTGCCGGTGCCGGCGAAGTTGATCGCGCCGGTGCCGGTGAAGTCCGCACCCTTGGCCGCCCAACCGGTGTTGAAGGTGGTTGGCGATGCAGTCAGCGGATCGCCGTCCGGGTCGCTGTCGTTGGCCAGCAACAACTCGCCCGGCACCGTGACCGTGCTCGACAGCACGTTGGTGATGACATGGTCGTCGACCGCCACGGGTGGCGAGTTGGGGATCACTTTCACGGTCAGCGTCGAGCTGGCGAGGTCGCCGTCGTTGTCGCTGAGGGTGAAACCGATGTTCTCGGTGATCACGGTGGTCGTGGTTTTCTGTGAGATGTAGGTGTAATCGCCAGTGTCGAGGTTGATCTGCAGCGTGCCGCTGTTGTTGGTGGCGATGCTCAGGGTGTTGGTCGTGGTGTCGAAGGTGCCGTGGTTGGTGCCACCGCTCGCGACCAACGAACCTTGGCCGCCGTTGGCTTTCGGGTCATAGGTGTACGTGGTGCCATCGACCACTATGGATTTGATGAAACCACCATCGGCGCCGAAGGTGCCCGTGTCACCCAGCAGAGAGCCGGTGACCGGCGCGCCAACTACGGTGCCCGACAACACCGAGTTGAGCTGATTGAGGTCGGTGACCACCACCGCATTGGTGTCGGTGTGGCTGATGCCGTCATAGGCCAATGGATCGAGGTTGGCGTTGCTCACGCCGCTGCCCAGGCCGATGGCGTAGTTCTTGATGTTGTTGGCATCGAGGAAGGCTTTGAGTGCGGTCTCGTCGGCGCTGCCGATTTCCTGGCCGGCGGTGGGTTTACCGTCGGAGAAGAAGTAACCGATGTTCTGCGCACCGTCCTGTTTGCCGGCGGTGTTGAACGCGGTCTGCATGGCCGCCACGGCGGCGTCGTAGTTGGTGCCGCCGCCGGCGGTGAGGCCGGCCAGCAGGGTTTTGGCGGTGGCCACATCGACCCACACCGAGGTGCGGTCAGTGGCGCTGCTGCTGAAGGTCACCAGCTGCACTTTCACATCGCCGAGGTCGTCATATTTGTCGAGCAAGGCGCTGATCGCCTGTTTGGCCAACGCCAGCCGTGACAGGCCCGGCACGCCGGACGCGTCGGCCATGCTGCCGGAAATGTCGAGGACGATGAGGATGTTGGAGTCGATCTCTACCGCCGCTACCGAGCGATCCGACGGCACGGCTTTGGGCACGTCATCGACGATGTTGACCACGATGGTGCTGGTGGTGCTGTTGCCCAGCGCATCGGTGGCTTTGTAGGTGAAACTTTCGCTGAGGGTGTTGGCCCCATCGTTGGCGCTTGGCGTGGTTTTCGGTGCCGAAGTCAGGGTGTAGGTGTACGTGCCGTCAGCGTTGAGCTGGATCTGCCCGTACTGGCCAGTCGAACTGCCGACCAACGTGTACGTGATCGCGCCACTGCCACCGGTGACCGCACCAACCAGTGTGCCGGTGGCGGTTTCGCCGGTGCTGGTCGGGTCGCTGCCGGTGACCGTGCCGGGGGCCAGGTCCTGGCCATCCTTGGTCAGGTCGAGGGCTTTTTCGTAGACCGTGACGTCCTGATCCACCGAGGCCACCAGTTTGCTGTCGGCAACGTTGATGGTGATGGTGGTGGTGCTTTCGTCACCGTCGCCATCGCGGATGGTGTAGGTGAACGTATCGGTGGCGCCCGGTGGGCTCACCGAGTTCGGGTTGCTGTGGTAAACGGCGTTGCCCGCCGCGTCCAGGGTCAGGTAGCCGTAGGTGCCATTGATGTTGCTGTTGAGGCCGCCGATCGCCGAGCTCGCGGTGTTGCTGCCGGCACGCACGCCCACCACAGCCCCACCCGCCGCTGCGCCGTCGGCACCGGTGACGTCGTTACCGAGCACGCTGATGTTGACCGTGCCGCCCTCCGTCATCGAGCCGGTATCGGCTTTGGCGGTCGGCAAGTCGTCGATGATGTTGACATTGATCTGCCCGGACGCCGTGCTGCCGTCGCCATCGGTGGCGACCACGTTGAAATTCTCGGTGAGGCTGTTGGCGCCGTTGCCGGTCGGGTGTGCGTCGTTATGCACCAGGGTATAGCTGTAGGTCACGACACCCGTGGTCGGGTTATAGCCGGAGATGGTCAGCGTACTGCCCAGCGGCGTGGTGATCGATTGCGGGAAACCTGCGGCCACACCATTGGTGACCACGGCAATACCGCCGACAGTCAGGGTTTGCAGACCGTCGAGCGCAGTCACGGTGAAAGTGCCGCTTTGGGTCAGTGCCGTGGCGTCCGGCGCACTGCCGTTGCCAAGGTTTTTTTCGTAGACAGTGAGTTCGCCGCCGTTGACGTCGAGACCGTTGAGGATCACCGGATCGTCGTTGTTGTGGATCTGCAGGACGAGGTTTGCGGTGCTGGTATCGCCGTCCGAATCGGTGATGGTGTAGGTGAAGGTTTCGGTGCCATTGCCGCCGCCGTGCAGGTTTTTGAAATCGGCGTCGGTTGGGTTGAGCGTGTAGGTGTAAGTACCGTCTGTGTGCAGTTCCAGGGTGCCGTAGGTTCCGGTGAAAGTACCGGCAGTCACTGGGCCGGTCGGAACACGGTCAGCACCCTGCACGTCATTGGTAAGGACGTTGCCGGTCAGCGTCAGGTTGGTTTCCGAAGCAGTGCCGGTGTTGCTGTCGTTCACTGCTTTTGGCAGGTCGTCGATGATATTCACATCGAGGGTGGCGTTGGCAGTGGTGCCGTTGTCGTCGACGACGGTGACGGCGAATTGCTCGGGCAGGTTGTTCGCACCGTTGCCGGTTGGATGGGCATCGTTGTGATCCAACGTGTAGCTGTAACTGACCACGCCGGTCGTTGCGTTGAAACCGGTGATGGTCAGCGTGCTGCCGAGCGGTGTGGTGACGGATTGCGGGAAGCCGGCCGCTACGCCGTTGGTGACCACGGCGATGCCGCCGACGGTCAGCGTCGTCACGCCATCGAGTGCGGTGATGGTGAACGTGCCGCTCTGGGTCAGCGCGTTGGCATCGGGCGCGCTACCGGTGCTGAGGTTTTTTTCGTAAACCGTCAGCTCGCCGCCGTTCACATCCAGGCCGCTGATGACCACCGGATCGTCGTTGTTGTGGATCTGCAGGACGAGGTTTGCGGTGCTGGTATCGCCGTCAGAGTCGGTGATGGTGTAGGTGAAGGTCTCCGTGCCATTGCCGCCGCCGTGCAGGTTTTTGAAGTCGGCGTCGGTGGGATTGAGCGTGTAGGTGTAAGTGCCGTCTGTGTGCAGTTCGAGCGAACCGTAAGTGCCGGTGAAGGTGCCAGCGGTGACGGGGCCGGTAGGTACGCGGTCGGCGCCTTGTACGTCGTTGGTCAGCACGTTGCCGGTCAGCGTCAGATTGGTTTCCGAAGCGGTGCCGGTGTTGGCATCGTTCACCGCTTTGGGCACGTCGTCGATCACGTTGACGTCGAGGGTCGCGTTGGCGGTGGTGCCGTTGTCGTCCACCACGGTGACGGCGAACTGCTCAGGCAAGGTATTCGCACCATTGCCGGTTGGATGGGCGTCGTTGTGGTCGAGGGTGTAGCTGTAGCTGACCACGCCGGTCGTTGCGTTGAAACCGGTGATGGTGAGCGTGCTGCCCAATGGCGTGGTGACTGATTGCGGGAAGCCTGCGGCCACGCCGTTGGTGACCACGGCGATACCACCGACGGTCAGCGTGGTGACGCCGTCCAGAGCGGTAATGGTGAAGGTGCCGCTTTGGGTCAGCGCGTTGGCGTCAGGAGCGCTGCCGGTGCTGAGGTTTTTTTCGTAAACGGTGAGTTCGCCGCCGTTTACGTCGAGGCCGGTGATAACCACGGGATCGTCGTTGTTGTGGATCTGCAGGACGAGGTTTGCGGTGCTGGTATCGCCATCGGAGTCGGTGATGGTGTAGGTGAACGTTTCAGTACCATTGCCGCCGCCGTGCAGGTTTTTGAAGTCGGCGTCGGTCGGGTTGAGCGTGTAGGTGTAGGTGCCGTCAGTGTGCAGTTCCAGGGTGCCGTAAGTGCCGTTGAAAGTCCCGGCAGTCACGGGGCCGGTGGGTACGCGGTCGGCGCCCTGCACGTCGTTAGTCAGCACATTGCCGGTCAGCGTGAGGTTGGTTTCCGAGGCGGTGCCGGTATTGCTGTCGTTCACCGCTTTCGGCAGGTCGTCGATGATGTTGACGTCGAGGGTTGCGTTGGCGGTGGTGCCGTTGTCATCGACCACGGTGACGGCGAACTGCTCGGGCAGGTTGTTCGCGCCGTTGGCGGTTGGGTGCGCGTCGTTGTGGTCGAGGGTGTAGCTGTAGCTGACAACACCGGTGGCCGCGTTGAAACCGGTGATGGTCAGCGTGCTGCCCAGCGGTGTGGTGACGGATTGCGGGAAGCCTGCGGCTACGCCATTGGTGACCACGGCAATGCCGCCGACGGTGAGCGTTGTCACGCCGTCCAAAGCGGTGATGGTGAAGGTGCCGCTTTGGGTCAGCGCGTTGGCATCAGGAGCACTACCGGTGCTTAGGTTTTTTTCGTAAACCGTCAGCTCGCCGCCGTTTACGTCGAGGCCGCTGATGACCACCGGATCGTCGTTGTTGTGGATCTGCAGGACGAGGTTTGCGGTGCTGGTATCGCCGTCGGAATCGGTGATGGTGTAGGTGAAGGTTTCGGTGCCATTGCCTCCGCCGTGCAGGTTTTTGAAGTCGGCGTCGGTTGGGTTGAGCGTGTAGGTGTAAGTGCCGTCTGTGTGCAGTTCCAGGGTGCCGTAGGTTCCGGTGAAAGTACCGGCAGTCACTGGGCCGGTCGGAACACGGTCAGCACCCTGCACGTCGTTGGTCAGGACATTTCCGGTCAGGGTCAGATTGGTTTCCGAAGCGGTGCCGGTGTTGGCATCGTTCACCGCTTTGGGCACGTCGTCGATCACGTTGACGTCGAGGGTGGCGTTGGCGGTGGTGCCGTTGTCGTCCACCACCGTGACGGCGAACTGTTCCGGCAGGTTGTTTGCGCCATTGCCGGTTGGATGGGCGTCGTTGTGGTCGAGGGTGTAGCTGTAGCTGACAACACCGGTGGCCGCGTTGAAACCAGTGATGGTCAGCGTGCTGCCCAATGGCGTGGTGACCGATTGCGGGAAGCCTGCGGCCACACCGTTGGTGACCACCGCGATGCCGCCGACAGTGAGCGTTGTCACGCCGTCCAAAGCGGTGATCGTGAAGGTGCCGCTCTGGGTCAGCGCATTGGCATCAGGAGAGCTGCCGGTACTTAGGTTTTTTTCGTAAACGGTGAGTTCGCCGCCGTTCACATCCAGGCCGCTGATGACCACCGGATCGTCGTTGTTGTGGATCTGCAGGACGAGGTTCGCAGTGCTGGTATCACCGTCCGAATCGGTGATGGTGTAGGTGAACGTTTCAGTACCATTGCCGCCGCCATGCAGGTTTTTGAAATCGGCATCGGTCGGGTTCAGCGTGTAGGTGTAAGTGCCATCGGAGTGCAGTTCAAGCGAGCCGTAAGTGCCAGTGAAGGTGCCAGCAGTGACGGGGCCGGTGGGTACACGGTCAGCACCCTGCACGTCGTTGGTCAGCACGTTGCCGGTCAGGGTCAGGTTGGTTTCCGAGGCAGTACCAGTGTTGCTGTCATCGACGGCTTTGGGCACGTCGTCAATGATGTTCGCGCTGATGGTGGTATTGGCGGTGCTGCCATTGTCGTCCGTCACCGTCACGGCAAACTGTTCGGGCAATGTGTTGGCGCCATTGCCGGTCGGGTGCGCGTCGTTGTGGTTGAGGGTGTAGCTGTAGGTGAGAACGCCGGTCGCCGCGTTGAATCCGGTGACGGTCAGCGTGCTGCCCAAAGGCGTGGTGATCGATTGCGGGAAGCCTGCGGCCACGCCATTTGTGACCACGGCGATACCGCCCACCATCAGCGTGGTGACGCCGTCCGGCGCGGTGATGGTGAGGCTGCCGTTTTGCGTCAACGCCGCTGCATCGGGCGCACTGCCGCTGCCGAGATTGGCCTCATTCACGGTCAGCACGCCGCCATTGATACCGTTATTGATCGTCACCGGATCATCGTTGTTGTGGATCTGCAGCACCAGATTCGCGGTGCTGCTGTCACCGTCGGAATCGGTGATGGTGTAGGCGAACGTTTCAGTACCGTTGCCACCACCGTGCAGGTTTTTGAAATCGGCGTCGCTGGTGTTCAGGGTGTAGGTGTAAGTGCCATCGGCGTGCAGCACCAAAGTGCCGTAGGTTCCCGTGAAAGTACCGGGGGTGACCGGCCCGCCAGCGACGCGGTCAGCACCTTGTACGTCATTGGTCAGCACGTTGCCGATCAGCGTCAGATTGGTTTCCGACGCGGTGCCGGTGTTGCTGTCATTCACCGCTCGGGGCACGTCGTCGATGATGTTGACGTCGAGCGAGCCGGTGGCGCTGTCGCCATTGCTGTCACCCGCCGTCACGGTGAAATGCTCGCTCAGGCTGTTGGCACCGCCACCGGCCGGATGGGCGTCATTGCCATTGAGGGTGTAGCTGTAGCTGACCACGCCGGTGCTCGCGTTGTAACCGGTGATGGTCAGGGTGTTGCCCAACTGGGTGGTGATCGACTGCGGAAAACCGACGGCCACGCCACCGCTGATCACGTTGATGCCGCCGATGTTCAGGCTGCTCAGACCGTCCGGGGCGCTCACGGTAAAGCTGCCGGTTTGAATCAGCGCAGCGGGGTTGGCGGCAGAGCCGTCGGGCAGATTGGCTTCGTTGACGGTCAGTTCACCGCCCGGCACCGACAGGCCACTGAGCGTCACCGGATTATTCACCGCTGGCGGCACCACTGGCGCCGGAGTGTTGTCGCCGTTGTTATCGACGATGTAGTGCCGTTCCAGGGGAAACTCGGGAATCCCGTTGAAACCGGCGGTGGGGAAACCAATTCGCGGATCGACGCGTCCGCCGACTTCCGTCAGCAACACAAAACTGTGGCCACCACCCAGTTCCCCCGGTACACCCGTTGGCGCATTCGGCCCGGCAGCAGTCGCTTCGGCGGCTTTGGTCGGGTCTTCACCGGCGGCGATGGCTTTCTGGATTTGCTCAACGTCGGTCAATTGCGCTTCGGTCGGGGTCAGCGCTTCTGGCGAATCGACATGCGGCGCCTGATTGGCCAACAACTGCCCGGTCATGGTCATGCTGCTGTCGCGACCCAGGGTCAACTCGTGGCCATTTTGCAGATGAACGGCGACGACACCTTCTGCCCCGGTGATCACTTGATCGCCGGCAAACAGGCGATCGCCCTCGACCAGGGCGCGGCGAGTGCCGTCGGTGCCCTGCGCAAAAACCTGACCAATGACTTTAGTGACGATCCCGATGAGCGTTGCCATGTGAATTTCCTCCGCTGCCGACCACCGTCGGCACTGGTTCGCGAAGCAGCCCATGGCTCAATCGGGTTGCCGGGGTGACGCTCACACCTCGGCAGTTCGTTTCGCAGGCAGCGCAAACAAGGAAACTTCAGTGCGATCAAGCACTTAAAACTCCTGATCAATGCAGCAAACCCACTAACGCTACGTAACGGTGGTGAATCACCCGAGTGACAAAAAAATGTCGCTCATCTGCCGCTACGCGTCCCTCCCCTTCAGCATTACTTCGCCGTATGTCGCAAAGTGAATGGAACTTTCCTCAAGCCTTTCCGTGCACCCTGATGCGCGGAAAACAAAGGCTTTCGTCCTGAACAATGTCCCGGATTTGTCGCAGCGCATAAGTTTTTTTTGGCATAACCCTTATGAAAATTTTTTCTTAGCTACGCTTCAGGATGTTCTTAGCTCTGTTGTTACAAGAGTGAAACGCTTAAACCTCAAAATATCGTCAAATATTTGGCGACAGTAACACACCATCAGGACCAGGGAGATGCACCCATGCGCGTTTTAACCCCCCTCTGCAGCGCGGTTTTGCTGGCCATGGCTTGCACTTCCGAAGCTCAGGCCATGAACCTGACCGACGCGATACAAAGCACCATCGCCACCCACCCTGAACTCGCCTCGCGCGTGGACGCCAAACTGTCTGCCGACGAGCAGGTGAAAGTGGCCAAGGGCGGCTTTTATCCGTCCGTGGATTTGAACGCTGCTTACGGTCGCGGCTACAGCGACAACACCAATACGCGGGCCTTGACTCCCAGCGGTCACAACACCGAAATCCTCAACTACACCCAGTCCGAATTACGCTTGCGGCAGATGCTGTTCGACGGTTTCAACACCGCCAACGAGGTCGAGCGCACCAAGGGCGTGTCCAACTCGCGCGCCTATTACGCGCAAGGCACCGCCCAGGATCTGGCCCTGCGCACCATTGAGGTCTACCTCGAAGTGCTCAAGCGCCGCGAACTGGTGACCTTGGCCAAGAACAACCTGCAAGCGCACTTGCGGGTCAACGATCAGATCGGCCTGCGCACCCAGCGCGGTATCGGCAGCACCGCAGACTCCGATCAGTCGGTCGCCCGTAAAGCGTTGGCGGAGAACAACCTCGACACCGCCGAAGTCGATCTGGCCGACGCCGAATCGAACTTCTACGCCGTGGTCGGGCGCATGCCCGATGAACTGGAAACGCCGCCCTCGACCCGCGGTGAAATCCCCACCAGCCTGCCGGAAGCCCAGCAGAGCATGGTCGAGAACAACCCGTATCTGAAATCCGCCCAGGCTGACGTGCAGTCGGCCGAGAGCCAGTACGAAGTCGCCAAGTCGCCGTTCTATCCACGTTTCGATGCAGAGGCGGCGGTGGGCGCGAACAACAACGTGCAAGGTGATGAAGGCCACGACAACGAATGGCGCGTGGGCGTGATCATGAACTACAACCTGTTCCGTGGCGGCAGCGACAAGGCCCGGCTGGCGTCCGATGCACACCAGATCAATCAGGCAATGGACATTCGCAACAACGCCCTGCGGCAGTTGAACGAGAACATCCACCTGGCGTGGAACGCCATGGTCAACGCGAAGAAACAGACCCCGACCGCCCGTGAATACGCCGAAACCACCAAGCGTGTGCGCGCGGCGTATCAGGATCAGTTCGGTCTGGGCCAACGTACCCTGCTCGACTTGCTCGACAGTGAAAACGAGCTCTACAACGCCAACCGTCGCTACACCGAAATCCGCTACACCGAGGAATATTCGATGTACCGCGTACTGGCGAACATGGGCCAGTTGCTGAGCAAGCAACGGGTGGTGCTGCCGGCCGATGCGATAGCCGCAACCGATGTGAAGAATGAAGCACGCCTGCCCGAACTGAAGTAAGTCCCACGATCCATTGTGGCGAGGGAGCTTGCTCCCGCTGGGTTGCGCAGCGACCCCAAAAACGTTCAACGATGAAGATTTTGTGAGTGCTGCGCACTCAAGCGGGAGCAAGCTCCCTCGCCACAAGGTTGGACCAGTCATTACAGGGGCGATCAATATGACCAGCATGGCCGAAGGCGGACACTCCGGGATCGATCCGCGGCTGAGCTTCGATGACCCGTTACTCGACGGTCTGTTGATCCTCTGCAAACTGCATGGCGCGACGGTGAGTCGCGCCAGTCTGAGTGCCGGGCTGCCCCTGAACAAGCAACGCCTGAGCCTGGATCTGCTGCCCCGCGCAGCGGCCCGGGCCGGTTTGCAGGCGCGCTTGTTGCGCCGCGAGCTAAAGGATATTTCTGCGCTGAATCTGCCGATCCTGTTGCTGCTCAAGGATGGGCGCACCGCCGTATTGCGGCGTTTTGGCGATGACGGCAAAGCGCTGATCCTGCCCAGCGAAGCCGATGGCGGCGAGCAATGGGTCGAGCGCGAAGAACTCGCCGAACACTACAGCGGCCAGGCCTTGTTCGCCCGTCCGCGCCACGAACTCGAAGACTTGCGCTCACCGCTGGTGCCACGGGTCCACGCCTGGTTTCGCGACACCCTCAAGCTGTCGAAATGGCTGTACAGCGATGCGATCCTCGCCAGTTTTCTGATCAACCTTTTAGGCCTGATGGTGCCGCTGTTCGTGATGCAGACCTACGACCGCGTGGTGCCGAATCAGGCCACCTCGACCCTGTGGGTATTGGCGATCGGCCTGCTGATCGGTACCGGCTTCGAGCTGGTGCTGCGGGTGGTGCGCGCGCACCTGCTGGACACCGCCGGCAAGAAAACCGATGTGATCCTTTCCGCGACTTTATTCGAGCGCATCACCGGCATGTCGATGAAAGCACGGCCGGCGACCATCGGCGGTTTCGCCCAGAGCATTCATGACTTTCAGGGCTTGCGCGAATTCCTCACCGCCGTGACCCTGACCAGCCTGATCGACCTGCCCTTCGTGGTGTTGATGCTGGTGGTGATCGGTCTGCTCGGTGGCTGGCTGGTGGTGATTCCGCTGCTGGCGTTTCCGATCACGATCATCTTCGCCATGGTGATTCAGGCGCGCCTGCGCGACACCGTGCAAAAGAGTCTGAGCCTGGGTGCGGAACGGCAGGCGCTGCTGATCGAAACCCTCGGTGGTCTGGAAACCCTCAAGGCCTGCGGCGCCGAAAGCGAGCGCCAGCACAAATGGGAAAGCACCCACGGTGCCCTCACCCGCCTCGACAGCCACGCACGCAACCTCTCGGCATTGGCCACCAACGGCACGCTGTTCATCCAACAGTTTTCCGGGATGGCGACGATTGTTGCCGGGGTCTACAGCATCATCGCCGGCAACCTCAGCGTCGGCGCGCTGGTGGCCAGCTACATGCTCGGCAGCCGCGTACTCGCGCCGCTGGGGCAGATCGCCGGGCTGATCACCCGCTACCAGCAAGCGCAACTGACCATGAAAAGCACCGACGCGCTGATGGGCCTGCCGCAGGAGCGCGACGGCAAGCAGCGGCCACTGGAACGCACGCAACTGCAAGGTGCGCTGGACGTCAGCGGCGTGACCTTTCACTACAACGGCCAGAACGCGCCGGCGCTGAGCAACGTCAGCTTCAGCATGAAACCCGGCGAGCGGATCGGCATCATCGGCCGCAGCGGCTCGGGCAAAAGCACCCTGGCGCGGCTGGTGATGGGCTTCTATGAACCCGAGGAAGGCCAGTTGCTGCTCGACGGCCTCGACCTGCGGCAACTGGATGTCGCCGACCTGCGCCAGCAGATCGGTTATGTCGCCCACGACCTGCCGCTTTTGGCCGGCAGCCTGCGCGACAACCTGACCCTCGGCGCCCGCTACATCAGCGACTCACGCATGCTCGAAGTCGCCGAGCTGACAGGCGTCACCGAACTGGCCCGCCAGCATCCACAAGGGTTCGACCGGCCAGTGGGCGAGCGCGGCCAGCTACTTTCCGGCGGCCAGCGTCAGGCCGTTTTACTCGCTCGGGCATTGCTGCTCGACCCACCGATCATGCTGCTCGACGAACCCACCAGCGCCATGGACAACAGCAGCGAAGACCTGCTGCGCCAGAAGCTCCACGGCTGGGTTCAAGGCAAAACACTGCTGCTGGTCACCCACCGCACCTCGATGCTGAGCCTGGTGGACCGGTTGCTGGTGCTGGACAACGGCCGGGTCGTCGCCGACGGCCCGAAAGAAGCGGTCATCGATGCACTGCGCAAGGGCCGCGTCGGCTCGGCGGCGGTTTAGATGCGTGCACATAATTTATGGCTCTCACAAAACCTGTGGCGAGGGGATTTATCCCCGATGGGCTGCGCAGCAGCCCCAAAGACTCTGAGGGCGCTTCGCACCCTATCGGGGATAAATCCCCTCACCACAAGTGAGTGTTCCGGGCGACGCATGGGTTGTGCGGTTTGATGTTTCTTAACTGAGGGGTATCGCCCCATGTCTGCATCTTCAGATAGCAAATCACGCGGCTACTTCAACAGTTTCGGCAAAAGCGCCGAAGCCGAGTTCATGCCGGAAACCGCTGGCGCGGCGCTGCAGGATTCGCCGCGCTGGTCGCGGATCACCGTGTGGCTCGCGGCGGCGCTGCTGATCAGTGCGCTGGTCTGGGCCAAGTTCGCCGTGCTTGAAGAAGTGACCATGGGCGAAGGCAAGGCGATTCCGTCAAGCAAGGTCCAGGTGATCCAAAACCTGGAGGGCGGGATCGTCACCGAGATTTTCGTGCGTGAAGGGCAGATGGTGAACAAGGGCGACAAGCTGTTGCGCCTGGATGACACGCGTTTCCTGTCGAACAAAGGTGAGAGCGAGGCCGACCGTTACGCCCTGACCGCGCAAGTCGAGCGCCTCTCCGCCGAAGCCGAGGGCCGTCCGTTCAAACTGTCTGACGAGGTGATCGCCAAGGCGCCACAGGTCGCCGAAGACGAGCGCGCGCTGTACGACCAACGCCAGCGCCGCCTGGCCAGCGAACAACGCACCCTCACCGAACAGCTGCGGCAGAAGACCCAGGAACTGGCGGAGTTTCGCTCCAAGCAAGGTCAGTACAGTTCCAGCCTGGCGCTATTGCAGCAAGAGATGAACATGTCGGCGCCGCTGGTCGGCACCGGTGCGGTGTCACCGGTGGAGATCCTGCGACTCAAGCGCAGCGCGGTGGAGATTCGCGGTTCGCTGAATGCGACGACCCTGGCGATTCCACGGGCGGAATCGGCAATCAACGAGATCAAGAGCAAGATCGACGAATCGGAACAGACTTTCCGTTCCGACGCCGCCAAGGACCTCAATCAGAAACGCACCGACCTGTCGAAAATCACTGCGTCGAGCATCGCCATCGACGACCGGGTCAGCCGCACCACCGTGACTTCGCCAGTACACGGGGTGATCAAGCAACTCAAAGTCAACACCATCGGCGGCGTGGTGCAACCGGGCAGCGACATGGTGGAAATCGTACCGCTGGAAGACAACCTGTTGATCGAGGCCAAGGTGCGTCCGCAAGACGTCGCGTTCCTGCACCCGGGCCAGAAGGCCATGGTCAAGTTCAGCGCTTACGACTACACGATCTACGGCGGGCTGAGCGCGAAACTCGAACTGATCGGCGCCGACACCATCACCGATGACAAGGGCAACAGCTTCTACCTGATTCAGGTGCGCACCGATAAAAACCATTTGGGCGGGGATGTGAAACCGCTGCTGATCATCCCGGGGATGGTGGCGACGGTGGACATTATTACCGGGGAGAAAAGTGTGCTGGATTACCTGCTCAAACCGGTGCTCAAAGCCCGGACTGAGGCGATGCGTGAGCGGTAGGCATTGTTGAGAGTTGCGGTGATTGATCCAACGCCTTCGCGAGCAAGCCCGCTCCACAGTTGGAATGCATTCCCCCTGTGGGAGCGGGCTTGCTCGCGAAGAGGCCCGCACCAACACCCATTATTTTGAATGATTACGCTGAAAAACCTCCTCCCCCATCGCCGCAATCTGCCCCTCGATCAACGCCTCGAACGGTTTGAGCAACGGCGCAAACGTGGTCGGCGCTTCAAGGGTTTCCAGCGCCTGCACAATCGCCTCAATCGTCGACAACGCCCCCGGCCCCGGTGCCTTGCGCAACCGATAACGCGACACCCCGCCCGCGGCCAGCGTCACCCGTGGCAACGCCGCCAGCAACGGATTGAGGTGGAGCATCTTGCGCGCCTTGCGCCAGGTGCCATCCGGCACCACCAACAGCAGCGGTTGGTCAGACTCGCGATAAGCCTGCAACGGCTGCGCATCGTCGGCGGGAAACAGCAACCGCGCCTGATACCCCGGCCGGTTGAGCAGCGCGGGTAAATCCTCGAACACCTCACCGACAATCAGCTCGGCATTGGTCAAACCCAACGCCGCCAGTCGCGCGGTATTGAGCGCGTGATTGACCTCGCTCGGATGCTGCAACAGCAACACTCGGGTGCGGCTATCGAGGCTCGGGATCAGCGGGCACAGGCAATGGGTTTGTGGGCGCAGGCAGCGCGGGCATTGGGGTCTGGACATGGTCTTTACGCCTGATTCAACTGCGCTTTGAGCAGATCACGGAAGGTCTGGATCAGCGGTTCGCGGCTGCGGCCCCGGCGCATGATCATCGAGAACGGCGCCTGATAACCGAAGGTCGCCGGCAGCAACACGCGCAAGTCGCCCTTGTCGGCCCAGGCCTGAGCGTAGTGCTCCGGCAGGTAACCGATGTAGGCACCAGAGAGCACCAGAATCAGCTGCGCTTCCATACTTTCCACGGTCGCCGCGCTGTGCTTGAAACCATGGCGCGCCAGCTCCGCCTGACTCCAGTAACCACGACCGACCATGCGCTGCTGAGTGATGACCTGCTCGGGAATCCGCCGCTCGTTGAACAGCGGGTGCCGGCTGCTGCAATACAGCCAGTGCTGTTCGCGGTACAGAGGCATGTACACCAGACCGCTCATGCGCGTGGAGAACGCACCGATGGCCAGATCGAGGCGATTGTCCTGCACACCGAGTTGCAGTTCGTAGGGGCTCATCACCGACAGGTGCAAATGCACCGCCGGGTGTTCCTGACTGTAGGCGCCGATGGCTTCGGCGAACGGCAAGGCCTTGTCGCTGACAGTGGAGTCGATCACCCCGAGATTCAGCGTGCCACGCAGTTCGCCCTTGAGCGCGGCGGCGTATTGCTCAAAGCCTTCAAGCTCGGCCAGCAGGCGCAGGGTTTCCTGATGGAACAGCTCACCCTTGCTGGTCAGGCTGAACCCACCCCGCCCGCGATGGCACAGCACCAGACCGAGCGCGGCTTCGAGCTGGCTCATGTAGGTGCTGATCGCCGAGGTCGACAGGTTGAGTTCCTGTTGCGCATTGGCGAAGCCCTGATGCCGGACCACGCTGACGAAGATGCGCAATAGTTTCAGGTCGGGTAAAGCGTTGGCCATGTCTACTCCATCACAAGAAGCATTCGGTGCGTCCGAAGAGACACAGTCCCTGTGGGAGCGGGCTTGCTCGCGAAGGCGTCGTATCAGTTGGCATCCATGTTGCTGACACACCGCATTCGCGAGCAAGCCCGCTCCCACACAGGCGTCATGTTCACCCCGGCGAACAGCGACGAGTCTATCTCCAGCCTCAGCATTAGTTTAGAAAAATCTGAACTAAGTTTTTGCCCGTAGCGATTCTTCCCCCGCACTACATTTCGCAGAATCGGCCCCACAGCGGCGTCCGAACCTGTGTTCATCGGTGCGCCGACATAAATAAAACAAAGACGATGAGGCCCTACCCGTGGACAAGATTCTTCACCAACCACTGGGCGGCAACGAAATGCCGCGCTTCGGCGGCATCGCCACCATGCTCCGACTCCCCCATGTACCGACCGCTGCCGGCCTGGACGCTGCCTTCGTTGGCGTGCCCCTGGACATCGGTACTTCGCTGCGCCCCGGCACTCGCTTCGGGCCGCGCGACATCCGCACCGAATCGGTGATGATCCGCCCGTACAACATGGCCACCGGCGCCGCGCCGTTCGACTCGCTGTCGGTCGCCGACATCGGTGACGTGGCGATCAACACCTTCAACCTGCTCGACGCCGTGCGCATCATCGAAGAAGCCTACGACAACATCCTCGAGCACAACGTGATCCCGATGACCCTGGGTGGCGACCACACCATCACCCTGCCGATCCTGCGGGCGATTCACAAGAAGCACGGCAAGGTCGGTCTGGTGCACATCGATGCCCACGCTGACGTCAACGATCACATGTTCGGCGAGAAAATCGCCCACGGCACAACCTTCCGTCGCGCCGTCGAAGAAGGTCTGCTGGACTGCGACCGCGTGGTGCAGATTGGTCTGCGCGCACAGGGCTACACCGCTGACGACTTCAACTGGAGCCGCGATCAGGGTTTCCGCGTAGTGCAGGCCGAAGAGTGCTGGCACAAGTCGCTGGCACCGCTGATGGCTGAAGTGCGCGAGAAAGTCGGCGGCGGTCCGGTGTACCTGAGCTTCGACATCGATGGTATCGACCCGGCCTGGGCGCCTGGCACCGGCACCCCGGAAATCGGGGGTCTGACGACCATTCAGGCGATTGAAATCGTTCGCGGCTGTCAGGGCCTCGACCTGATCGGCTGCGATCTGGTAGAAGTCTCGCCCGCTTACGACACCACCGGCAACACCTCGCTGCTGGCCGCCAACCTGCTGTACGAAATGCTCTGCGTACTGCCGGGCGTGGTCCACCGCTGAGGGTTCGGCCATGAACGAACGTGATCAGGTGTTGAAAGCGGCTGCCGATCTGGTGTCCGCCTTCGCTCGCAACGATCGCGAAGCTTATTTCGGCGCGTTCAGCGCCGATGCAAGTTTCGTGTTTTACACCCTCGAACAGCCGCTGCTGTCGCGCGATGCCTATCAGGCGTTGTGGGATAGCTGGCGCGCCGAGGATGGCTTCGAAGTGTTGTCGTGCACTTCGAGCAACGCTTTCGTCAGCCTGCAAGGTGACGTGGCGGTGTTTGTCCATGACGTGGCCACCGAGCTGCGCATGCAAGGGGAGCAACATTTCAGCCAGGAGCGCGAGACGATTGTTTTCAAGAAACAAGCGTCGAGCCTAGAACAACAAGGCCATTGGCTGGCCTGCCATGAACATTTGTCCGCAATGCCGGAAGGGCTGCCACCCCCTTAGCCAAAACAGGTGACGCTCACGCACGATGAGCGCGCCTTTATGATCGGAGCTGATCATGAATAACAACAACAAAGCCAACGACCAAAGCCTTACGCAAATTGAA
Source organism: Pseudomonas sp. MWU12-2020 (assembly GCF_023100605.1). Taxonomy (NCBI): domain Bacteria; kingdom Pseudomonadati; phylum Pseudomonadota; class Gammaproteobacteria; order Pseudomonadales; family Pseudomonadaceae; genus Pseudomonas; species Pseudomonas sp. MWU12-2020. The sequence continues at coordinate 20,636 of NZ_JALMEX010000009.1, forward strand.
ACCCACGGGGTCGAACAGATCCCGGACCACGAACGTACCGCAGGCCCGACGGACTTGTTCCGGATGATCTTCGGTGGTTCGAACACCTTTGCCACCGCCGTGCTCGGCAGTTTCCCGGTGCTGTTCGGTCTGTCGTTTCAGGCCGGCGTCTGGGCGATTGTGGCGGGCGTGCTGCTCGGCTCGCTGATCCTCGCACCGATGGGCCTGTTCGGCCCGATCAACGGCACCAACAATGCCGTGTCCTCCGGGGCGCACTTCGGCGTGCACGGGCGGATCGTCGGTTCGTTCCTGTCGCTGTTGACCGCCATCGCGTTTTTCTCGCTCTCGGTGTGGAGTTCGGGGGATGCGTTGATCGGTGGGGCGAAACGCCTGATCGGTCTGCCGGAAACCGACCTGACCCTGGGCCTGGCCTACGGTCTGTTCGCGATTCTGGTGCTGACCGTGTGCATCTACGGCTTCCGCTTTTTGCTGTGGGTGAACAAGATCGCAGTGTGGAGCGCCAGCCTGTTGTTCCTGCTGGGCATCTTCGCCTTCGCCGGTCCTTTCGATGTGAACTACGCCGGCACGGTGAACCTCGGGCAACCGGGTTTCTGGGCGGCGTTTATCGGCGCAGCGCTGGTCGCGATGAGCAACCCGATCTCGTTCGGGGCGTTCCTCGGCGACTGGTCGCGCTACATCCCGCGTGACACCTCCAAGCAACGGATCATGGCCGCTGTGGTGCTGTCGCAGATCGCCACGTTCATCCCGTTCCTGTTCGGCCTGAGCACCGCGACCATCGTCGCGATCAAGGCGCCGGACTACATCGCGGCGAACAACTATGTCGGTGGTTTGCTGGCGGTGTCGCCGAGCTGGTTCTTCCTGCCGGTGTGCCTGATTGCGGTGATCGGCGGCATGTCCACCGGCACCACCTCGCTGTATGGCACCGGGCTGGACATGTCCAGCGTATTCCCGCGGGTGCTGTCACGAGTGAAAGCGACGCTGCTGATCGGCGTGCTGTCGATTGCCTTCATCTTCATCGGCCGCTTCGCGGCGAATCTGGTGCAGAGCGTGTCGACCTTCGCCGTGCTGATCATCACCTGCACTACCCCGTGGATGGTGATCATGATCATCGGCCTGCTGGTGCGTCGGGGCTTTTACTGCCCGGATGACCTGCAGGTGTTCACTCGCGGCGAGCAAGGCGGACGCTACTGGTTCAACCACGGCTGGAACTGGCGTGGTCTGGGCGCGTGGATCCCGAGCGCGGCGGTCGGCCTGTGCTTCGTCAACCTGCCGGGGCAGTTCGTTGGTCCGCTGGGCGAGATGGCCGGCGGCATCGACGTCAGCCTGCCGGTGACCCTGGGGCTGGCCTCGGTGGTGTACCTGACGCTGCTGAGCCTGTTCCCGGAACCGCGCGAAGTGTTCGGGCCCACGGATGCCCGTAGCCAAGGCGTAGCAAAACCTGAACTGCGTCAGGCCGCCTGACGCAAAACCCCTGTGGGAGCGGGCTTGCTCGCGAAAGCGTCGGCACATTCAACAGTGATGTGACTGACAGATCGCATTCGCGAGCAAGCCCGCTCCCACAAGGGCAAATCGAATTCAGCCTCACCATAAAAAAGACAATCGGAGACACGCCATCATGGCTTTGGATTTATTCGTCGTCCTCATCTACGCCGCCGGCATGCTTTTGCTCGGCTACTACGGCATGCGCAAGGCCAAGACCAATGAGGATTTTCTGGTCGCCGGGCGTAACCTGGGCCCAAGCCTGTACATGGGCACCATGGCCGCGACCGTGCTCGGTGGTGCGTCCACCGTCGGCACCGTGCGTCTGGGCTACGTGCACGGCATCTCCGGTTTCTGGCTGTGCGCCGCACTGGGTTGCGGCATCGTCGCGCTGAACCTGTTCCTCGCCAAACCGCTGCTGAAACTGAAGATCTACACCGTTACCCAGGTTCTGGAAAAACGCTACAACCCGATGGCCCGCTCGGCGAGCGCGGTGATCATGCTGGCCTACGCGCTGATGATCGGCGTGACCTCGATCCTGGCGATCGGCACCGTGCTGCAAGTGCTGTTCGGCCTGCCATTCTGGATCTCGGTACTGCTCGGCGGTGGCGTGGTGGTGATCTACTCGGCGATCGGCGGCATGTGGTCGCTGACCCTGACCGACATCGTCCAGTTCATCATCAAGACCGTGGGCCTGATGTTCATCCTGTTGCCGATCTGCCTGTACCGCGTCGGCGGCTGGGACGAACTGGTGCTGAAGCTGCCGGCAGCGGCGTTCAACTTCACCACCATCGGCTGGGACACGATCATCACCTACTTCATGATCTACTTCTTCGGCATCCTGATCGGTCAGGACATCTGGCAACGGGTGTTCACCGTCAAGACCGCCAAAGTCGCCCAGTACGCCGGCAGCATCGCCGGTATCTACTGCATCCTCTACGGCCTGGCCTGCGCGCTGATCGGCATGGCCGCTCACGTACTGATCCCGGATCTGGACAACGTCAACAACGCCTTCGCCGCCATCGTCAAACTGTCGCTGCCGGACGGCATTCGTGGTCTGGTGATCGCTGCCGCACTGGCGGCGATGATGTCCACCGCCAGCGCCGGCCTGCTCGCGGCGGCCACCACCCTGACTGAAGACCTGCTGCCGAAACTGCGTGGCGGTAAACAGTCGAGCCTGGCGATCAACCGCCTGTTCACCCTGCTCACCGGTGTCGTGGTGCTCGGCATCGCTCTGGTAGTGAATGACGTGATCAGCGCCCTGACCCTTGCTTACAACCTGTTGGTCGGCGGCATGCTGATTCCGCTGATCGGTGCGATCTTCTGGAAACGCGCGACCACCGCCGGCGCCATCGCCAGCATGGGCCTGGGTTTCGCCACCGCGCTGCTGTTCATGTTCAAGGACGGTCTGGATGCGAACACGCCGATCTACTACAGCCTTGCGGTAGGTCTGGTGAGTTTTGTGGTGGTCAGCCTGGTCTCCCCTCGCCCGGCGACAGTGGCGAGTGCGATCTAAGCTCTGATGTAACGACTTGATGCTTTCTTCGACGGGTGTGGCGTCGGTTGCCACACCCGTTTTTTTACGTCTGGAGAAAATGGCTTATGAAGATCGTTTCGCGCGATCAGTGGTTTGAAGTGCAGAGTTTCGGTGATGGAGTTCGGCTGATTCATGAGCCGTATATTCGACCGTTCTACCGCTGCAACCTGTGGCATGTTCAGGGCCGCGACAAAGACTTGTTGCTGGATAGCGGTTCGGGATTGGTCAGCCTGCGCGAGCAATTGCCGTGGATCACCGAACGGCCGCTGGTGGCTGTTGCCAGTCACTGCCACTTCGACCACATCGCCGGGCATCACGAATTCGCCGAACGTCTGGTGCATCGCGCCGAGGCCGACATTCTTGCCGCGCCGGATGGTGAGAATGACTTGAGCCGCGCCTTCGTCGGTGACGACATGTTCGACGCGCATCCGGACTGTCCGCTGTGCTACGCCGAATACCGGGTCAAGGCTGCACCGGCCACCGGTTTTGTCGAGGATGGCGACGTGCTGGATCTGGGCAACCGCACCCTGCAAGTGCTGCACACGCCGGGGCATTCGCCGGGTGGGATCAGCCTGTATGAGGCGGCCACCGAAACGTTATTCAGCGGCGACATCATCTACGACGGGCCGTTGATCGAAGACGCCTACCACTCCGATCTGCAGGATTACGCCACCAGCCTGCGGCGCTTGCAGGCGCTGCCGATCCGCACGGTGCATGGCGGGCATTTCGGCAGTTTTTCCGGGGGGCATTTGCGTTCGATGATTGACGAATGGTTGCGTCGACACGCTTGAGGCCTGCTGTAATCAGTCAACACAATAACGAAACTGTCTGCCATGAGAAGAGCTGCCGTGCGTGCTGCCGTGCACCGATACATTAAGCGCCTGCTGGACTCCCGCGAATTCAACGACGACACCAGCCTGGTGCAATTAGGGCTGGAGAAGGCAGATATCGAGGATCTGATCTTTCATCTGGAAGATGAGTTCGGACTGACGGCGTTCACGGCCGAAGAGGATCACATGCTCAAGACCGCGAAGACCGCGAATGACCTGAGTCGATTTTTGCTAGAGATTGGAAGGCATTGAGAGGGTTTGCCAAATACAACCATCAGGCTGAGCTCAAACCCTGTGGCGAGGGAGCTTGCTCCCGCTGGGCTGCGAAGCAGCCCCAAAACCATTCAGCCCAGTTGTGCCAGACGGACCTTGTTCAGTGACCTTACGACTGCTGCGCAGCCGAGCGGGAGCAAGCTCCCTAGCCACAACAAGCGTCACTCACATGGAGCCGTACTTACCGCCGGCGAGGCTGACGCCGGCGCTGTTCGTCATCGGTGCGGATCGGAACGGGTTGCAGAGGCGGTTCGATCAAGCCGAGGGCAACACCCAAATCGTGCAGCCAGTTCTGAATTTTCTCTTTCATCGTCATGCCCCCTTCAGGGTAGTGCTGAGCGGCCGGAATTCTGAGGCCGCTTCGCACTGATAATAGTCCTAAGTCCTACGCAATGCTCGGCCAAATCCGCAATGATCTGTTACTGAATTGAACAGAACTCGGATCGATTGGTTCACGCCGTCTGCCGGGTTTCACTGGATGCCACGGGATAGAGCGCTTGCTGCTGTTCAATCCAGGCATTGAGGTTGGCCCCGACCATGCCCTTGCGCCACATGAGCCATGTTGTCGCACTGGCAAACGGCTCGGCCAACGGGTGCACCGCGACACTTTCGCGCCCGGGCAGACTGGCCAGCATCGACTCCGACATCAGCGCCACGCCGCTGCCGGCAATCACGCAGGCCAGCATGCCCTGATAGGACTCTATCTCCATCGCCCGGCCCATCGCCGCCTGATAGTGGACAAACCACGCCTCCAGTCGCGCGCGATAGGCGCAGCCATGGCGGAAGGTGAACACCGCCCTGCCCTCGACCTCTTTGGCGCTGCGGATTGGCGGGTGATCGGCTTCGCTGATCAGCACCAGACGCTCGTCGCACAGCGGTACGCCGTCGATCCCCGCCAATTGTGGCGGGCCGTCCACCAGCGCCGCATCGAGACGCCCGGAGACCAGGCCTTCAAGCAACTCACCGCTGGGCCCGGATTGCACTTGCAGATTCACCGCCGGGTATTGCTTGTGATAGCGCGCGAGCAACGCCGGCAAATGGATTGCCGCGGTGCTGTAAAGCGTACCGAGAACAAAATCCCCCGCCGGTTGCCCGCCCATCACCGCCGCACTGGCCTGATCGCGCAGGGCGAACAGTTTGCCGGTGTAGTCCAGCAGGACTTTTCCCGCAGGCGATAACTGCAAACGCTGACGCTCGCGGACGAAAAGTTCGACACCCAATTGCTCTTCCAGCTGCTTGAGCCGGGTCGACAGGTTGGACGGCACCCGGTGCAGACGCTCGGCGGCGCGGGTGATCGAACCTTCCTCGGCCACTGCCTGAAAGATCCGCAATTGGCTGAATTCCACAACCATTCTCCATTACAGAACAAGTTACTCACTATTATTCAATTTTAAAGAAAGTCAATCGGTTCTAGCCTGACGGTCATTGCTCCTCCAAAGGAATCCCGACCATGTCGCCACTGATTCGCTTATCCGCCTGTTTCGTCGCCCTGATGATGGCCATGGGCATCGGGCGTTTCGCCCTCACCCCGCAACTGCCGCACCTGCTCAGCGAAGGCCAGGTCGACCTGACGGCCGCTGGTCTGATCGCCGCGGCCAACTACCTCGGCTATCTGCTGGGCGCGGTGGATGCGATGTTCGCGCACCGTCCGCAGCAAGTGCAGCGCCGGTTGCATGGCGGGTTGTGGCTGTGCGTGCTGCTGACCCTGGCGTCGTTCTGGGCCAACGGCTTCTGGGCGCATTTACTGCTGCGCTTTGGCACCGGGGTGGCGAGTGCCTGGGTGCTGGTGATGATCACGGCGCTGAGTCAACCACTGGCAGCGGCGGCAGGCCGGCCACGGCTCGGTGCGCTGGTGTTCGCCGGTCCGGGGCTGGGGATTTTTCTCACAGGGTTGCTGGCACTGTTCTCACATCTGTTGAACCAGACGTCTGCCACGTTGTGGCTGATCTATGCCGCCGTGGCGCTGGTGATGTTGTTGGGAATCGTGCGGATCCTGCCGCAACCGGGCGTGCACACGCCGGTCGCCACCCTCAACGTCAGCCATGCGAATCGCGGTATCCCGCGACTGGCGGCGGTGTATGCGCTGTACGGCGTGGGTTACATCATTCCGGCGACGTTCCTCTCGCAGATGGCCAACGCGCAGTTTCATGGGCAATGGCAGGCCGATCTGTTCTGGCCGTGCTTCGGCCTCGGCGCCGCCATCGGTGTGTTGCTGGTGAGTCTGCGTCGCCACGACCCGAACACCACACGGCATTGGCTGACCGCAACGCTGTGGTTGCAGGCGCTCGGGGTCTTCGCCTGTCTGTTGGGCAGCGCTTATGGCCTGGCGCTGGGGGTGGTGTTGTGCGGCATGCCGTTCCTCGCTTGCATGCAACTGGTGATGCAACGTTCGCGAGAACTGGCGCCCCACACCACGCAGCGCAACGCCGGGCTGCTGACCGCGTGCTTCGCCGTCGGCCAGCTCAGCGGCCCGTTGCTCGCGGCGCTGAGCAGCCATTTCAGCGGTGGTCTGCAACCGGCGCTGATCATTGCCGGCAGCGGTCTGCTGATTGCCGGCGGGCTGGCGCTGCAATCGGTCAGTGCTGGCCGAGGGCTTTGCGCAAACGCCGACGCACCCACTGCTCAGCGCTGACAAAGGTGATGCCGAGCAACACCAGTACCGCGCCGATGACGAAGTTAATGCTCAATTCTTCGCCAAGCAGCACCACGCCAAAGGTAACGCCGAACAGCGGCGTCATGAACGAAAACACCGCCAGATTGGCCGCCAAATAGCGTCGCAGCAGCCAGAACCAGGTCAGGTAACTGAAGAACGACACCACCAGGCCCTGGAACAACACGCTGGCCACCGCCACGGTGGTCAGGCTGACGTGAGTGATCTGGCCGCTGAACAGCGCGATCAACAGCAGGCCGACGAAGCCGACGATCAATTGATAAAACAAGGTCAAGGTCACCGGCGCTTCCGATAGCCGCGAAGCGCGCACCACCACAGTGGTCGCGCCCCAGCAGGCACCGGCAATGACCCCGAACGCATCGCCCAGCAGCATGCGCCGGTCGAGGTTGTCCCACGACACGCCACCCGCGAAAGCAATCGCGATACCGATGAAAGCGAGCAGAATCCCCAGCCATTGCAGCGGTCGCAAGCGTTCGCTGGCCAACAGGAAATGCACACCCAATGCAGTGAAAATCGGTGCGGTGTAGAGGAACACCGACATGTGCGCGGCAGTGGTCAACTGCAGGCCTTCGGCGATGAAGAAGAACTCCAGACCGAACAACGCACCGGCCAGCAGTCCGCCGCGCCAGGTGTTGCCGACCTGATCCCAGCCTCCCTTCCAGCACAGCAGCAAACCCACCAGCAACGCGGAAATCCCCGAACGCCCGGCCGCCTGCATCACCGGCGCGATGTCCGGCGCGGCCCACTTGATCATCACTTGCTGCACGCCCCAGATCAGGCACAGGCCGATCATCACCTGCAAGGCAAAACCGTCGGCATTGCGCCGCTCGACACTCACCGCAACACCTCGAACACACACAACATGGCAGCCATCCGCTGGTCAAAAATCTGTGTCGGGGATTATCAATCACTCGGGCAAAAAAAGCCGTCTGAAAAAGACTTTGTCTGCGTCAGTAACGTCAGCGGTGAATGGCCGTCGGCTGCGCCGCCATTCGCGAGCAAGCCCGCTCCCACAGTAGAACGCATTCCCCCTGTGGGAGTGGGCTTGCTCGCGAAGGCGTCGGCCCAGACAACCAGGATTACGCAGCTGACCTCACAAATCGCTTCGCAGCCAGGAAACCGACCGTGCAGGCAACAGCCGTCGCAAACGCCCCCCACGCCCAATCCATCAAACTCACCTGCACCGACCACCCGCGCAATGTCGCCCAGTTGGTCAAGTCATAAGTGCCGTACGCCACTAGCCCCAGCAAAGCACCCCGCGTCGCGGCCCACTGCAAACTGACCGCCGGCAACACCACAAACTGCACACAGCCGAAAACATACAGGCAATAAAAAACCGCTGCCGGTAACAGCAGCGGTTTTTCGAGCATCAGCGAACCGAGCAGCTCGCGGTAGGTTGGCGCCATCAATACGCCGAGCCAGATGCCATCGAGCAACAGAAACGCCACCAGTGTGGTGCCATAGGCAATCAACGCTTTTTTCATTTAACCGACCTCAAGTGAGCCCATGCAACATGGGCTACGCGAGGCTCAGGTTAGTTCAATGCGATCGGCGTGAATGACGATCTTGCCTTCCTTGTACAGCGAACCGATGGCCTTCTTGAAGTTGCCCTTGCTGACCCCGAACATGCTGCTGATCAGCGCCGGATCGCTCTTGTCGCTGATGGCCAGCGTGCCGTTGCTTTCGCGCAACTTGGCGAGGATCTTCGAACTCAGGCTGCTGGCCGCTTCCTGACCCACCGGTTGCAGGCTGAGGCTGATCTTGCCGTCGGCGCGCACTTCCTTGATGTAACCCTTCTCGCGCATGCCGGAACGCATGAACTTGAAGATTTCATTCTTGTGGATCAAGCCCCAGTGCTTGTTGTTGATGATCGCCTTGAAGCCCATGTCGGTGGCTTCAGCCACCAGCAGATCAACTTCCTGCCCGGCGCTGTAGTTGGCCGGGGTCTTGTCGAGGTAGCGATCCAGACGTGCAGTCGCGGTGATGCGGCGGGTGTGTTTGTCGAGGTAGACGTGCACCACGCAATATTCACCAGCGGTCATCTGCCGCTTCTCTTCGGAATACGGCAGCAACAGGTCCTTCGGCAGGCCCCAATCGAGGAACACGCCGATGCTGTTGATTTCAACAACTTTCAGACTGGCAAATTCGCCGACCTGAACTTTTGGTTTTTCAGTGGTAGCGATAAGTTTGTCATCGCTGTCCAGATAAATAAAAACGTTGAGCCAGTCTTCATCTTCGCTGGGAATATCTTTAGGGATATAACGGTTGGGCAAAAGAATTTCGCCGTCGGCACCGCCGTCCAGATATAAACCGAAGTTAGTGTGTTTAACCACTTGCAAACTGTTGTAACGCCCGACTAAAGCCATTTTCCAAAACCCTCATTGCGTGGCGGCATTCTACCCGGTTTTGCCGGTTTCGTTCGCTGGCTGAGCAACCCGTTCGGGAAAATCCACGGGACACCTTGATTTTCCTGGGTCTCGCACGGTCGGGCTGCCACTCGTCAGACCAGCGCAGCACCGGCCGCGCCATTTCGCGCAGGATGTTTTCACTGATGGCAAATAAATGTTCTTATTTAAAACAGTGGCTTAGGTGGATATTTCGAATAATTAATCGAGAATAATCCACCCACGCGCTCAGTTATTCCCGGGGATATTTATCAAGCAATTGTCAAGTTATTCCTGTACGATGCCTGGCCGAGTTACTTTTCTACAGGTTAATGGCCGCCATGCGTGTAAAAGCATCCACCAGCAAAGCAAAGCCAGCTCCAGCCGTTGAAACCAGCGAATCGATCAACGATCAAATCGCAGCGTTCCTCAAGTCCGGCGGCGAAATCCAGCAAATTGCCAAAGGCGTCAGCGGCCAGACGTTCGGTCCGTCCAAGCAGATCAGCCTGGGCAAGAAGTAACACCCGGTAATACACCCGTCCTGAGGCGCTTTGAGTTTCGAAGCGTCTGGACTGGCACCCGCGCAATACCCTCCATTCTGTTTAACAAATCTTTTGAAAATCGACGAACGGCCATCATTGCCGAGTATTCGCCGGTATCCTTGCACGCGTCTGGATCAAGCGTTTCAGCAGGCTCAATGCCTTGCCCTCGCTGTTCATGGAGTGACGCATGCTCAAACCCACTTCCTGTTTATTGCTGGTAGGCCTGCTGGTCTGCTCGACTGCGCACGCGCAGATTTTCCAGCGCGAGCTCGGCGACTTCGACCTAAAACTCGGCACCACGCCTAGCCGCAGCATGGCCCAAGGCCTGGTCAAGCCGGCGGCAGTCGGCTCGTTCCACGGCGGCCTCGACCTCAGCCACGACAGCGGCCTGTATGTCGGCCAGTACGCACCGAGCATGGGCCTCACACCGGGCAAGAACCTCGAAATCGACTCCTACGTCGGCTTCAAACAACCTTTCGATCAGACCCTCGGCTATGAAGTCGGGTTGATCCACTACAGTTATCCCAAAGTAGACACCCTCGACAGCCAGGAGCTGTTCGGCGGCCTGACCCTGCTCGGCAGCCGCTTCGGCGTCGCCGTGAGCAACGACCCGGACAAACAGAACAACACGCTGTTCGCCGACCTCGGCGGCAATCAGCCGTTCGGCATCGGGATCAGCATGAAATACACCACCCACCAACTGAACACGCCCGTGTCGGTGGACGGTGGTTATGTCAGCAGTTTTACCGATTGGTCGGTGAAATTTTCCCGGCCGTTCATGGGCGTCGATCTCGACCTGATCTACAGCAATTCCAACCTCAGCGGCAGCGATTGCTCGGCTTACTCCGGGCAAAACAGCGAGTGCGACGGGCTGGTCACGCTCAAGGCCGAACGCGCGTTCTATTGATCGGCTGAACTGCCGGCAGCCTCCCGCGTTCACATAAGAATCAGACGCCAGGCTCTCGCAAGGATTCGCTCATGTCTCGCTGGTTCAAACACCTCGCCACCCTGCTGATCTTCACCCTCGCCCTCGGCGCCTGCAGTCGCGTCGGCCTGGCCTACCGCAATCTCGACGTGATCATTCCATGGACGCTTGGCGACTATCTGGACATGACCAGCGAGCAAAAAGACTGGTTCAACGATCGCCTCAAGGAGCACCTGAACTGGCACTGCACCACGCAATTGCCGGGCTACCTCGACTGGCTGGATCGCTTGCAAGCGATGGTCGAAACCAATCAGGTGACAGACGCGGCACTGCAAGCGCGAACCGTAGAAGCGAAAAAAGCCATCGCCGACACCGCACGCCAGATCACGCCATCGGCCATCGAACTGCTGCAAGGGCTGGACGATAAACAGGTCGCGGAAATGAACGACGCGTTCGCCAAGGACCTGCGCAAGCGTGAAAAGGAATACGTCAAACCACCGCTAGCGCAACAGATTGCCGAACGCGCTGCGCGCATGGACAAGCGCCTCACCGATTGGCTTGGTCCGTTGAGCGTCACTCAGGAACAACGGGTGATGGCCTGGTCAACCGCGCTAGGCGAGCAGAACACCCAATGGATCGCCAACCGCGCGCACTGGCAGCAACAGTTCAGCGCGGCCGTTGCCCAGCGTAAAAGCCCGGAATTCCCACAACAGATCGAGACACTTCTGGTCAATCGCGAGCGTTTATGGACAACGGATTACCAGAAAGCCTACGCCAACACCGAAGCACAGGCGCGCTCGCTGGCGGTTGATTTGATGGCGCAGAGCACGCCGCAGCAGCGTCAGCGGTTGCTCAAGAAAATCGAAGGGGTGCGTAAAGACTTCAATGACCTGAAGTGCCTCAAGGCTGCACAAAAACCTTAATAGGATGCCAATCCAATGTGGGAGCGGGCTTGCTCGCGAATGCGGTGGGTCATTCACCATTTATGTGTCTGATACAGCGCATTCGCGAGCAAGCCCGCTCCCACAAAAGGCCTGTCAGGCAATCTGCGCCTTTGAAGCCACCTCATCAAACGTCGCCTCATCCAGCGCATCTTCCTGCTCGTCCAGCACCTGCCGCGGATGATCATTGCCGGGAATGCTGCTGTCGATCAGGCTCAGCAGGCTTGATCCGCGTGGCGTCAGAATGAAATTGCTGCCGGTACTGCCCATATGATCCGGACGCGGTTCGATAAATCCACGATCGAGCAACAAGCCTTCATATTCGCAGGCCAGTGTTTTCAGGTGATCCAGATTCTCGATCGGCTCGCCTGCACTGGCTTTCTGCGCCGCATAGTCCTCGGCATATTTTCGCGGCGCGAAACTTTCGCCTGCACTGTTCTGCACTTCATGCAGCAAGCGTTCAATCAAATCCCAGTTATAAGTCGTCATCCTGATTCAACCTCCGGTGCGCGTGATTTGGGGCGCTGTCATAGGTTGTGACCGGTGCCTGTCGCCGCCGTTCAGCCGCATTTCACGCCGCGACCGACCGGCGGTCTGTCGAATTGTTCGAGGGTTAAACGACTAGTCTGACAAAGACGGTTTCAACCCCGCAGGAGAAATCATCATGAACGTCGAGAATCATCCGGTGGTATCGCGAGAAGAATGGCTCGCTGCGCGCAAACAACATCTGGCCGAAGAAAAGGCCTTCACCAAAGAACGCGACCGCCTCAGCGCCAAACGCCGCGCGTTGCCCTGGGTCAAAGTCGACAAGGACTACCGATTTCACGGCTCACACGGCGAGCTGAAACTGGCCGACCTGTTCGGCAAACACAGTCAACTGATCGTTTACCACTTCATGTTTGCCAAGGATTGGGAGGAAGGCTGTCAGGGCTGCTCGTTTCTGTCCGACCACATCGACGGCGCCAATCTGCACCTGGCCCACCACGACATCGCAATGGTCGCGGTTTCCCACGCACCGTTTGAACAGTTCCAGGCCTTCAAGCGGCGCATGGGCTGGAAATTCGACTGGGTCTCGTCAGACGGTTCCGATTTCAACTACGACTTTGGCGTGTGTGCCCGCGCTGAAGATGTCGCTGCAGGAAAGGCTACGTACAACTACGAAAAGACTGACAGTGCCGAGGAAGAAATACCCGGCCTCAGCGTGTTTTATCGTGATGCAAAGGGCGACATTTTCCACACCTACTCAACCTATGCCCGCGGTCTGGACATGCTGGTCGGTGCCTACAACTACCTCGACCTCACGCCCAAGGGCAGGAATGAGGACGAGATCATGGAGTGGGTGCGGCATCATGATCGGTATGAAAATGAAAAAGCCTCGAGTTGCTGCCACCAGAGATAATCAGCAAATCAAAGGAAAGGAAAGGCAGCGGCCGGCAATACCGCCCGCTGCATCCTGGATGCCTGGAGTACGCATCACCGTCTAATAGTTGAATTTTGTTTTGACCTGTTCGCCTTCGCGATAAGACAGGACAAAGGACTTCCACGGCTCGCCGCGCTTGTCTGCGTTAGCCTGTAACTCGCCTACCAGACGCAGAATTTTCGCGTCATTTATGTCGGTCTCGACGTTCCAGTCCTCCACGCCGTCTTTCTCAACGCCCAGTTCCGTCTCAATGTATCCCTCCCCCAACTCCACACCGTAGCTGAATGCATCGTAGCCGTGAACAATACCGGCTTCGACTTCCTGGAAAATTTCCTGAACAATTTTTATATCTTCAGTAACCACTAAATAATCTCCGGAATTTGATGGGGCTCGTTTTTAAAGACTACGGTTTTAGCCTTCCCATCAACTATGTAAGTAACTCTCATCGCGTCAGGACGGACTGAGCCTGGGTCTTCACGCACGAACCTGACGGTTGTTACACCCACTGTTTTTGATGGATCGTCGAGCGCTTCCTTCACTCTATTCTTTACCAGCCTCCGCCTGCCTGGAATCCCGATGCACTTTCTCTTTGGTCGGGGTGAACGTCGGCTCTTCTAACATACCGGCCCGATCCAGCGAAGTGTTCGGGTTGGCTACGACAATGCCGTCGGCCTGCGCCCACATCGGTTGCCAGAACATCACGTTCGCCAATAGAAACGCCAGCCCGCGCTTGGGCATGCCCCAGAAATGCTCACGGGTTTTCACGGCAGCAGAAGGCTGACGAGCGAGGAAGGCGTATTGGCGAACGTCCATGTTTGAGCTCTCGTTGCGACAGGCGAGCGGCTTTTCCTCAAGAAGGCTACTTTTCAGGGGGGATCGCAACCGTTCGGTCACTTCAAATGGGCTGGTAAAAACACTGTCACTGAACTTTTCACCGCCCAAACCCCTCCACCGATTAACCCGCCTTACCCGGAACGGAGGCCCGCCCCCATGAAAACCCTGATCAAGCTCACCCTCGCCACCACCCTCGCCTGCGCCCTGCCCGTCTGGGCCTGCACGCCCGAAGAAGCCGCCGCCAAGCGCGAACAACTGGCCAAGGAAGTCGCCAAGCTCACCGCGCAGAACCCCACCAAGGCCAAGGAGATCAACGCCGAGTTGCAGAAAATGGACTTGGGCACGGCCAGTGCGGATTTACCGGACAAATGCCAGTTGATTGATCAGCGCTTGAAAGAGCTGGATTCGGCCGAGAAAAAAACCGAAAGCTAAAGCAAGATCTAAAGATCGCAGCCTGCGGCAGCTCCTGCACCGAACCCTGTAGGAGCTGCCGCAGGCTGCGATCTTTTACCCTTGAAAATGCATTTGTGCATTTATTTTCTTGCACAAACGCATATCCAGACTAAGGTTACATCGAGCAAGGAGATCGGCACCGTTCATCGCAGATGAAAACCGTTAACTACCGATCGCTCGGCAATACTGCAACACAATCACAAGCTGGACGCTTGTTTTCATTCATGGAGGACTGAAAAAATGTTAACCACTCAAGCAACATCGTTCACCGGCGAGAGCCTGCCAAGGTGCCTCGTCGACCACCTGCTCGACCCGCAACTGGTCGAGGTTGAAGCCACTGCGCAAACTGCGGCACTGGCCGCTGCCAATCTCAACTTCACCATGCAGAAACAGACGCAGACCAACTGGTGCTGGGCCGCCGTTTCCGCCTCGGTTGGCAACTACTACGGCACCGGGAACTGGACACAGTGCGGGGTCGCGAGCACCCAACTGGATCGCAACTGCTGCAACCAGCCAGGTCCGTGCAACGTCTACGGCTATCTGGATTCGGCCCTGCAAACCACCCGCAGCTACAACGGGATGAATCAGGGTTCGCTGCAGATGTCGGCCATTCAGAACCAGATCAACATGGGTCGCCCGGTCGGCCTGCGTTGCGCCTGGTACGGTGGTGGCGCGCACTTCCTGGCGATCTACGGCACCAACGGCAACTACGTGCTGGTCGCCGACTCGATCTACGGTTACTCGACTCGCGCGCTGAACGCGTTCCCCGGTTCGTACAACGGCGGCGGCAACTGGACTCACACTTACTTCACCGCGAAAAACTAGGAGGGCGACATCATGCAACTGACTTATCCAAAGGCGCCTTCCAACGGCGTACAGACTTTGCGTCCGGTGCTGCAAGCCGCGCTGCAAAACCAGGGCTTCGGTATCAACCGCCAGTTCGCCAATGCGACACCGGCCAAAGTCAGCCTCAGCGAAGCCTATCGCGGCTACTCGCTGACGCTGGACGATCTGAGCCATGGCAAGGGTCTGAAAGACGCACGCATCGGTGACTGGCATTACCTGGTTTTTGCCGACGGCGTGAGCATTGCCGATGCGCAACTGGCCGAGGTGCGTGGCCATGTCGAGTTCGCTTCGCTGAACCACGGCACCCGGGCTGCCGACACCGTGGGCGCGCTGAAACTGGCGGAACAGGCGCCGCAATTGCAGGGCAAAACCGTTGAACTACGGGTGCTGTTTGTCTCTGCGCTGCACGTCGTGGCGATCTGGCTGCACGCTGACGGTGAGGATGTACTGATCCCGATCGAGCCGACGCCGAAAGAGCTGGGCGACTCGCGGTTGTACAGCGAAGCCGCGCTGCTCGGCTTGCTTAAACCGGCGGCAGATCGCGCCAAACAGCGCTTTGACGCGGATACCAGCGGACAGTTGGGGAACTGATAAACCCTGCGCATAAAAAAACCCGGACACTGTCCGGGTTTTTTATTGCCTGCGAAAACGCCTTACTCAGCCGCTGGCTCAGCCGGCTTGCGACGCTTGAGCGGGGCCATGCCGTCGCTGCTCACCAGCGAATCCGGCTTCGGACGGTTGGCGCTCTTGCGCTTGGTCGGGGTCTTGGCGGCGGTTTTCTTCTTGTCGCCCTTGGCGTCGGTCTTTTTCTTCTTCACGCCGACGGCTTTGCCCGAGGCCTTGACCTTTTTCGGCCCGCCGTAGGTGCCTTTGACTTCCTTGATGGTTCGGCGCTCGAAGCTCTGCTTCAGGTAGCGCTCGATGCTCGACATCAGGTTCCAGTCGCCGTGGCAGATCAGCGAGATCGCCAGACCGTCGTTACCGGCGCGGCCGGTACGACCGATGCGGTGCACGTATTCGTCGCCGCTGCGCGGCATGTCGAAGTTGATCACCAGATCCAGGCCATCAACGTCCAGACCACGGGCCGCGACGTCGGTCGCTACCAGGATCTTCACACCGCCCTGCTTCAGACGATCGATCGCCAGTTTGCGATCCTTCTGGTCTTTCTCGCCGTGCAGCACGAACGCCTTGTATTCCTGAGCCACCAGACGGCCGTAGATGCGGTCGGCCATGGCACGGGTGTTGGTGAAGACGATGGCTTTCTGGTAAGTCTCGTTGGCCAGCAGCCAGTTGACGATCTGTTCTTTGTGCTGGTTGTGGTCGGCGGTGATGATCTGCTGACGGGTGGTCGAGTTCAGTTGGCTGACCGCGTTGAGCTGCAGGTGCTCAGGGTTGTTCAGCACCTTGGCGACCATTTCACGCAGACCGGAACCGCCGGTGGTGGCGGAGAACAGCATGGTCTGCTGACGGTTCGGGCATTCGTCGACCAGACGCTGCACGTCTTCGGCGAAACCCATGTCGAGCATGCGGTCGGCTTCGTCGAGCACCAGCACTTCGACTTCCTTGAGGTCGAGGTTGCCGGCGTTGAGTTGCTCGATCATCCGGCCCGGGGTACCGATCAGGATGTCCGGCACCTTGCGCAGCATCGCCGCTTGCACCTTGAAGTCTTCACCGCCGGTGATCAGGCCGGACTTGATGAAGGTGAACTGCGAGAAGCGTTCAACTTCTTTAAGGGTCTGTTGGGCCAGTTCGCGGGTCGGCAGCAGGATCAGGGTCTTGATGCTGACGCGAATCTTGGCCGGGCCGATCAGGCGGTTGAGGATCGGCAGGACAAAAGCGGCGGTCTTGCCGCTACCGGTTTGCGCCGTCACCCGCAGGTCACGCCCCTGGAGCGCCAGCGGAATGGCCGCTGCTTGCACAGGCGTTGGCTCGACAAATTTCAGCTCGGCCACGGCTTTGAGCAGGCGTTCGTGCAGGGCGAATTGGGAAAACACGGGTGCTACCTCGAAGATATGCAAAAAAACAGCTGCATAGGTTACCGGTTTCGAGCGCTCAGGCCGAGTTTCTTTATACAAACGGGCGTAATCAGTGGCTTTTTTGTTGCTCGATTTGTCTCCAACGGTAATACACAGCGTCTTAAATGCTCTAATCGCCTATCGCGTCTTACAGAAGAATCGTTGCTCACATGGATTTCAAACAGCTCTGGCTCAACGCCCAAGACCTCTGGGGTGCCCTCGAACAGCACCCGTTCCTGCAATCCGGCCTGGCGCTGATGCTGCTGTTGGTGATCGCGCTGGTCCTCGGACGAGTGGCGCGCTATCTGATCCTGCATGCCAGCCGCATGCTCGGCCGTCAGCCGGCCTTGCACTGGATCAACGATTTTCGCCACAACAAGGTGTTTCAGCGTCTGGCGCAGATGACGCCGTCGCTGGTGATCCAGTTCGGCCTGCACCTGGTACCGGAACTGAGCAAAACCGCGATGACCTTCCTCGGCAACGTGGCGCTGTCCTTCACCATCCTGTTCCTGCTGCTGTCGGTCAGCGCCCTGCTCAATGCGTTGCTGGACATCTACGCGCGCACCGAACACGCCCGCACCCGCTCGATCAAGGGCTATGTGCAACTGGCGAAAATGGTCTTGTACGTGTTCGGTGCGATCATCATCGTCGCCACGCTGATCGACCGTTCGCCGCTGTTGCTGCTCTCCGGTCTGGGTGCGATGTCGGCGGTGATTCTATTGGTCTACAAGGACACCCTGCTGTCGTTCGTCGCCAGCGTGCAACTGACCAGCAACGACATGCTGCGGGTCGGCGACTGGATCGAAATGCCGCAAGTCGGCGCCGATGGCGACGTGGTCGATATCACCTTGCACACGGTCAAGGTGCAGAACTTCGACAAGACCATCGTCTCGATCCCGACCTGGCGCCTGATGTCCGAATCGTTCCGCAACTGGCGCGGCATGCAGCAGTCCGGCGGCCGACGGATCAAGCGCAGCCTGTTCATCGACGCCAGCGGCGTGCGCTTCATCCGTGACGATGAAGAAGAAAAACTCTCCCAGGTGCACCTGCTGACCGGTTACATGGCCCGCAAGAAAGCCGAGCTCAAGGCGTGGAACGAGGCGCAGGGCAATGTGGCGGCAATGTCGGCCAACCGCCGGCGCATGACCAACATCGGCACCTTCCGCGCTTACGCATTGGCCTATCTGAAGAGCCACCCGGAAATCCAGCCGAACATGACCTGCATGGTCCGCCAGATGCAGACCACGGCGCAGGGCATTCCGCTGGAAATCTACTGCTTCACCACCACCACGGTGTGGGCCGACTACGAGCGGATTCAGGGGGATATTTTCGATTATCTGCTGGCGGTGCTGCCGGAGTTTGGCTTGAGCCTGTATCAGCAGCCGAGTGGCGGGGATTTGCGGACGGGGTTGTTGCCGGCGGTGTTGGGTTCAGCGCACATTCCAGAACCGCAAAAACACCTCATGTAACCCCACCGATCAAAACTGTGGGAGCGGGCTTGCTCGCGAAGGCGTCAGGTCAGTCAACATAATCGTTGAATGACGCACCGCTTTCGCGAGCAAGCCCGCTCCCACAGAGGTTATGCGGTGGCTTGGGAATTGCGGATGCCCAACCGGCTGATCCATACGGCCGCCAGAATCACACTGCCGCCCAGCAACAACCTTCCCAGTTCCTCATGCTGATTCCAGATCAGCAGATTCAGCAGCAAGCCCACCGGCACATGCAGGTTGTTCATCACCGCCAGCGTGCCGCCGTTGACCATGCACGCGCCCTTGTTCCACCAGTACATCCCCAGCGCCGTCGAGACCAGTCCGAGGAACAGCAACACGCCCCACTGCAAGGGTGCTTCGGGCAGGAAGTTGGCTTTGCCGAACAGCAGAAACGCCGGCAACACCACCGCCAGCGCGCCGAGGTAGAAGAAGCCGAAACGTCGGTAGTGCGGCAGATCGCTCGGGTGTTTCGCCACCAGATGCTTGTACAGCACCTGCCCGGCGGCGTAGGTGAAGTTGGCCAGTTGCAGCAGCAGGAAACCCATGAAGAAGTCCGGGTTGATGCTGTCGAAACGAATCACCGCCGCGCCGCCCACCGCCACCAGTGCGGCGACCAGCGCCCAAGGGTTGAAGCGTCGGTTCAGCGCATCTTCGATCAACGTCACGTGCAGTGGTGTGAGGATGGTGAACAGCAACACTTCCGGCACCGTCAGCACGCGGAAGCTCAGGTACAGGCAGACGTAGGTGATGCCGAACTGCAACGCGCCGATCAGCAGCATGCCGCGCATGAACGCCGGTTCTACCGAGCGCCAGCGGGTCAGCGGAATGAACACCAGCCCGGCCAGCACCACGCGCACCAGCACCGCAAAGTAGCTGTCGACGTGCCCCGCCAGGTACTCGCCGATCAGACTGAAGGAAAACGCCTGAATCAGCGTGACAAAAAGTAGATAGCCCATGGTCGCCTCTGTTTCGAATGGCGGCGACGATAGCGGTTTTCTGGTCTCACTGCGAATAGCCCGAAACACAAAATTCCCCTGTGGGAGCGAGCCTGCTCGCGAAGGCAGAGTGTCAGACGACAGATACTTGTCTGATACACCGCTTTCGCGAGCAGGCTCGCTCCCACAAGGAGTTTTGTGTCGTTCAAAAAACACAGGCAAAAAAAAGCCCGATCTCGCTAAAGCGTTCAATCGGGCTACAGCACTCAGGAGCAACAAGTGCAAAGGGAGGTTCGATGCGCGTAGGGCCTTGAAGGGGTTGCGCCGGGTCACTAGAACAATCGGCGATTATCTGGGGATTAACCTGTCAAGCGACCTGGGACAGTTTGGCGTTGGCCTGATTCAGGCCCTTCTCCTGGAAGTCGCCGCCCAGGTTCATGCCTTCGGCGTGAATGAACGTCACGTCGTGGATGCCGATGAAGCCCATGACCTGACGCAGGTACGGTTCCTGATGGTCGGCCGGGCCGCCGGCATAGATGCCGCCGCGAGCGGTGAGCACATAGGCACGCTTGCCGCTGAGCAGGCCTTGCGGGCCGGTTTCGGTGTACTTGAAGGTCACGCCGGCACGCAGCACGTGGTCGAGCCAGGCCTTGAGAGTGCTCGGGATCGCGAAGTTGTACATCGGCGCGGCCATCACCAGTACGTCGGCGGCGAGCAATTCATCGGTCAATTCGTTGGATCGATCCAGCGACGATTGTTCGTTGGCGTTGCGCTGCTCGGCGGGCTTCATCCAGCCGCCCAGCAGGTTGATGTCCAGGTGTGGAACGGGGTTCACGGCGAGGTCACGCACGGTGATCTGATCGTTGGGGTGCGCGGATTTCCACTGGCTGATGAAGGTCTGGGTCAGTTGACGGGAAACCGAGTCTTGCTGGCGGGCACTGCTTTCGATGATCAGAACGCGGGACATGGTGTGTAGCCTCCATCCGAGAATGTTGTAGGTCGATGGAATGGAGGTTAAACAGGGATGGATCGATGAAAAAGCGCAAATAATTGCTGCAAAGCATCGAATAATTCGTTTAGATGCTGACACGTACCCTTGTAGGAGTGAGCCTGCTCCCGATAGCGGTGTGTCAATTGACGCATTCTCTGACTGATACACCGCTATCGCGAGCAGGCTCGCTCCTACAAGGAATCGACCGTTATTTCGGGCTGCAGCTCAGGTCGATGCGCAGCCTGATGATCTCGCGGGAGAACTTGGCCGTGGCGTTCGTATGTTTGCGGGCCGGGATTTCGATGTTGCGCGTACGGGGTGCTTCCGGACCATTGTTGAATACGACTTTGCAGGTAGCGTCCACGTCGCCGTAGTTGGCGACCCGAATCGAGCCGATGTCCTTATCGGTGTCGTAGGTTTCGTAGTCGATCTTCAAGCCATTGAGGTTTTTCTGCACGTCGATCGAGTAAGCAAACGCCGTCAGCGGCAGCAGCGCCAGCAACACACAACAGAATTTTTTCATTCGCCAGTCTCCATGAGGGACGGCCAGCTTAGGACAAGAGGAGCTATTGATGAAAGCGCCCCGCGTGACCCTTGATCAATGGCGAACATTGCAAGCCGTGGTCGACCACGGCGGCTTCGCCCAGGCCGCCGAGGCCTTGCACCGTTCGCAATCGTCGGTGAGTTACACCGTTGCCCGCATGCAGGACCAGCTCGGTGTGCCGTTGTTGCGCATCGACGGACGTAAAGCGGTGCTCACCGAGGCTGGCGGCGTGCTGCTGCGCCGCTCGCGCCAACTGGTGAAACAGGCCAGCCAGCTGGAAGACCTCGCCCACCACATGGAACAGGGCTGGGAAGCCGAAGTGCGGCTGGTGGTCGATGCCGCCTACCCGAGCGCACGCATCGTCCGCGCGCTGACCGCGTTCATGCCGCAGAGTCGCGGCTGCCGCGTGCGGCTGCGCGAAGAGGTGTTGTCGGGGGTCGAAGAGGTCTTGCTCGAAGGGGTCGCCGATCTGGCGATCACCGGCCTGAGCATTCCCGGCTACCTCGGTGCGGAATTGAGCGACGTCGAGTTTGTCGCGGTCGCCCACCCGGATCACGCGCTGCATCGGCTCAATCGCGAACTGAGCTTCCAGGATCTGGAAACCCAGATGCAGGTGGTGATTCGCGACTCCGGTCGCCAGCAGCCGCGCGACGTCGGCTGGCTTGGCGCCGAACAGCGCTGGACAGTCGGCAGCCTCGCCACCGCTGCCACGTTCGTCAGCAGCGGTCTGGGCTTCGCCTGGCTGCCGCGGCACATGATCGAACGGGAATTGAAGGAAGGCACGCTCAAGCTGCTACCGTTGGATCAGGGCGGCAGCCGCAACCCGAGCTTCTATCTGTATTCGAACAAGGACAAGCCGCTGGGCCCGGCGACACAGATCCTCATCGAACTGCTGCGCACCTTCGACACCTTGCCGCTGGACGCACCGTTCGCCGCCCCTGAACAAGCCTGACACGGAGTTCACCGATGGCCTATTTCGAGCACGAAGGTTGCAACCTGCACTACGAGGAATATGGCCACGGTTCGCCGTTGCTGCTGGTTCACGGGCTCGGTTCGAGCACCCTGGACTGGGAAATGCAGATCCCGGCGCTGTCGGCGCACTACCGGGTGATCGTACCGGACATTCGCGGTCACGGTCGCTCGGACAAACCCCGCGAGCGCTACAGCATCGCCGGTTTCAGCGCAGACCTGCTGGCACTGATCGAACACTTGAACCTCGGCCCGGTGCACTATATCGGGCTGTCGATGGGCGGGATGATCGGCTTTCAGTTCGGCGTCGATCAGCCGCGGATGCTGAAAAGCCTGACCATCGTCAACAGCGCTCCCGAAGTCAAAATCCGCAGTCGCGACGACTATTGGCAGTGGTTCAAGCGCTGGAGTCTGATGCGCGTACTCAGCCTTGCGACCATCGGCAAGGCCTTGGGCAGCAAACTTTTTCCCAAGCCTGAGCAGGCCGAACTGCGGCAAAAAATGTCCGAGCGCTGGGCAAAAAACGACAAACGTGCTTATCTCGCCAGCTTCGACGCGATTGTTGGCTGGGGCGTTCAGGAACGACTTTCGAGAATTTCCTGTCCAACCCTCATCGTCAGCGCCGACCGTGACTACACACCCGTCGCGCTGAAAGAAACCTATGTAAAACTGCTGCCGAATGCGCGGCTGGTGGTGATCGCCGATTCGCGCCACGCCACCCCGCTCGATCAACCCGAACGCTTCAATCAAACGCTGCTGGAGTTTTTCGCCGCAGCCGACACTCAATCTCAGGATCACTGACCCATGCTGAAAAAACTCGCCCTCGCCGCTGGTACTGTGCTGTTTGCCGCCAACCTGATGGCTGCCACGCCTGCCAAAGCACAGCACGTGCTGCTGGACACCACCAACGGTCAGATCGAAATCGAACTGGATTCGGTCAAGGCGCCGATCAGTACCAAGAACTTTCTGGATTACGTCAACAGCGGCTTTTACACCAATACCATTTTCCACCGCGTGATCCCGGGTTTCATGGCTCAGGGCGGCGGTTTCACTCCACAGATGCAGCAGAAAGACACCAAAGCGCCGATCAAGAACGAACACAAAAACGGTCTGGCCAACGTCCGTGGCACCTTGTCCATGGCGCGCACCTCCGCACCTGATTCGGCGACCAGCCAATTCTTCATCAACGTCAAGGACAACGATTTCCTCGACCAGGGTGATGGCTACGCCGTATTCGGCAAAGTGGTCAAAGGCATGGACGTGGTCGACATAATCGTCAACTCGCCAACCACCACCAAACAGGGCATGCAAAACGTGCCTGTCGACCCTGTGATCATCAAGTCGGCCAAAGTCATCGACTAAGCTGTACAGGGCGTATCGAGCGGCGCTGGCCTGACGCCACGCCGCTCACACCGATAAAAGGAGAGCCCGGCTTCCGGGCGGTTATCTGATGCTCTATCGCCGTTTTGAACAACTGATCGACATATTCCGCGACGCTCCGACGGCGTCCCCTCCAGATCGTGTCTGGCCCTTCTACACCTACTACCTGAGACAAGTCTGGCCGAGCTTCGCTGCTCTGCTGGTGGTCGGCCTGTTTGCCGCGTTGATCGAAGTGGCGCTGTTCAGTTACCTGAGCCGCATCATCGACCTCGCCCAGGGCACGCCCAACCCGAATTTCTTCAGCGACCACGCCCTCGAACTGACGTGGATGGTGGTGGTTGCGCTGGTGCTGCGGCCGATCTTTTTCGGCCTGCACGACCTGCTGGTGCATCAGACCCTGAGCCCGGGGATGACCAGCATGATCCGCTGGCAGAACCACAGTTACGTGCTCAAACAGAGCCTGAATTTCTTCCAGAACGACTTCGCCGGGCGTATCGCCCAGCGCATCATGCAGACCGGCAACTCGCTGCGCGATTCGGCGGTGCAAGCGGTGGATGCGCTGTGGCATGTGGTGATCTACGCGATCAGTTCGCTGGTGCTGTTCGCCGAAGCCGACTGGCGCCTGATGATCCCGCTGCTGACGTGGATCGCTGCCTACATCGGCGCGTTGTACTACTTCGTGCCGCGGGTGAAAGAGCGTTCGGTGGAAGCTTCCGACGCACGCTCGAAACTGATGGGGCGGATTGTCGACGGCTACACCAACATCGCCACCCTGAAGCTGTTCGCCCACACCAATTTCGAACAGCACTACGCCAAGGAAGCCATCGAAGAACAGACGGTCAAGGCGCAGATGGCCGGCCGCGTGGTGACCAGCATGGACGTGGCGATCACCACCATGAACGGCCTGCTGATCGTCGGCACCACCGCGCTGGCGCTGTGGCTGTGGACGCAGTCGCTGATCACCGTTGGTGCTATTGCTCTCGCGACCGGTCTGGTGATTCGTATCGTCAATATGTCCGGCTGGATCATGTGGGTAGTCACCGGCATCTTCGAAAACATCGGCATGGTCCAGGACGGTCTGCAGACCATCTCGCAACCGGTCAGCGTCACTGATCGCGAACAGGCCAAACCCCTGGCCGTGGCCCGTGGCGAAGTGCGTTTCGAGCACGTGGATTTTCACTACGGCAAGAAGAAAGGCATCATCGGCGACCTCAACCTGACCATCAAACCGGGGGAGAAAATCGGTTTGATCGGGCCGTCCGGCGCCGGCAAATCGACCTTGGTCAACCTGCTGCTGCGCCTCTACGACGTCGAGGGCGGACGTATTCTGATCGATGGGCAGAACATCGCCGAAGTCGGCCAGGAAAGCCTGCGCGCACGCATCGGCATGATCACGCAGGACACCTCCCTGCTGCACCGCTCGATCCGCGACAACTTGCTGTATGGCAAGCCTGACGCCACCGACGCCGAGCTCTGGGACGCGGTGCACAAGGCCCGCGCCGACGAGTTCATTCCGTTACTGTCGGACGCTGAAGGTCGCACTGGTTTCGATGCGCACGTCGGCGAGCGCGGGGTGAAGCTGTCCGGCGGTCAGCGCCAGCGCATCGCGATTGCCCGGGTGTTGCTCAAGGACGCGCCGATCCTGATCATGGACGAAGCGACCTCGGCACTCGACTCGGAAGTGGAAGCGGCGATCCAGGAAAGCCTGGAAACCCTGATGCAAGGCAAAACCGTGATTGCCATTGCTCACCGCCTCTCGACCATCGCCCGTATGGATCGGCTGGTGGTGCTGGAAAACGGCAAGATCGCCGAGAGCGGCACCCACGCCGAACTGCTGGCGCATCGCGGCCTGTATGCGCGGTTGTGGGCGCACCAGACCGGAGGGTTTGTCGGAATCGATTGATCACAAAAAACCCGATTCTGTGAGCTTTTGTGGCGAGGGAGCTTGCTCCCGCTCGGCTGCGCAGCAGGCGCAAAGCTCGCCAACCGTGAAAGTCTGACACTACCGTGCAGATAGTTTTGGGACAGCTTCGCTGTCCAGCGGGAGCAAGCTCCCTCGCCACACAATGTTTGTCCGCCAGAAAACCGCCCCAGCCCGCCAACCACGGGCTCTGGCGGTTTTTTCATGCCTGCTGGAAATCCATCCAAAGCCTGCTGTACTCAGCCAAGGCTCCAGCACGGAACCTGTCGTAAATCTGCAGGGAAGCACAACGCAATACAGTCTCGATAGCATGGCTATCAAGGACTCTCTCATGTCTCTGTTCAAACGTTCAGTCACGGAGTTGTTGGGTACGTTCTGGCTGGTTCTGGGAGGATGCGGCAGCGCGGTCATTGCAGCGTCTTCGCCGTTGGGCATTGGAGTGCTGGGGGTGGCCCTGGCGTTTGGTCTGACGGTGCTGACCATGGCGTTCGCCATCGGTCACATCAGTGGCTGTCACCTCAATCCTGCGGTGTCGGTCGGGTTGGTGGTCGGCGGGCGGTTTCCGGCGAGGGAGCTGCCGGCCTACATCATCGCCCAGGTAGTGGGCGGGATACTCGCCGCTGCCCTGCTCTACTACATCGCCAGTGGCAAGGAGGGTTTTGACATCGCCGCCGGCCTGGCCTCCAACGGTTACGGTGAGCACTCACCGGGCAAATACTCGATGGCGGCCGGGTTTGTCACCGAACTGGTGATGACCGGAATGTTCGTGATCATCATCCTCGGCGCCACCGACAAACGCGCCCCGGCGGGCCTCGCACCGATCGCCATCGGTTTGGGCCTGACGCTGATTCACCTGATCTCGATTCCGGTCACCAACACCTCGGTCAACCCGGCGCGCAGCACCGGCCCGGCGCTGATGGTCGGCGGCTGGGCGATCGCGCAGTTGTGGATGTTCTGGGTCGCGCCGCTGCTGGGCGCAGTGGTGGGCGGGACGATTTATCGCTGGCTGGGTAAAGAGGACACCTGACACCACTGGAGATCCCCTGTGGGAGGGGGCTTGCTCCCGAATGCGCCGTGTCAGTCATATTTACTGCACTGACACACCGCATTCGGGAGCAAGCCCCCTCCCACATCAGGAAATCAGCCACGCTCAAGAATGAATGTCGGCGCCGATTAAAGGCGAACTCAGGTTTGGCGATACGGCAAGGCTGTTCTGGCTTCCTCAGCGTAAGCAAGGACGCCAGCGCGCTCTTGCTGCAGGAAATCCTTCACCGCCGCTTTCAATCCGGGATGACGCAGGTAGTGCCACGAATGGGTGATCACCGGTTCAAAGCCGCGAATCAGCTTGTGCTCGCCCTGCGCACCGGCATCAAAACGCTGAT
The DNA here is from genome assembly GCF_023100605.1 of Pseudomonas sp. MWU12-2020. Taxonomy (NCBI): domain Bacteria; kingdom Pseudomonadati; phylum Pseudomonadota; class Gammaproteobacteria; order Pseudomonadales; family Pseudomonadaceae; genus Pseudomonas; species Pseudomonas sp. MWU12-2020. The sequence goes on from NZ_JALMEX010000009.1 coordinate 47,398, forward strand.
ATCTGTGGGCAATCGCATAATCCATGCCCTGATAGAAACACGTCTCGAAATGCAGCCGGTCAAACTCGGCCAGACACCCCCAGTAGCGCCCATAGAAGCTGTCGCCCCCGACCAGACTGAAGGCCATCGCCACCGGCCGTGAACCCTGTCTGGCGAAGACCACCCGAATCGCCTCCGGCATCCGCGCGGCCAGCAGGCTGAAGAACTCGCGCGTCAGATAGGGCGCCTGGCGGCGCACGGCGTAAGTGTTGGCATAGCAGGCGTAGACAAAATCCCATTGCGACTCGTCCAGCTCGCGCCCCGTCAACCATTCGAACTCGAAGCCCTGCCCCGCCACCTGTTCGCGTTCCTTGCGCATCTGCTTGCGCTTGCGCGAACTGAGCACGTCGAGAAAGTCCTGGAAGTCGCGGTAACCGCGATTCTGCCAGTGATACTGACAGCCGATGCGCTGCAGCCAGCCCGGCTGCTCGGCCATGGCGGCGTCGGTGAAGGGGTCGGTGAAATTGATGTGCGCGCTGGAAAGATCTTCGATTTCCAGATAGCCCGGCAGGCTCTTGAGCAGTTCGAATCCATCCTCGACATTCGCCGCCAACAGTCTCGGGCCGCTGACCGGACTGAACGGCACCGCCGTCAGCAGTTTGGGGTAGTAATCGATGCCGGCCCGGGCGCAGGCATCGGCCCAGCCGTGATCGAACACGTACTCACCGTAGGAATGCCACTTGCGGTAACTGGGTAACGCGGCGATCAACCGACCGCCTTCAACGTGCAGCAGATGCTCGGCTTGCCAACCCGTGTGCGGGCCAACGCTGCCGCTGTCTTCAAGGGCCGAGAGAAAGGCATGGCGCAGAAACGGCTGGGTCTCGGGCACCAGTGCATCCCAGGTCGCCGGGGCGATTTCTGACAGGCTTTGCAGGCGTTGCAACGGCATCAACTGACTCTCCACTTCCGGGCATCAAAGCCCCGCGAGTATCGCTTATCGCTGCCCTTTGCACACGAGCATTCGGACGACAGCGCTCTAGATCAATAGTTCAGGACATCTTTGTATCGTCATCGACATGACATCACTTAGCCACTGCTCTGTCATAAACCATCGCGATACTCGCTCCTGTTTTTAGAGCGCCGGGTTCTACCCGGACACTGTTTTCCGACGTGCGCGTCGGTGTGCCCAGGATGGTTCAGCCATCCCCTCTCATCTTCGGAGATTGCTATGCGTCTTGCTTCCACAAAAACTGCGGCGGCCTTGTGCGGTGGCCTGTTGCTGGCCATGAGTGTTCCGGCCAGTGCCGCAGTCGACGCCAAACTGCTCGACATGCTCAAGGCCAACGGTTCCATTTCCCAGGCGCAGTACATCGAACTGCAAACTGAACTGGCCAAGGATCAGAAGGCTCAGCAAATCGCGCAGCAGGCGCAGCAAGAGACCAACGAGCAAATCGCGGCGACCGCGAAGAAAACCAACGAACTGAGCTCTTTCGACCAGAAACTTGCCTGGGCCGCCAAGACCCAGTTCAAGGGCGACGTGCGTTTCCGTCAGGAGACCGTCAAGAACGATGGCGTGCCGAACAGCAAGGACCAGGACCGTCAGCGCATTCGTGCTCGTCTGGGTGCCTACACCGAAATCAACCCACAGGTGGACACCGGTATCCGTATCGCCACCGGCAGCAGCGACGACGCCCGCTCCACCAACCAGGACCTGAACAACTACTTCGACAAGAAGCAGATCTGGCTCGACCAGGGTTACGTCGACTACCACCCTGACGCCATCAAGAACCTGCACCTGATCGCCGGTAAAATGAACCAGCCGTGGGTCAGCATGGGCGACATCATCTGGGACAGCGACATCAACCCGGAAGGTCTGGCCGTCACCTACAAGTACCCGCTGAACGGCAGCACCGAGCTGTTCGGTAGCGCTGGCCACTACACCCTCAAGGACAACGTCGACGGCGAAGGCGTGCAGTTCAAGCACGACCTGCGTCTGTACGCTGGCCAGTTGGGCGGTCGCTTCGCACTGACCGACAGCCTGAAACTGACCCTGGGCGGCAGCCTCTATTCCTACGACAATGACAAGGACAGCGCCTGCCCGACCACCGGCACCGTCACTGCGCCATGTGCCTTGGCCGTCAACGGCAACAGCCCGAACGAAACCTTCAAACTGTACGAAGGTTTTGGTCAACTGGACATCGCCAACCTGCCGGTACCGCTGTCGATCTACGGTCAGTACGTCAACAACAAAGACGCCAGCAACGACCAGGACACTGGCTGGCTGGCCGGCGTCAAGACCAAGGTTTATGGCTTCGGGATCGACTACAACTACCGCGACGTACAGCGTAACGCGGTGGTCGGTGCCTTCACCGACTCCGACTTCGCCAACGGCTACACCGGTTCGCGCGGCAGCAAGCTGAAAGTCAGCTACGAGCTGGACAAGAACTTCACCCTGGGTGCCACCTACTTCATGGCCAACTCGGACTACACCAACGCCAGCCTGAAGAAGACCGACTCCGACATCAATACGCTGCAACTGGATGCCGAAGCCAAGTTCTAAAACGCGTCACCCTCTAGCCTGACGCGGGCGGGACGATCCCCATCATCCGTTCGTTTCGTCCCGCGCCGGGCTATTTTTATCTGACCTGTGGCGAGGGAGCTTGCTCCCTCTGGATTGCAAAGCAGTCCTCTGCTTCTAAGTAAAGCGGGGGCCGCTTCGCGACCCAGCGGGAGCAAGCTCCCTCGCCACAATGGTTCAGCGTCTACAGAAGACTATCTTTTCGGCGCTGCTCGGCCAGACGTTCGGCCAGCGCGTCCACACCCTCTTGCGGTTTCTCCGGCAGCGCCTTCAGGGTCGCTTGCATCAAACGCATCTGACGAATGAACCGCCGACAGTTCGGGCAGAACATCAGGTGATGGCGTACCAGCAGTTTCTCGCGAAAGCTCAATTGGCCATCGAGATAATCGCTGGAGCGCGCTACTTGTTCCTTGCAGGTCAGCATTCGCCGGTCTCCTCAAAATGCTCCACCGTGGCGAAGACTTTCAGCCGCGCACGATGCAGCAGCACACGGACATTGGAGAGCGAGATCTCCAGAAGATTACAGATCTCTTCCAGTTCCAGACCCTGACGCTCGCGCAGCAGCAACACGCTGCTTTGCAGTTCCGACAGGCTGAGCAAGGTGTGCTCCAGGCAATCACGCAGTTCGCTTTCGGTGAGCAAGGCTTCCGGAGTGTCCTGATGCCAGGCGAATGGCGCCACCAGCCAATGGCCGTCACCGGGAGAAAAGCGATCGTCGTCGATGGTGCCGTGGGGTGACGGCAGATCGTCCATCAACACTTCGCGGCGGTTTTGTTTGTAACGGCTTTTGGCGGAATTGGCGGTGATGGTCAGCAGCCAGGTCTTGAGACTGGAACGACCCTCGAAGCTGCCGATATGGCGCACCACCGAAAGCCAGGCGTCCTGCACCACTTCTTCGACATGGCGCTGGCCGACAATCGCGTAAGCCACGGCGCGCATGGCGCTCTGGTAGGTGCTGACCAGTTCCTTGAAAGCCTTTTGCTCACCCGCGAGCAGACGTTCGAGCAGTTGGGTGTCGTCGGTTGCGGCCATGCACGCCTCGTTTGCAAATACCGATTAACGTTAACGCACTCGACCCTGTGGCGAGCGAGCTTGCTCGCGCTCGGCTGCGCAGCAGTCGCAAAACCGGCGATTGCGGTTCTTCAGCAAGACCGCAATCGCCGGTTTTGGCAGCGCTACGCACTCCAGCGGGAGCAAGCTCCCTCGCCACGAGGGCTGGTGACTCAGCGTTTGCGCAGAATCACGCTACCGATCGAGTAACCGGCGCCGAACGAGCTCAATACCGCCAGCGAACCGCTGGCCAGATCGTCCTGATATTTGTGGAAGGCAATCACCGACCCGGCAGAGCTGGTGTTGGCGTAGGTGTCGAGAATCACCGGCGCTTCTTCTTCGGTGGCTTCACGGCCCAGCAGCTTGCGCACGATCAGGTGGTTCATGCTCAGGTTGGCCTGGTGCAGCCAGAAGCGCTTGACGTCGCCGACGTTGAGTTTGTTCTCCTCCAGGTGCTCACCGATCAGTTCGGCGACCATCGGGCAGACGTCCTTGAACACCTTGCGGCCTTCCTGCACGAACAGCTTGTCGCGGGCGCCGATGCCCTCTTCCGCCGCGCGGTTGAGGAAGCCGAAGTTGTTGCGGATGTTGTTGGAGAACTTGGTCAGCAGTTTGGTGCTGACCACGTCGAACTGGTACTTGGACGTCGCCAGGTCAGCGCGTTCGATGATTACCGCCGTCGCGGCGTCACCGAAGATGAAGTGGCTGTCGCGGTCACGGAAGTTCAGGTGACCGGTGCAGACTTCCGGGTTGACCATCAGGATCGCCCGGGCCTGGCCCAGTTGCACGCTGTTGGCCGCGGCCTGGATGCCGAAGGTCGCCGAGGAGCAGGCCACGTTCATGTCGAAACCGAAACCCTGAATGCCCAGTGCTTCCTGGACTTCGATGGCGATGGCCGGATAAGCGCGTTGCAGATTGGAGCAGGCGACGATCACGCCGTCGATGTCGGCAGCGGTCTTGCCGGCACGTTGCAGCGCCTGTTCGGCGGCGCCGATAGCCATCTGGCACAGGACCGACCATTCGTCGTTGGAACGCTCCGGCAGGCGCGGGGCCATGCGCGCAGGATCAAGGATGCCGTCCTTGTCCATGACAAAGCGGCTCTTGATGCCCGAGGCTTTTTCGATGAATGCAGCACTGGATTCGGTCAGCGCCTGGACTTCACCGCTGGCGATGGCGTCGGCGTTGTCGGCGTTGAACTGCGCAACATAGGTATTGAAAGACTGCACCAGCTCTTCGTTGGAGATGCTGTTGGCCGGGGTGTACAGGCCGGTGCCGCTGATGACGACGTTATGCATGGTCGTTTCTCTAATCTGTTCAGGCAGAAAGCGCTGGCACCGACGTACCAACACACAAAGGGTCTATTTCCGTCCGGGGACGCTGACCTGGCATCTTTTAGTCCGATCCGCGAACTCGCCAAAGGCTCTGGGTCGCGAAAACGGCATTTATGGTCGCGAAGTTTGCCATAAACCCAAGGTTTTGGCGCCTTTCTCAAGCACTACCCAGATCCAATGTGGGAGCGAGCCTGCTCGCGAAGGCAGTGTGTCAGTCACGAGGATGGTGTCTGATATACCGCTTTCGCGAGCAGGCTCGCTCCCACACGGGTTCGCGTACGGCTCAAGATCAGGCCTCGACCTGACTCCACTGCTTGCTCAGCCGTTTGTCCGAGATCGGCGCTTTCGTCCCCAACTGTTGGGCGAACAGCGACACCCGGTATTCCTCCAGCCACCAGCGGTAGAGCTCCAGCTGTGGATCGCGTTTGCCTTCCTGCGCATGTTTGGCGGCGCGGGTCTGGTATTGCGTCCAGAGCCCGGCCAGTTCGCCGCTCCAGACTCGATCCTTCTGCACCTGCGCACCGAGTTTCTCGAAACGCTGCTCGACCGCCTTCAGGTAGCGCGGCAACTCCTTGAGCCATTGCATCGGCGTCTCCCGGACGAACCCCGGATACACCAGATGGCTGATTTGCTGCTTGATGTCATTCAGCGCCACAGCCTGAGCCAGATCGATCTTGCCCTTGAAGCGCTTTTGCAGACCGTGCCACAGCTTGAGGATCTCCAGCGTCAGCCGCGCCACGCGCTCGGCGTGTTCGGTCCAGCTGCCGCGCTTGCGTTCGGCCAATGCCGCCAGCCCGGCGCCGTCACGGGGCAACGGGTCTTCGCCTTCCAGGATGCAGCTGTCGAGGCTGGCCAGCAAAATGTCTTCGACCAGCGCATCGACCCGGCCCAGCTCGCGATAGAGCAGGCCCAGCTCAGTGATGCCCGGCAATTTGCTGCGCAGGAACTTCGCCGGTTCCGCCAGTTGCTGCAGCAGCAGCCGCTGCAAGGCGCGGCGATGCTGGAACTCGGCTTCGGCCGGGGTCGAGAAGCGCCCTTCCTTGACTGTGCCGCCCTCTTCCACCAGCGCCGGATAGACCGTCATCGACAGTCCGGCAATCTTCTGCTGGGTCTTTTCCGCCACCGGGGCGAAGACCTTGGCCTCCACCGGTTGCTGACTTTTCGCACTCTGCGGCACCGCCAAAGCCGCCTGACTGGCTTCGGCGAAACGCGCGGTGAGCTCGGCCAGATCGCGGCCCTCGCCAAGGAACTTGCCTTGGCCGTCGACGATTTCCAGGTTCATCCGCAGATGGCTTTCGACCTGCTGCGCGGCTTCCGCCCACGCCTCATCGCTGACCCGCGCGCCAGTCATGCGCAACAGTTCGCGACCCAGCGCTTGCGGCAATGAACCTTCAGCGAAGGTCATGCGCTGCAACGCCGCCTTGATGAAGTCCGGCACCGGCACGAAGTTCTTGCGCAAGGCTTTCGGCAGGTTGCGTACCAGGGCAATGCACTTGGCCTCGATCAGCCCCGGCACCAGCCATTCCAGGCGTTCCGGCGGCAGCATCGGCAGCAGCGGTGCCGGCACGCGCAGGGTCACGCCGTCGCGCGGGTGATTGGGTTCGAAGTGGTAGCTGAGCGCCAGTTCCAGATCGCCAATGTGCAGCGTGTCCGGGTAGTCGCGCGCGGTGACTTCACTGGCCTCGCGGGCCAGCACGTCTTCTTCGCGCATGATCAGCAGTTGCGGGTCTTTCTGGCTGTTGACCCGATACCAGCTGTCGAAGGTCGCGGTCTGGTGAATCTCCGCCGGCAAACGCGCATCGTAGAACGCGTAGAGGGTTTCTTCGTCAGCGAGAATGTCGCGGCGACGGGCCTTGGCTTCCAGTTCGTCGAGCTGTTCGAGCAACTGCTTGTTGGCGGTCAGGCACTTGGCTTTCGACTGAATCTCGCCACGCACCAGACCTTCGCGGATAAACAGCTCGCGCGAAACCACCGGGTCCACCGGGCCGTAATGCACCGGGCGGCGACCGACCACGATCAGCCCGAACAGGGTGATCTGCTCGTAGGCCACGACCTGGCCGCGCTTCTTCTCCCAGTGCGGTTCGAAGTGGTTTTTCTTGATCAGGTGCCCGGCCAGCGGCTCGATCCAGTCGGCGTCGATCTTGGCGACCATGCGCGCGTAGAGCTTGGTGGTCTCTACCAGTTCGGCGGTCATCAGCCACTGCGGACGCTTCTTGCCGATGCCCGACGACGGGTGAATCCAGAAGCGCCGCTGACGGGCGCCGAGGTAATCGCCGTCCTCGGTTTTCTGGCCGATCTGGCTGAGCAGGCCGACCAGCACCGCTTTGTGCAGTTTCGGGTAATCCGCTGGTTCCTTGTTGAGGCTCAGTTGCATGTCACGGCAGATCAGGCTCAACTGGCGATGGGAATCACGCCACTCGCGCAGGCGCAGGTAATTGAGGAAATTCTTCCGGCACCAGTTGCGCAGAGGGCTGGCGGTCAGCGCCTGGCGCTGCTCTTCAAAACCACGCCACAGATTGACCAGTCCGGCGAAGTCCGAATCGGGATCTTTCCATTGTGCGTGGGCCTGATCGGCCGCTTGCTGACGCTCCGGCGGACGCTCGCGCGGGTCCTGAATCGACATGGCACTGGCGACGATCAGCACTTCCTGCAGGCTGCCGAGCTTGGCCGCTTCGAGCAGCATGCGGCCCATGCGCGGGTCCACCGGCAGGCGCGCCAACTGGCGACCGAGCGGGGTCAGCTGACTGTTGCGATCCACCGCCGAAAGCTCTTGCAGCAGATTGAAACCGTCGCTGATCGCCTTACCGTCCGGCGGTTCGATGAACGGGAACGCGGTGATCTCGCCGAGGCGCAGGTGCAGCATCTGCAAGATAACGGCGGCGAGGTTGGTACGCAGAATTTCCGGATCGGTGAACTCCGGGCGACCGAGGAAATCCTCTTCGCTGTACAGGCGCACACAGATCCCCGGTTCGACCCGGCCGCAGCGACCTTTACGCTGGTTGGCGCTTGCCTGGGAAATCGCTTCGATCGGCAGGCGCTGAACCTTGGCGCGATAGCTGTAGCGACTGATACGCGCGGTGCCGCTGTCGATCACGTAACGGATGCCCGGCACGGTCAACGAAGTCTCGGCAACGTTGGTTGCCAGCACCACGCGCCGCCCCGGATGCGACTGGAAAATCCGCTGCTGCTCCGCCGGCGACAGACGCGCGTACAGCGGCAGGATTTCGGTGTGCTTGAGTTGGGCCTTGCGCAGCATGTCGGCGGCGTCGCGAATCTCGCGCTCGCCGGGCAGGAACACCAGCACATCGCCGGGGCTGCGGCGCTCGCTGCGCTCATAGGCGGCGATTTCGTCGAGGGTGGCGAGGATCGCCTGATCCACGGTCAGGTCGTCCTCGACGCGGTTGCCCTCTTCGTCCTGCTCCAAGGTCAGCGGGCGATACCAGGTTTCCACCGGGAAAGTCCGCCCGGACACCTCGACAATCGGCGCATCATCGAAATGCCTGGAGAAGCGCTCCAGATCGATGGTTGCCGAGGTGATGATGACCTTCAGATCCGGGCGCCGCGGCAGCAGGGTTTTCAGGTAACCGAGCAGGAAGTCGATGTTCAGGCTGCGTTCGTGGGCTTCGTCGACGATGATCGTGTCGTAGCGTTCGAGGTAGCGGTCGTTCTGGGTTTCCGCCAGCAGGATGCCGTCGGTCATCAGTTTGATCAGGGTGTTGGAATCGCTTTGATCTTCGAAGCGAACCTGATAGCCAACCAGCGAACCGAGCGGCGTGCCGAGTTCTTCGGCCACCCGGCTGGCGACGCTGCGCGCAGCGATTCGGCGCGGTTGGGTGTGGCCGATCAAACCATGCTGACCGCGACCGATTTCCAGGCAGATTTTCGGCAACTGGGTGGTTTTGCCCGAACCGGTTTCGCCAGCGATGATCAGGACCTGATGCTTCTCCAGCGCCGCCTTGATCTCATCGCGCTTGGCGGCAATCGGCAGGCTGTCGTCGTAACGAATCGCCGGCAGGCTGGCACGGCGCGCCAGCACCTGATCGCAGGACGCCTGCATGCGCGCCACCCACTGGGCCAGCTTGGCCTCGTCGGGTTTCTTGCGCAGCTCGAGCAACTGCCGCCGCAGCCGGTGACGGTCGGCGAGCATGGCGTGATCGAGGTTTTTCAGCAGTTTGTCGATGGAGGGCGATTCGTCGGTCATCGGGTACGCAATTCGGTCGTCTGTTTATGCAGGGGGGCGATTGTCGCAGATTTGCCCCCTACTGTGGCGAGGGAGCTTGCTCCCGCTCGGTTGCGCAGCAACCGTAATCCGGTTGTCGGGATGTCACTGACAGGACGCGGTGGATGGTTTCAGGGCCGCTTCGCAGCCCGGCGGGAGCAAGCTCCCTCGCCACAAGTTAGTCATGCTCCGGGATTATTCGTTATCCAATCCTTTGCGGCGGTAGGGGAAGACGTCGATGACTTTCCCCGCCCGAATCGCCTCCTGCAAACCCTTCCAGTAATCCGCGTTATACAACTCGCCATGCAACTGATCGAACAGTTTGCGCTGCGCGGCATCGGCGAACAAGAACGGCGGAAACTCTTCCGGGAACACATCCAGCGGCCCGATCGAGTACCACGGTTCCGAGGCCATTTCGTCTTCAGGTGTGCGCGGCGCCGGGATGTGACGGAAATTGGCTTCGGTCAGGAAACAGATTTCGTCGTAATCGTAGAACACCACCCGGCCGTGACGAGTGACGCCGAAGTTCTTCAGCAGCATGTCGCCGGGAAAGATGTTGGCCGCCGCCAGTTGCTTGATCGCCAGCCCGTAATCCTCCAGTGCCTCGCGCACCTGAGCTTCGTTGGCGTTGTCCAGGTAAAGGTTGAGCGGGGTCATGCGGCGCTCGGTCCAGCAGTGGCGGATCAGCACCGTGTCGCCTTCAACCGAGACCGTCGACGGCGCGACCTCGAGCAGTTCTTCCAGGCAGGCCGGATCAAACTTGCTCAGCGGAAAACGGAAATCGGCGAACTCCTGGGTATCGGCCATGCGCCCGACGCGGTCGACGCTTTTCACCAGTCGGTACTTCTCGATCACCGTCGCCCGGTCGACGTTTTTCGACGGCGAGAAACGGTCCTTGATGATCTTGAACACGGTGTTGAAGCCCGGCAGGGTAAACACGCTCATGACCATCCCGCGCACGCCGGGGGCCATGATGAACTGGTCGTCGGTGTTGGCCAGATGATTGATCAGCGCCCGGTAGAACTCGGATTTGCCGTGCTTGTAGAAGCCGATCGAGGTGTACAGCTCGGCGATGTGCTTGCCCGGCAGAATGCGCCGCAGGAAGCCGATGAACTCCGCCGGCACCGGCACATCGACCATGAAATAGGAACGGGTGAAAGAGAAAATGATCGACACATCGGCTTCGTCGGTGATCAGCGCGTCGATCTGAATCCCCCGACCCTCGCGGTGCAGCAATGGAATCACCAGCGGCCACTGCTCGTCGCGGGTGTAGATGCGCCCGACCAGGTACGCGCCCTTGTTGCGGTACAGCACCGAGGAGAACAGTTCGACGCTCAACTCCGGATCCTTGCACACCCAGTCCGGCAGATTCTCGCGCAACTGTGCTTCGAGGCGCTGCAGGTCGCCGGGCAGATCGGCGTAATCCTCGCTGAAGCGATAGTCGGCAAAAATGCTGGCGAGCATCGACGACAGCTGCCCTTGCGGCTTGTAGGTGCGGGTTTGCGCAGCGCGGGCGCGGCGCAGGCTCGGCCGGGTGGTGTGGATGAACATACAGCCGTCGCTGATCAGGTCATGGCTGAACAGCCCGCAGAAGATCGAGTTGTACCAGGTCTCGGACAGCTCATCGTCGAAGCGCAGGTCGATAAGGCTGATGTAGGCGCTTTTCACCAGCGGCCAACTGCTGACATTCATCAGCGTCTCATCGTCGAAATGCTCGCGCAGGCGGGCGATGGTTTCGCCGACCTTTTCTTCGTAGAGGTTGATCCGCGCCGCCGACGCGGTCTGCGCCTCCTGCCAGCGTGCCTGCTCGAAGCGCTCGCGGGCGCCGTCGGTAATCCGCCGGAAGTGCTCGCGGTAATCGTCAAAGCCATCGAGGATCATGCGGGCGATGTAGGCGGCTGGCCATTGCTGCGGCATAGATGAGACCTCTGCGTGCATGTGGAAATCTGTGCCTGAGCTTAGCCACGGATGCACGCGCAGGAGAAGTGCAATTTCTGCCAAATGCGCGTCAGCGTTGTACAGCGACACAGTTTTTATCAAAGTTTTTTCAGATGACCGTTCGGTCAATTAATCACTCGTTCGGTCTGCTCGGCATTCCCGCGCCAGACCGCGAATTCTCTGGCTTTCGGATCCAATCACAAGGACAGGCCTCTGGCTTGCGGCTTTACCCCTGTTGGCAATTGCGGGGCAGGAGAGCGTACCGATTGGTCTTACCAAAATAGTGGCACTTTGATATACAGCCCGCCAGCACCCGCCCCACAACAAGATCCTCGGCCCACGAGGACGACCTCTCCCCCATAGATCAAGGAGCACTTTGATGTCTATCCGCAATCTGCGCATCGGTTTGCGCGCTGGTTTGAGTTTTGCCGTGCTGGCCGGTCTGCTGGTGATCGTTGGCCTGTTCGGCCTGGGTCAAATGAAAACCCTGCGTGAAAGCGCCGCGGTCATCGAAGAATCGTGGATGCCGAGTATCGAAAGCATTCATGACGCCGCAGCGAATATCGCCAGCATCCGCCTCGAATCTCTGCGCCTGATCACCAGCACCCAGCCGGCCGTGCGTGAGCGCAGTAAAGGTCTGATCCAGGTGCAGCGCGAAGAATTGCTCAAGCGCCTGAAAAGCCATGAAGCCTTACTCGCCAGCGAGCAGGAACGCGTGATGCTCGACGGTTTGAACGCCGACATCACCCGGTACCTGAGCATCCTCGACCAGATCATCAGCCAGATTGACGCCGGGCAAAACGAACAGGCCTACAACCGCCTGAACAATGATCTGGCCCCGCAGGGCAAAGTGCTCGACAAGACTCTGGAGCAGATGATCAGCCTTAACCAGCAAGGCGCCGAAGCCGCCGCCCGGGCCGCGGCTGCGATGTACCAGCGAGCGCTGTGGATTGTCGCGACGATCATCGTTGTCGCCCTGATCGCCACCCTGCTGCTCGCCTGGCTGCTGACCCGCAGCATCACTACACCGATCAATCAGGCGCTGAACGTCGCGCAAAAAATTGCCGCCGGCGATCTCAGCGGCCAGATCGCCGACAACGGTCGCGATGAGGCGGCGCAGTTGCTCTCGGCCCTCGCCGAGATGCAAGGCAATCTGCGCTCGACCATCCGGGGCATCAGCGAATCGGCGCAACAACTGGCCTCCGCCGCCGAGGAAATGAGTTCGGTGATGGAACAGAGCACCCGTGGCCTGCAACAGCAAAACGACCAGATCGAGCAGGCCGCCACGGCCGTCACCGAGATGAGCACGGCAGTGGATGAAGTCGCCGCCAACGCGGTGTCCAGTGCCGAGGCGTCCGAAGCCTCGAACGAGGACAGCAAGCACGGACATGTGCAGGTCAGCGAGACCATCAGCTCGATTCAGGAACTGGTTGGCGCGGTACTCGGCGCCTCCGAGCAAGCCGAAGGCCTGGCCACGCAGGCCCAGGACATCAGCAAGGTGCTGGAGGTGATTCGCGGCATCGCCGGGCAGACCAACCTGCTGGCGCTCAACGCTGCGATCGAAGCGGCGCGCGCCGGTGAAGCCGGACGCGGCTTTGCGGTGGTCGCCGATGAAGTGCGCTCGCTGGCACAACGCACGCAGAACTCCACCGAAGAAATCGAGTTGATGATCAGCAGTATCCAACAAGGCACCGGTGCCACCGTCGGAGCGCTGCAAAGCAGTGCCGAGCAAGCCAGCCACACACTCCGTCGGGCCAACAGCGCCGGTCAGGCACTGGAGAAAATCACCGCGTCGATTTCGCAGATCAACCAGCGCAACCTGGTAATCGCCAGTGCCGCCGAACAACAGGCGCTGGTGGCGCGTGAGGTTGACCAGAATCTGGTGACCATCCGCGACCTCTCGACCCAGACCGCCGCCGGCGCCACCCAGACCTCTGCCGCCAGTCAGGAACTGTCACGGCTGGCGATCGACCTCAATGGTCTGGTGACGCGTTTCGTGCTCTGAGTGCGAAATTAAATGCCCGATTAGCGGTTGCCATCGTCGGGGCGCTCGGCAACACTCTCGTCCCCATCAAGGAAGGAGTGCCCACCGTGAGCCCTGTCGATATCTTTCGTTTGTTGTCGCTGGCAGCGATCTGGGGGGCGAGCTTTCTGTTCATGCGCATCATCGCCCCGGTAATCGGCACCATTCCCACCGCGTTCTTTCGCGTGTCGATTGCGGCAGTGGGGCTGCTGGTGATTCTCGGCCTGATGCGCATCAGCTGGGATTTCAAGGGCAAGCTGAAAACGGTGATGCTGCTGGGGGTGATCAACTCGGGGATTCCGGCGACGCTGTACTCGGTCGCGGCCCAAGTGTTGCCGGCCGGTTACTCGGCCATCTTCAACGCCACCACGCCATTGATGGGTGTGTTGATTGGCGCGTTGTTTTTCAGTGAAAAGCTCACCGCGGCCAAATTTGGCGGCGTATTCCTCGGTCTGTTCGGCGTCGGCGTATTGACCCGCGCCGGTCCCGTGGCATTCGATCTGCAACTGCTGATGGGCGCCCTCGCCTGCCTGCTCGCCACCACCTGCTACGGCTTTGCCGGGTTCCTGACGCGACGCTGGCTGGATCATGCCGGTGGCCTCGACAGCCGGCTTTCGGCCGTGGGCAGCATGCTCGGCGCGACGTTGTTCCTGTTGCCGTTGTTCGGCTACAGCGTGATCACGCAGCCCCCGGCGAGCTGGGGTGGCTGGAGTGTCTGGCTGTCGCTGCTGGGCCTGGGCCTGGGTTGCACCGCGTTCGCCTACATCATTTATTTCCGCCTGATGAGTTCGATCGGCCCGGTGAAGTCGATGACCGTGACCTTCATGATCCCGCCGTTCGGCGTGTTGTGGGGGGCGCTGTTGCTGGATGAGCCATTGTCGATGGCGCATGTTTATGGCGGGGTGTTGATTGCGCTGGCGTTGTGGTTGGTGTTGAAGCCTGCGGTGGTGAAGCCCGCTGCCGTAACCGTCCGCTGATTTGCGGGGTTAACAAGTCAGTCTTCGCGAGCAAGCCCGCTCCCACAGGAGGAATGCATTCCAATGGTGGGAGCGGGCTTGCTCGTGAAGAGGCCGGCCCAGACACTGAAAATGCCCGGGGCAGCCTTGTGGTTTTCAAGCGGATTTACGGAACACAAACGCCAGCCCGACAATGATCAACAGCATCCCCAGCACACTCAATGCCGCCAGACGATTACCGAAAATCAGGTAGTCCATCACCGCCGTCACCGCTGGCACCAGATAGAACAGACTGGTGACATTCACCAGATTGCCGCGGGCGATCAGGCGATACAGCAACAGCGTCGCCAGCACCGACACCACCAGCCCCATCCACAACACCGGCACGATGAAGCCTGCGTTGTGTTCAAAGTGGAACGGCTGAAACGGCACAAAGATCCCGCACAACAACAGCCCGGCCAGGTACTGCACCGGCAGCGTACCGAGGGGATTGTCGGTGATGCGTTTCTGCATGATCGAGCCGAGGGTCATGCTCGCCAGCGCCAGCAGGCCGAACAGCATCCCTGCCCAGGACATCCCCGCCAGTCCGATCCCCTGATAAACCACCATGATCAGCCCGGCCAGCCCCAGCGCCAGGCCGAACATCCGGCTCGCCGAGCGCTGGCGCTCCATCAACACCACGGTGAGGATCGGCTGTACGCCCATGAGGGTCGCCATCACCCCCGGCGTGACTTTGGTGTTGAGCGCCAGCAGATAGAAAATCTGATACGCCCCCAACAACACTACGCCCGTAGCCAGCGCAAACAGCATCGGCCGACCGCCCTTGGGCAGCTTCAACTTGAGCAGCGGCGCCAACAGCAGCAACCCACACAGGGCGATCACAAAGCGAATCAGCAGAAAGGCAAAGGGCGAAGCGTGGGCCAGCCCCCATTTGGAGAAGATCGCCCCGCTGCTCCACAGCAGAACGAACAGGCTCGTGGACGTCGCCGCAAGCGCGGATTTTTTCGAAAGGACAAACATGAATACCACCTGTAGTCAGGCCAATAGCCAACTCAGCCGAAGCTGAAATTCAGTAGTTGTTCTGGCGGGCGCAGGGGTCAGCAAAGATTGCCGATCAGCCCGAAACGCCAACGCCCGGCGGTGATACGACGGCGCACACCGGCGTGCTACTGACAGGTGGAGGGTAATGACTGATCTGCCCTGGCTGCTGATTCCCGCACGGCACGACGCCAGCGTTGACCGCTGAATCGACTACCGCGTTGATGAGGGATGCAGGCATTGGGGCTGATCTTTTTTGAAGGGTGTGAAACGTGAATCAGCTGATTCACGAGCGCCGACTATAACTAGCGCGGGACATGGATTGCAACGATTTGGACAAAGGGCCAGCAGGGACAGTTGGCCGCGAGGTGAATAGGCTGAAGAGCAACGGATAGGCCCATTGATGGGGAGACAGGGAATGCTCGAAATCACATGCCAAGGGAACGGACGAATTTGCGGTATCAGTTGCACAGGTCGCAGGCCAGGAAACAGGCAAGCATCGCCAAAGCTCTATTGCAGCTACCAGCGCGGCAAGACTTGTCGAAAGTACGCTTCGAACCCATCGACGCCATAGCACTGAGCGCGTTCGAGCTCTGGGAGAATCCACTTTTTTGCTGGCGAGAGGTTGCCGCATGGAAATCACGAGAACCCCTGTCGCTGGATATCGCAATCTGGTTCGAAGAACAGCTCTGCGGACTGTGTTTCGTCAATCCGAACAAAAGCCGCCAACGTATTCGAATCGTACGATTGGAAGGGCGACCCGGAGATTCTCACCCGCTGAAAAATCGTATCGGAACCTTGGCAATGATGGTCATCGATGAGTTCGCCCAAATAATCGGCAGCAAGTTCATTGAAGTCCAGGAGCCGATGCAGGGGGCAATTCCTATTTATACAAAGCTCGGCTTCAAATTTGATTTGGAAGGTCGTCTTGTCCTCGCAGTGGAGATTAAAGTATCGTGAAAACAGCTCAAGTAATGATCAATGAGGGAGGGAGCATGCGCAAATCAGTCAAGAAATCCCCCGCTAAGAAAAGATCAATCAAAACAGAAGAAAAGATTGTGTCATCCGGGCTATCAGCCAATCAGCAGCGCTTTCTGCAGCTACTGATTACAGGCATTGAAGACGAACCCAACGTTCTCGCCGGGCGCCGCTGACTCACAGATAATAAAAAACCGCTCACAAGGAGCGGTTTTTTCATTTCAACATGCGGCTTCAACCAAACAGCCAATACCCCAGCAACGTCAACACCACCACTGCCAGCACCGGGCGCAGGACGCGGTAGGCCTTGGGATTGCGGCGCTTCCACTGTTTGACCACGCCGCTGAACCGGTCGCTGAAGTTCTTGCTCCAGGCGTAAGCCTGGTTGATCCCACCGACACGTTCGTCATCAAGGTTCTGCGGGGCGGTGGCACGTCCCAGCCAGGCGCTGATGGCGCGGTTGATGCGAGTCATCAGGCGGTTGCTCAGTGGTCGTTCGACGTCACAGAACAGGATGACGCGGGTCTGATCGGTTTCGTTCTTGACCCAGTGCACGTAGGTCTCGTCGAACATCACGTCTTCACCGTCGCGCCAGGCGTAGACCTGACCGTCAACGAAGATCCGGCAGTCGTCGGAGTTCGGCGTCGACAGGCCCAGGTGATAGCGCAGGGAACCGGCAAACGGATCGCGGTGCGGATTCAGGTGGCTGCCACCCGGCAACAGCGCGAACATCGCGCCTTTGACGTTAGGGATCGCACTGACCAGCGCCACGGTTTTCGGGCACAGGGTCTCGGCCGATGGCAGCGGTTTGTCGTACCACTTGAGGTAGAAACGCTTCCAGCCCTTCTTGAAGAACGAGCCGAAACCGGCGTCATTGTTCTTTTCGGCAGCGCGGATATAGCCCTCGTCGAACAGGTGCATGGCCTCGTCGCGAATGGTTTCCCAGTTATCGCGCAGCACGTCAAGTTCCGGGAACTTGCTGCGATCCAGATAGGGTTTGGACGGAACGCCGGAGAACAGGTACATCAAGGCGTTGTACGGAGCGAACAGCGCCGAGTGATTGACGAACTGACGCAGTACCGGCAAACGCGCCTTGCCGCGCAAATGCACATAGAGGATGCTGCCCGCAAACAGCAGCAACACCAACACCTTGGCGGCTAACGAAAAGGTCATCAACGACTCCTTGAATAAAGACAACGCTGCGCATGGCCCTTCATCAGGCATGGCAGCCGGCAATGATAAACACTACCGGCGTGGGGCAACACCCGCCGAACCAAAGATTCAGTGTTAAGAATTGCGCAACAAAGCATTTATTAGCATAAGGTTCCTGAATCCCGACTGATCTGCATCAATTCGATTACTGCTGATTCTCCTGCTCCGTGAACAGATCGCTGAACAGCATGCTCGACAGATAACGCTCACCGGAGTCCGGCAGAATCACCACGATGGTCTTGCCCTGCATTTCCGGGGTCTCCGCCAGACGCACTGCTACGGCCATGGCCGCGCCGCAAGAGATACCGCACAAAATCCCCTCTTCCTGCATCAGGCGCAGTGCCATGGCCTTGGATTCTTCGTCGGTGACCTGCTCCACCCGGTCGACCATCGACAGGTCAAGGTTCTTCGGCACGAAACCGGCGCCAATCCCCTGAATCTTGTGCGGGCTCGGTTTGATCTCCTGACCCGCCAGTGCCTGGCTGATCACCGGCGAAGACACCGGCTCCACCGCCACCGACAGAATCGGTTTGCCCTGGGTATTCTTGATATACCGCGAAACGCCAGTGATGGTTCCGCCGGTCCCGACCCCGGCCACCAGCACATCAACGGCGCCGTCGGTGTCGTTCCAGATTTCCGGGCCGGTGGTTTTTTCATGGATCGCCGGGTTGGCCGGGTTATCGAACTGCGATGGCATGAAGTATTTGCCAGTGTCGCTGGCAACGATTTCGGCGGCCTTCTCGATCGCGCCTTTCATGCCCTTGGCCGGTTCAGTGAGAACCAGTTCTGCGCCAAGTGCCTTGAGCACCTTGCGCCGCTCGATGCTCATCGAGGCCGGCATGGTCAGCATCAATTTGTAACCACGGGCGGCGGCAACGAAGGCCAGACCGATGCCGGTATTGCCCGATGTCGGCTCGACAATGGTCATGCCCGGCTTGAGTTTGCCGTTGCTTTCGGCGTCCCAGATCATGTTCGCGCCGATCCGGCACTTGACCGAATAACCGGGGTTGCGCCCCTCGATCTTGGCCAGGATGGTCACGCCGCGCGGCGCGATGCGGTTGATCTGCACCAGCGGCGTATTGCCGATGGAATGGGCGTTGTCAGCGAAAATACGGCTCATGGCTGGGTCCTTATGCAGCGTTGAATTCAGCCTTTCAAGGTATGCCTGTTGCCGGGCACAGTCCAGTCGGGTCGAACGTCTGCGCCGCGCTACAGTCAATCGCTTACATCGTTCGGGAATTGTTGCCATGAAGCGTCGCTACAGCTGGCCATTAGGGATTTTTGCCGTCGTCGTTGTGCTGCTGATCGTCCTGCACATCGCCCTGCCCTACGTGGTGCGCGATTACTTGAACGACAAACTGGCCGACATGGGCGATTACCGTGGCCAGGTCACCGACGTCGATCTGGCCCTGTGGCGTGGCGCCTACCGGATCAACGGCCTGAAAATCGTCAAGGTCGACGGCAAGGTACCGGTGCCGTTCGTCAACGCGCCCGTGATCGATCTGGCGGTCAGTTGGCACTCGCTGTGGTACGACCATGCCGTGGTAGCGCAGGTGCAGTTCTTCAATCCCGAGATCAACTTCGTCGATGGCGGCCCCAACAAACAGAATTCACAGACCGGTAAAGGCACTGACTGGCGGGCACAACTGGGCAAGCTGCTGCCGATCACCCTCGACGAAGTGCAGATCCACGACGGCAAGATCAGTTTCCGCAATTTCAATTCCAAACCGCCGGTCAACATGAACGCCAGCAATGTCGAAGCGAGCATTTACAACCTGACCAACGTGGTCGACAAACAGGGCAAGCGCGACGCCCGTTTCGAAGGCAAGGCCAAACTGCTCGGCCAGGCACCGCTGGAAACCACGGCGACTTTCGATCCGCTGAGCAATTTCGAGGACTTCCAGTTCCGCCTGCGTGCCCGCGACATCGAACTCAAGCGCTTGAACGACTTCGCCTCGGCCTACGGCAAGTTCGACTTCAACGCCGGGCATGGTGACGTGGTCATCGAAGCCCAGGCGAAAAAAGCCCAGGTCACTGGCTACATCAAGCCGCTGCTGCGCGACGTCGAAGTCTTCAACTGGCAGCAAGACGTGGAGAACAAGGACAAGAGCATCTTCCGCTCAGTCTGGGAGGCCATCGTCGGCGGCACGGAAACCGTGCTGAAGAACCAGGCCAAAAACCAGTTCGCCACCAAGGTCGAACTCAGTGGCAACGTGCACCAGCAAAACATCAGCGCGTTCGAAGCGTTTTTGCAGATTTTGCGCAATGGTTTCATTCAGGCATTCAATGCGCGGTATGAGCGGCCTAAGCCGGATGCGGGCTAGAGCGCTGCGCCAGCATTTCCAAATAGAGTGTATCTGCGCCGATCTGAATATCCGGTTCCGGCCATTCCACACTCCAGCCGTGATCGCCCAGGATTACAGAGGCGAATATCTCAGGGTCCAGCAATGGCTGGAGTCCTGGACCTTCTTGAAGATCCTGACTCAAATCGACCACCCATCGCTGATCATCGATAAAGGTCAATGGGCTGCTTCGCAGCCCAGCGGGAGCGAGCTCCCTCGCCACAGATTTAGTGGGCATCCTGGAGGCTATCGCTAAATCAGCAAGCCCTGAATGCTGGCTATCAGCCGAAACTGAGTCAACATGTGACGCTCCATTCAGAGACTGAATAAGCCGTCTGCGTTCACAGTCGACCGGGCTGCGCGTTATAGTCGGGGCATCCGATTTTTTCGCCCCCGCCCTGCCCGTGCAGGTCGGCGTTACCGTTCGAGGATTAGCAGATGAAGTTCGAAGGCACCCAGGCCTACGTCGCCACCGATGACCTGAAGCTGGCGGTCAACGCCGCCATCACCCTGGAGCGACCACTGCTGGTCAAGGGCGAACCGGGCACCGGCAAGACCATGCTCGCCGAGCAACTGGCCGAATCGTTCGGCGCCAAGCTGATCACCTGGCACATCAAATCCACCACCAAGGCCCATCAGGGCCTGTACGAGTACGATGCGGTCAGCCGTCTGCGCGACTCGCAATTGGGCAACGAAAAAGTCCACGACGTGCGCAACTACCTGAAGAAGGGCAAGCTCTGGGAGGCTTTCGAGTCCGAAGAGCGGGTCATCCTGCTGATCGACGAGATCGACAAGGCCGACATCGAGTTCCCCAATGACCTGCTGCAAGAACTCGACAAGATGGAGTTCTACGTTTACGAAATCGACGAGACCATCAAGGCCAAGAAGCGCCCGATCATCATCATTACCTCGAACAACGAGAAAGAGCTGCCGGACGCCTTCCTGCGCCGCTGCTTCTTCCATTACATCGCCTTCCCGGACCGCAGCACCCTGCAGAAAATCGTCGATGTGCACTACCCGGATATCAAGAAGGATCTGGTCAGCGAAGCGCTGGACGTGTTCTTCGACGTGCGCAAGGTGCCGGGGCTGAAGAAGAAGCCGTCGACTTCCGAACTGGTGGACTGGCTGAAGCTGCTGATGGCCGACAACATCGGCGAAGCGGTGCTGCGCGAACGCGATCCGACCAAGGCCATTCCGCCACTTGCCGGCGCCCTGGTGAAGAACGAACAGGACGTGCAGTTGCTTGAGCGCCTGGCATTCATGAGCCGTCGCGGCTCTCGATAAGGGCATCGTCATGCTGCTCAACCTGTTCAATGAAATGCGTGCAGCCAAGGTGCCGGTGTCGGTGCGCGAGCTGCTCGACCTGATCAACGCGCTGAAACAGCGCGTGACTTTCGCCGACATGGACGAGTTCTACTACTTGTCGCGGGCGATTCTGGTCAAGGACGAACGGCATTTCGACAAGTTCGACCGTGCGTTCGGCGCCTACTTCAATGGTCTGGAAAAGCTCGACGATCACTTGCAGGCGCTGATTCCCGAAGACTGGCTGCGCAAGGAATTCGAGCGTTCGCTGACTGACGAGGAACGCGCGGCGATCCAGTCCCTCGGCGGCCTGGACAAGCTGATCGAAGAGTTCAAGAAACGTCTGGAAGAACAGAAGGAACGTCACGCCGGCGGCAACAAATGGATCGGCACCGGCGGCACCAGCCCATTCGGTTCCGGCGGCTTCAACCCGGAAGGTATTCGGGTCGGCGACGCCGGCAAGCGTCAGGGCAAAGCGGTCAAGGTCTGGGATCAGCGCGAGTACAAGAACCTCGACGATTCGGTGGAGCTGGGCACGCGCAACATCAAGGTCGCCCTGCGTCGCTTGCGCAAGTTCGCCCGTCAGGGTGCGGCGGAAGAGCTGGATATCGACGGCACCATCGACCACACCGCCAAGGACGCCGGCCTGCTGAATATCCAGATGCGCCCCGAACGGCGCAACACGGTAAAGCTGTTGCTGCTGTTCGACATCGGCGGCTCGATGGATGCACACGTGAAGATCTGCGAGGAATTGTTCTCGGCCTGCAAGACCGAGTTCAAGCATCTGGAGTACTTCTACTTCCACAACTTCATTTATGAGTCGGTGTGGAAGAACAACATGCGCCGCACGTCCGAGCGTTTCTCGACGCAGGATCTGCTGCACAAGTACGGCGCCGACTACAAAGTGATCTTCATCGGTGACGCCGCCATGGCGCCCTACGAAATCACCCAGGCCGGCGGCAGCGTCGAGCACTGGAACGAAGAGCCGGGCTACGTGTGGATGCAGCGCTTCATGGAAAAGTACAAGAAGCTCATCTGGATCAACCCGTATCCGAAGGACACCTGGGGCTATACCTCGTCGACCAATATCGTGCGCGATTTGATCGAGGATCAGATGTATCCGCTGACCCTGCGCGGGCTTGAGGAAGGGATGCGGTTTCTGTCCAAGTAATCTTTGTTGTCAGTGATGCCCTCTTCGCGAGCAGGCTCGCTCCCACAGGTGAAATGCATTCCAATGTGGGAGCGAGCCTGCTCGCGAAGCCCTTAGCTAATTATGAAACGCTGCAAATACTCGACATGCTCCCGGTGCGCCACTTCCTGCACCACCGGCCTCAACCGCACCTGCGCGCCCGGCAGACACTGCGCCAATCGCGCCAGCGCCAACGGCGTCAACGCCCCCAAACGTGGATAGCCACCAATCGTCTGCCGATCATTGAGCAAGACAATCGGCTGCCCATCCGGCGGCACCTGCACCGCGCCCAGCGGAATGCCCTCGGAGATCATCGGCCGGCCCTGATACTGCAACGCCTTGCCCAACAAGCGAATGCCCATGCGGTCGGCGCGACTGTCGAGCGTCCACGGACTGTTGAACACATCAAACAGACTCTGCCCGCTGAACTGACCAATCTGTGCGCCGAGCACCAGATCCAGCGGCGCATTGAGCCGCAGATCAGGTCGATGCGCCTGCGGCACTTCACGCACCTGCAGGACCGCACCGCGATAACTCAGTGTCGCGCCCTTGGCCAACGGCAACCCCATGCCATCCAGACCACCGAGCTCTTCGCGCACCACCGTGGCACTGCTGCCCAGCACCTGCGGCGCGTCGAAACCGCCGGGCGCCGCCAGATACGCCCGGGCGCCGAGCAGCGGTTGGCTGAACTTCAAGGTTTGCCCTTTGCCCAGTTTGAAACTGCGCCACGGCGCCAGCGCCTGCCCGTCAATCTGCGCGCCGAGATCCGCCCCGGCCAGCGCCAGCAGGCAATCTTCCTGCGCCACCACGGCAAACCCGCCGAGAGTGATTTCGATCACCGGTAGATCCAGCGCGTTACCCAGCAACCAGTTGGCCCAGCTCATCGAACACCCGTCCGCGGCACCGCCCTGGGTCACGCCCAAATGGCGCACGCCAAAACGCCCGGCGTCCTGCAACAAACACAGCGGCGTGCTGGCCTCAATCGTCAGTCGGCTCATGCCAGCGCCTCCAGTGGCGTGTCATCACCGCCCAGGTTGATGAACTCGGCGTGGCTCACCGCTTCGAAACGCACGGTGTCGCCGGGTTGCATCAGGCTGTAGCCGTCGCGATGACGATCGAACAGTTTCGCCGGAGTGCGGCCGATCAGGTTCCAGCCACCGGGTGACACCACTGGATAAGCCGCGGTCTGCCGCTCGGCGATCCCGACGCTGCCGGCCGCGACTTTCTTGCGTGGGGTGTCCAGGCGTGGCGCCGCGAGGATTTCTTCCACCAGCCCCATGAAGGCGAATCCCGGTGCGAAGCCGAGGGCGAACACCTGATATTCGCGAGCGCTGTGCCGCCGAATCACCTCCTCCACCGCCAACCCGCTGCGCTGCGCCAGCAGGCTCAGTTCGGGGCCGACACTCAGGTCGTACCAGACCGGCAACACATGGCACTGGCCGCTGGTTCGAGCGTTCGGCGACAGGTCGATCAACGCTTCAGCGATCAATTCACGGGCCTGACTCGGGCTCAGTGCGGTCAGATCGTAATGCACCATCAACGTGGTGTAGGACGGCACCAGATCAATCAACTGCGCGCCAAATACCGTGCGCAGGCGCTCGCTGGCAGCGAGCATCCACGGCATGTTGGCTTCGGCGATTTCATCGAACAGGCGCAGCATCAGGCAATCCACGGCCACTACTTCAATCCGTGGGTTCATGGCGCGCTCTGCTGATTCAGGGCCTCGCGAATGCGCTGCACGGCAGCCACCGAACTGGCGTTGTCGCCATGCACGCATAAGGTGTTGGCCTGCAGGTGCAGCGCGCTGCCGTCGCTGGCGACGAGTTCACCGCCACGGGCAATGGTCAGGGCCTGTTCGATGATTTTTTCTGGCTCGTGATGCACCGCGCCCGGCAGTTGCCGCGAAACCAGTCGACCTGCGCTGTCGTAGGCGCGGTCGGCGAAGGCTTCGAACCACAGGGTCACGCCGTATTCGTCACCGAGCTGCTGCGCCGCCGCGTTATCGCGGGTGGCCATCAGCATAAGCGGCAGGCTGCGATCATAGGCGGCCACGGCCTGAATCACTGCACGCAACTGCGCCGGGTTAGCCATCATGTCGTTGTACATCGCGCCGTGGGGTTTGACGTAGCTGACCCGCCCGCCCTGCGCGCGGCAAATGCCATCGAGCGCGCCGATCTGGTAATGCAGGATGTCTTGCAGCTCTTGCGCGGAATAGGCCATGGAACGTCGGCCGAAACCGACCAGATCCTGATAGGCCGGGTGCGCGCCGATCTGCACGCCGTGACTCAGGGCCAGGCTGACAGTCTTGCGCATGATGCTCGGGTCACCGGCATGGAAGCCGCAGGCCACGTTGGCGCAGTCGATGTAGGGCATGACCTCGGCGTCCAGACCCATGGTCCAGCTGCCGAAACTCTCGCCGATGTCGCAATTCAATAGCAGGCGGCTCACGGTGAACACTCCTGTAGCTTCTTGTCTTTTTGTCTGTAGGACGCTTGCTCAGCAGGTTATCAGTTACTGCGCATCCAGTTGCTTGCCACGGGTTTCCGGCAGGCTCAACGCTGCGAGAATCACCACGCCGTACGACACCGCCGCGAACGCACCGATACCCACGCTCAACGGCACTGTCTGGCTGAGCAGACCGATCAGCAGCGGAAACAAAGCCGCCAGTGCCCGGCCGATGTTGTAGCAGAAGCCCTGCCCCGAACCGCGAATCCGCGTCGGAAACAGCTCGGTGAGAAACGCGCCCATACCGCTGAAAATCCCCGAGGCGAAGAAGCCCAGCGGAAAGCCCAGCCACAGCATCACCCCGTTGCTCACCGGCATTTGCGTGTACAGCAGAACGATGGTGAACGAGCCGACCGCGAACAGGATGAAATTCTTTTTACGCCCGAGCAGATCGGTCAGATAAGCGCTGATCACATAGCCGACGTAGGACCCGACAATCACCATCGCCAGATACCCGCCAGTGCCGAGCACGCTTAAACCGCGTTCGTTCTTGAGGAAGGTTGGCAGCCACGAGGTGATCGCGTAGTAACCGCCGAGTGCACCGGTGGTCAGCAGCGACGCACGGAACGTGGTGAACAGCATGCCGGGGGCGAAGATCTCGTAGAACTTCGCCGGATTCTGCGGAGTTTGCGCAGCCTTGGCTTCGCGATAGATCTCCGGGTCCTTCACCAGACGCCGCACGAAGATCACGAAAATGGCCGGGACGATGCCGAGAATGAACAGCGCTCGCCAGGCATCTTCCGGCGGCAACACCGAGAACAGCAGCGCATACAGAATCGCCGTCAGCCCCCACCCCAGCGCCCAACCGGATTGCACCATGCCCACCGCTTTGCCGCGATCCTTGGCGCGGATCACTTCACCGATCAGCACCGCGCCGGCAGTCCATTCGCCGCCGAAGCCGAAGCCCATCAAGGTCCGGGCGATCAGCAACTGTTCGTAGTTCTGCGCGAAACCGCAAAGGAACGTGAAGAAGGCAAACCACAGCACCGTCAGTTGCAGGGTGCGCACGCGGCCAATACGGTCGGAGAGAATCCCCGCGACCCAGCCACCAATGGCCGAGGCGATCAGGGTGCTGGTGTGAATCAGCCCGGCCTGCCCGGTGGTGATGCCCCACATGGCGATCAGGGTCGGTACCACGAAGCTGAGCATTTGCGTGTCCATGCCGTCGAGGCCATAGCCGATCTTGCAGCTCCAGAAGGTACGACGTTCCTGCTGATTGATGTTGCGATACCAGTCGAACGGTCCGGGGCGGGCCGTGTTTTTGGGGATGTCGAGGGTGTCGGGCGCACGCATGGCAAGTCTCCGCAGGCTTTTATTGGTCTTGTTCGAAGTTCCGACGACGCCTATCGTGGGAACCGGATGCGCCGATTTTTCGTCGCCCGGCCCTGCTGCGTCCAACGAATAAAAACCCGCCTTAGGCATAAGAAAAATTTGTCACCCGAGCCGTTGCCATGAACCTGAAGTTTCTCGAGACCTTTGTCTGGGTCGCCCGGCTGAAGAGTTTTCGCCTGACCGCCGACAAGCTGTTCACCACCCAGGCGTCGATTTCCAGCCGCATCGCGGTGCTCGAAGGCGAGCTGGGGGTGAAGCTGTTTCTGCGTGATTCACGCGGCGTCAGCCTGACGCCCGAAGGCCTGAAAGTGCTGGATTATGCCGAGCAGATGCTCGATACGATGTCAGCCCTGAAGCAATCGATCGAGACCCGCTCGAGCAAGGTCGGCCGGGTGCGCATCGGCGTGATGGACACGGTGATCCACACCTGGCTCAGCCCGTTGGTGGCGCAGATGACCGATTTGTATCCACGGGTGGAAATCGAGCTGGTGGCGGATACCTCGCTGAACCTCTGCGATCAGCTGCAAAAAGGCTTTCTCGACATCGTTCTGCAAACTGATCTGGTACGTCACGAAAGCGTGCGCAGTCTGGAGCTGGCCAGCCATCCACTGGGCTGGATCGTTGCGAGCAATTCGATCTACAACCGCGAGTACGCCGACCTCGGCGAACTGGCGCAGGAACGGCTCATCACCTACTCGAAAAACTCCCGGCCGCATCAGGATCTGCTGGCGCTGATGCAGGCCAACGGTGTGCTGGCGCCGCGGCTGAACTGCGTGAACTCGGTGTCGGCGATTACCCGGCTGCTGCGTGATGGATTTGGCATCGGTGTACTGCCGCCGGTGCTGGTGGCCGAGGAACTGGCGCGGGGTGAACTGACCTTGCTCGACATCGACCAGCGACCACCGAATCTGCAAGTGGTGGTGTCGTGGCGAGTGGGCGTGGAGTGGGTCGAGGAGATGGTGACGTTGTGTCAGCAGGTGCTGGAGGGGTATGCGCGCAAGGTTGGTGAAAACTACATCGTCTTGAGTGCCTGACACCCTGTGGCGAGGGAGCTTGCTCCCGCTGGACTGCGAAGCAGGCCCAAAACCAGACACCCTAATCATCCAGGACAATTGAGCTCATAGGTTTACGACTGCTGCGCAGCCGGGCGGGAGCAAGCTCCCTCGCCACAGTGATCGCGCAGTCCTTAAAGACCACGCACGTCGCGGTCTTCAATCGGCCGGCTCTGGCGCAAACGCCGGCCACCGAGCACCACCCAGTCAATCAGACGAATCAGGCACTCGATGCCGAACGACAGCAGCAACGCGCCGCTCATGCCCCAGATCATCGCTTCCGGAGTCAGCAGGATCTGGTAGCTGTAGCCGTTCCAGGTTTCCTTGCGAATGTCCGGGTCGGCGGCCAGCACCACTTGCAGGAAGCGGATGTACCACGGGCCCTGCATCGCCTGGAACTGTTTATCCAGCGCCAACTGCCGGTCGAGCAAAGTGCTCAGGCTGTCGGCATCGCTGCGAAACACCGGATCGTCACTGGCGCGGTAATGTGCAACCAGCGCCTGCAAGTCGCCCTTGAAGAACTGCTCGGCGGTACCCTGAAAACCGCGCAAACCGGTCTGCGTTTCGATCAGATGGGCTTCGACACGTTTGGCGTAATCGTTGATGAACCCCGGCACCTGGACACCGATCAACAGGCCCGCCGCAAACAACACCAGCCGTAGATAACTGAGCAACATCGAGGAGAGATCCTTTATTCGGTCGTGCCCTGGCTGACGCATTCGCCGCGTCGCCACAGGCTCCATTGGCCCGGTTCGTAACGGGTCCAGGTTTCGTTTTCGGTCAAAGGCTCGGTGGCGATCACCGTGACCACATCGTTGGGCGTGGTTTCTGCCTGGAAATCGACGATCACATCGACATCCTTGAGCCGCGCCGGACCGAACGGTGCGCGCCGGGTGATCTGTGCCAGTTTGGTCGAGCAATAGCAGAACAGCCAGTCGCCATCGCTGAGCAGGCAGTTGAACACGCCTTTGCTACGGTATTCGGCGCAGGCGGCGACCAGATCCGGCAGCAGCACTTCTATATCGACCGGTTCCGGGAATGCGGCACGCACGCGGTTGAGCAAATCACAGAAGGCCGCTTCGCTGTCGGTGTCGCCCACCGGGCGGTAGAAACTCTTGATCGGGGTGAAGTCGGCGAGCTGGCCGTTGTGCGCGAAACACCAATTACGCCCCCACAGTTCGCGGACGAACGGGTGGGTGTTGGACAGGCAGACCTTGCCGACGTTGGCCTGGCGAATGTGGCCGATGACCACTTCGCTCTTGATCGGATAGCGCTGCACCAGGTTGGCGACTTCCGACTCGCAACTCGCCGCCGGGTCCTGAAACAGGCGCAAGCCGCGCCCTTCATAGAAGGCGATGCCCCAGCCGTCGCGGTGCGGGCCGGTACGCCCGCCGCGCTGCATCAGGCCGGTGAAGCTGAACACGATATCGGTCGGCACGTTGGCACTCATGCCCAGTAGTTCACACATGTGCTGACTCTCGTGATTACAGACGCGGCTCGACGCGCATGCGTTGCGGATTGTTCGGCAACGGCGGGCGACCGTAACGGTCGTCTCCGGCACCACCGAACGGCTGATCGTCGTCGCGATCATCGGCACGGGCCGCGGCCTTGGCGGCTTCGGCCTGTTCGCGGCGCGCTCGGGAAGCACGCTCGATCGGGAAGCGGATCAGCACGAAAATCAGGTAGATGCCGAACGCAATCATGCCGTACATGAACAGATCGGAAATCGCCCGCCAGGCGTTGTTGCCGACCTTGAAGGCCAGATCCAGCGCGGTGATGGCGATCGACGGTGCAACCTTGGCTTTCACCGGGTCAATGATGGTCGGGCTGAACAGCAACACCGCCATCAGCACCCGCAGCGGCTCGCGCAGCCAGCGCCACATCCAGCGGGTCAGGCGCATCCATACCAACAGGCAGCCCACAGCGGCAAAGGCGTAGAGGCCCCAGGCGATCAGATAGTCGTTCTCGGTCATGGTGTCCATGGCAAGGCAGGCAAAGAGGCGCTTATAGTAACGACTTTTCGCCCGTCAGGCTTGTCCCAATGCCAGACGGCCAACAGCAAACCCTGTGGGAGCGAGCTTGCTCGCGAAAGCGTTGGGTCAGTGAAACAAATGTCATCTGACAGGACGCCTTCGCGAGCAAGCTCGCTCCCACAGGGAAGTGCGATGGTTTCAAGAGCTGCGAAAACCTTTATTCCGAACATTGCCCGAGAGCCTTCCATGCCCGAATCCGCCCACGTCATCCGCGCCCCGATCGCCCACAAGGCTGCCGGTGCCGACCCGTATGCCTGGCTGCAGGAACGCGACACCGACGCGGTGCTCGACTACCTCAAGGCTGAAAACGCCTATCAGGAAGCACAGACCGCCGATCAGGCCGCTCTGCGCGAAAGCCTGTTCGAAGAGATCAAGGGCCGGATCCTCGAGACCGACCTGTCCCTGCCCTCGCCCTGGGGCCCGTACCTGTATTACACCCGCACCACGGCGGGTGACGAGTACGCCCGGCATTACCGTTGCCCGCGTCCGGCTGACGACAGCCTGACCCTCGATGAAAGCCGCGAACAACTGCTGCTCGACCCGAACGTGCTGGCCAATGGCGGTTTCTTCTCGCTCGGCGCGTTCAGCATCAGCCCCGACCACCAGCGCCTGGCCTACAGCGTCGATGCCTCGGGCGACGAGATCTACACGCTGTTCGTCAAGGAATTGGCCAACGACAAGGTCAGCGAGCTGGAATTCGAAGACTGCGACGGCAGCATGACCTGGGCCAACGACAGCCTGACGCTGTTCTTTGGCGTGCTCGACGACACTCACCGCCCGCACAAACTGTATCGCTATCGCCTCGACGGCACGGCCGCCGAAGAGGTGTTCCATGAGCCGGACGGGCGCTTCTTCCTGCATTGCTACCGCTCCAGTTCCGAGCAGCAATTGCTGCTGACCCTGGGCAGCAAGACCACCAGCGAAGTCTGGGCACTGGATGCGCATCAGCCGCATCTGCCCTTCACCTGCCTGGCACCACGGGTCGAGGATCATGAATACGACGTCGACCACGGTGTGCTGGATGGCGTGTGGACCTGGTTCATCCGCACCAACCGCGATGGCATCAACTTCGCCCTGTATCAGGCGCCGGACACTGGTGCGGTACCGAGCGAAGCCGACTGGCAGAACCTGATCCCGCACAGCGACACGGTGATGCTCGACGGCGTGACGCTGAACACCGCGGCCATGACCCTGAGCCTGCGCGAAGGCGGTTTGCCGATCATCGAAGTTCACCCGCAAGGGCAGACGCCGTATCGCGTACAACTGCCGGACGCGGCCTACAGCCTCTATGTGCAGAACAGTCTGGAGTTCGAGAGCGACCGCATTCGTCTGCGTTACGAGGCGTTGAACCGTCCGGCGCAGGTTCGGCAGTTGCTGCTGGCCAGCGGCGAGCAAACTGTTCTGAAAGAAACCCCGGTGCTCGGCCCGTTCGACGCCGACGCCTACATCAGCCAACGCCTGTGGGCTACCGCACCGGACGGCACGCAGGTGCCGATCAGTCTGGTGATGAAGCGCGAAATGCTCGGCAAACCGGTGCCGCTGTATCTGTACGGTTATGGCGCCTACGGTTCCAGCCTCGATCCGTGGTTCTCCCACGCACGCCTGAGCCTGCTGGACCGCGGCATGGCCTTCGCCATCGCCCATGTGCGTGGCGGCGGTGAGCTGGGCGAAGCCTGGTATCGCGCCGGCAAGCAGGAACACAAGCACAACACCTTCAGCGACTTCATTGCCTGCGCCGAATTCCTGATCCTCAACGGCATCACCACCGCTGAAAAACTGGCGATCAGCGGCGGCAGCGCTGGCGGCTTGTTGATTGGCGCGGTGCTGAACCAGCGTCCAGACCTGTTCGGCGTGGCGATTGCCGAAGTGCCGTTCGTCGACGTGCTCAACACCATGCTCGACCCGGACTTGCCACTGACCGTCACCGAATACGACGAATGGGGCAACCCGGAAGAGCCGGACGTCTACGAGCGGATCAAGGCCTATGCGCCGTACGAAAACGTCACTGCGCAGGATTATCCGGCAACCCTGGTGATCGCCGGCTACAACGACAGTCGGGTGCAGTACTGGGAAGCGGCCAAGTGGGTGGCGAAATTGCGCGCGACCAAGACCGACGACAACCTGCTGCTGCTCAAGACCGAACTCGGTGCCGGGCATGGCGGAATGAGCGGGCGTTATCAGGGATTACGTGACGTAGCGCTCGAATATGCATTTGTGTTCAAGGTTTTGGGCCTGGCCTGAGGAACTCCGTCGGTCACTTGGGTCTTAACTCCAGACCCAGGGGGCCGATACCTATGACCCCCTGTAGGAGCTGCCGCAGGCTGCGATCTTTTGATCTTGTCTTTCAAAAATTAAAATCAAAAGATCGCAGCCTGCGGCAGCTCCTACAGGGGACGGTGTAAGCCTGGAATCAGTGAAAACAATAAAGACCGCAATGACATGTCAGAACCCACCCTGCTGAACAACGAAATTCGCGACTGGCTGATGGACTGTGGCCTGTTCGATCAATTGCAACTGGCGGACTTTGCCGCAGCCTCGGGCTACTTCAGCATCAGCACCGTGGCGGAGGGCGAAGCGATTTTCCGTGAGGGCGATGCCGGCAGTTTCATGTGCATCCTCCACACCGGTCAGGTCGCCGTGCAGAAGACTGGCCCCGACGGCCAGGTCATCACCATGGCCACCCTGCGCAGCGGGCGGGCGTTCGGTGAAATGGCCGTGCTGGATGGTGAGCGCCGTTCGGCGACCTGCGTCGCGGCGAGCAACTGTCAGTTGCTCAACCTGGGCAAGGACTCGCTGGAAAAGATGCTCAACGACGCACCGAAGATCGCCGCCAAGATCATCCGCGCCCTTGCCGTGTCCCTCTCCAAACGCCTGCGCATGGCTGACGGCCAACTCGCGGCGCAACAGATTTAACCGCCCGGGGATTTGACCTTGGTGCCGCTCGGTTCGATGCCCGGCACCGCTTGATCCTTGCTCGGCGGGCTGGGCATTTCGATCGGCACCAGCGGCGGGCTGCCACTGCCGGCACCGGCCTTCGGTGCGCTGATCGGGGTGATTTGCGGATACGGCGTCGGCGTGGCGGTGCCAGGTGAGCCGGGTTGCGGCGTCGGGCTGACCGGAATGGTCTGCTGCGCCTGCACTGCAGTAATCGAGAGCGCGGCCAGGGCAATGACCGTTAGAATGGTGCGCTTCATCAAGGGCTCCGTTTGGCCTTTAGTCTGCGCTCAGGCTACTCCCAACGGGCCTGCTTGCCTTCCCCTTTGTAGAGATTTCCATGAAACGTTTCGTTCTGCTCGACACCACGCCGATCCCAGATAACGGTGGCGCTCTGTGCCTGTTCGAGTATGGCGAGGATTTTGTCATCAAGATTCAGGGCGGCGACGGCGGGCAATTGATGAACACGCGCATGCACGGTTCGGAAGATGCACTGGCCGAGATCCCTTGCCGCAAGGTCGCCGGCCGGCCGAATTCGCGAGTGTTGATCGGCGGTTTGGGCATGGGTTTCACCCTCGCCTCGGCGCTCAAACATCTGGGCAAGGGTGCCGAAGTGGTGGTCGCCGAACTGGTGCCCGGCGTGGTCGAGTGGAACCGTGGGCCGCTCGGTGAAAAGTCCGGGCGACCGTTGCTCGATCCGCGCACAGTGATCCGTCAGGACGACGTGGCCAAGGTCCTGCAAAGCGAGCCGAACGGCTTCGACGCGATCATGCTCGACGTCGACAACGGCCCCGAAGGCCTGACGCAGAAGGCCAACAGCTGGCTGTACTCCGCCGCCGGCCTGAACGCCTGCGCCAAAGCCCTGCGGCCCAAGGGCGTGCTGGCGGTGTGGTCGGCCAGCGCCGACCGGCAGTTTTCCGACAAATTGAAGAAGGCCGGTTTCAAGGCCGAGGAAGTGCAGGTCTTCGCCCACGGCAACAAGGGCACCCGCCACACGATCTGGATTGCCGAGAAGCTCAAGGGCTGAGCTAAACTCTGCACATAACCGTCATTAGTCTTTTTTACAAAGGTGAACCCATGAGTTCGTCCACCCCGACCAACACGTCGAAGCTCGATCGCATCCTTGCCGACAACCAGCGCGACAAGGAAATGGGCTACCGCGACAAGGCCCTGAAGATGTATCCGCACGTCTGCGGCCGCTGCGCTCGTGAGTTTTCCGGCAAGCGTCTGAGCGAACTGACCGTGCACCACCGCGATCACAACCACGACAACAACCCGCAGGATGGCTCGAACTGGGAACTGTTGTGTGTGGATCTACCAGAAAAATGGTATCCGACTATGAATAGTCATAGGCCCCAACGATACATACCATTTTTTTCCGGTATGTGAGCCCTGACTTATCGCTTACAGAGCGTCTCGATACGGTTTATCCTTCCTAAGCACTCATCCCGGACACTCAAATGAACAACAAAACCACACCTAGCCTTTCTAAACTGGATCGAATCCTCGCAGATGCGAAGCGCGATAAGGAATCAGGTTATCGGGATAAAGCACTCAAGATGTATCCACATGTTTGCGGCCGATGCGCTCGTGAGTTTTCTGGCAAGCGCCTGAGCGAGCTAACCGTGCACCACCGTGACCACAACCACGACAACAACCCTCAGGATGGATCTAACTGGGAGCTTCTCTGCTTGTTCTGTCATGACAATGAACACTCACGCTACACTGATCAGCAATATTTCTCCGAATCTTCTTTGAGTTCGCCAAAACAAGCATCCGCAACTCACAACCCATTTGCAGCGTTGGCTGAACTTATGAAAAAGTGACTCCGCACAATGTAAAAAAAACAGCCAATAACACCCTTGCAAGTTTATTAGAAAACAAGCAATGCAAGATGCATCCTACCTCTTCTCGAGAGAAAACCATTATTTCTCAGCCGCTAGGAAAATATTCAATATCAGTACAAGTTGGTTACGCTCCCGAATGTGCGCACTGTATACCTTCGCAACAACAGCAAGCATTTAGCCCAAAACCCAAATAACTATAATCATGAGAACCAACGGACAACCACGGCGATATTAGGTAAAGAATTTTTTTGATACTCTTGAATACTGCACGTATCGAGTTTACTCTTTTCGCTAAAGCAAAAACGAGACGACACTGACAAACAAGATGATACTGAATAAAGCAATGGAAGCGTATATAGCACCGCCTTGCGGGCTCTTCCAGGAAAACATGCACTAATGTGTTCTATGTCTCCAAAGCGGAAACGAACCCCTTATCCGCGTTCTTGATACTTGCTGCTTGAGGAATATTGGCTAGAGTCAAAGAAGTTACTGGAATCCTCTACAACTTCAAGGATCGAACATGCGAAACCTTCAGCTCTTTGCTCCTGAAGCTTTCCCCACGGCTCATTCGGAAGTTCGTGCTTACACCATTGCGGCTTTTCGGGTTGCCCAAGCTAGTGATCAACTCTCATTGATCTCCATGTCAAAACCGCTTCTGGAATTTTTGGTGAAAAAACGTGCCTTGGGTTACTGGCTCTCAAGGGGCAGGCTAATCCAAGAAGTCCACGGCTATAGGCTTACGGAGCGGAGACTTGTCGATTGCCAGTCCGCGCTGGCGTTGCAACTGCCTACACATAATACAACTGCCAGCCAAGTGGCGTTCTGGGTGAATGAGTTCTGCTCAAATGCTGAGCTAAAGCGTACTGCAACCTTTGAGATTTGATATTTTTGCAGTTGGCTCAAGATATCTGGTCGCGGCAATTTTTTGGGCTGGGAGTGTATCGGTCACCGCCTAGGAAACGCAGATACCCCTTTGCGGAAAGTCTCTTGACTGCTCCGATGCCAGTTTAGTCAGTCGGCATCCGGACGGCCAATAGTGCCATTCCGAACTATCATCCTCTGCACCGTCTTAAGCTGCGCCTTTTTGAGCTACTCATGAAGCAGCGGCGAAAAGGTAAAAAAGGAATCTCAGGAGAGAATGTATGGTTCGGATTCGGAAGCTGGATATTCATAATTTCAGATCCATACGATCTCTGTCTTGGTTGCCCTCTGCTGGTATGAACTGCCTCATTGGACCTGGCGACAGCGGTAAAAGCACGATCCTCGATGCAATTGATCTATGCATGGGCGCTCGCCGCAACGCCTCATTTGCCGATACGGACTTTTTCAATCTCGACGTTTCACAACCTGTCCAAATCACCCTGATCATTGGTTCTCTGCCTGATGCTTTGATGAACTTCGATGCGTATGGTCAGTACCTTCAGGCATTCGACCGCACCTCCGGGGTCGTTTATGACGAGCCGTTTGAGGGACTTGAAACGGTCCTCTCATTGCGATTAACCGTTGATAGCGAACTTGAACCGAATTGGACGCTCGTCTCGCTGCGCGCTCAAGCATCGGGGCTCGAACGAAACATTGCTTGGAAAGATCGGCTGCTACTAGCGCCGGCTCGGCTCGGTGCCTATGCCAGCTCTAATCTTTCTTGGACGCGCGGCTCTGTACTCAACCGCCTGACTGAAGAGCGTCCCGAATTGGGCGCTCAATTGGCGAGCGCTTCTCGCGGAGCGCGTGAGGCGTTCGGAAACCAAGCCGGCGCACAGTTGGCCTCAACGTTGCAAATTGTTTATGAACAGGCGGTCTCCCTGGGAGTACCTGTTGGTGCCCGAACGCAAGCCCTGCTGGATGCTCATGCAGTGTCTATTGGAGATGGCGCAATAGCGTTGCACGATGAGCAAGGCGTACCGTTGCGTTCGTTGGGTACAGGATCGTCCAGGTTGCTCGTTTCAGGCTTGCAACGAGCGGCTGCACAGCGTGCATCCATCGCATTGGTGGATGAGGTGGAATATGGTCTTGAACCACACCGGCTAATCCGGCTACTCGACTCCTTGGGGGCAAAGGAAAGCATTAATCCCCTTCAAGCGTTCCTCACCACACATTCTCCAGTTGCAGTGAGAGAGCTTCGGGGCGACCAAATTTTCGTTGTGCGCAAGGGACAAGATGGCGCACACATAGTCAGCATGGTTGGCACCGCCGACGACGTGCAAAGCACAATCCGTATGGATCCTGAAGCCTTTCTGGCGCGCAGCGTTATTGTTTGTGAAGGAGCGAGTGAAGTTGGTTTGATTCGTGGCCTAGATCAATACTGGACAGCATTAAACTACCGTTCACTACTCGCCGCGGGCACGGCCTATGTAAATGTCGGTGGGGGCGATCCGGATCGCTGTTTTGTGCGGGGCTTAGCGCTGCTCCGATTGGGGTATCGGGTTATGGTTCTGGTTGATGCCGACAAACCACCGACTCCAGCTGTAGTGGCAGCTTACCGGGAGGCTGGAGGTCAGTTCATCACATGGAGGGAAGGCCGGGCTTTGGAGGATGAACTCTTTCTGAGTCTTCCTGATGTTGCCGTAGATTTGTTGTTGCAGCGTGCAACAGAATTCCTTGATGTAGAGTTGATCACCGCCCACATCAGTTCGCAGTCTCAGGGGGCGGCTACCCTCGAAGGTATATATCTGCAGCGTCAGCAACAGATTCCTTTTTCTCCAGATATACGTCAGCTTCTAGCTCTCACATCCCGAAACAGAAAACATGGCTGGTACAAATCGCTCACGAAATTCGAGATCTTGGCGCGCGACGTTATCGGCCCTAACTTAGGGGGGTGTGAGCAGGGCTTCATCGATCTAATAAACAATCTGTTTGGGTGGGCACATGCCGCCTGAGTACGATCTTCTAGCGCATTCACTCGGCGCCATCACAGCGCCCGCTGGGTGTGGCAAAACGCAGCTAATTGCGGACACGCTCGCTCAGCACGCGGGCTCGAAACCGGTGCTTGTTCTGACTCATACAAACGCCGGAGTGACAACGTTGCGCCTACGCATGCAGCGTGGCAACGTCCCGCCCGCTGCTTATCGAATCGCAACCCTCGATGGGTTCGCTATGCGTTTAGTTGGCACTTTCCCCACACGTAGTGGCATACCTACCGACACGCTGAGTTTGCTGAACCCCAACGCGGACTATCCAGCAATCCGTTTGGCTGCAGTTCACTTGATCCAGGCTGGCCACATTGCTGCAACTATGACCGCGTCTTATTCCCATCTAATCGTAGATGAATACCAAGACTGCAATATGGTGCAGCATGCGTTTGTAACTGCACTTTCTTCGGTGCTGCCAACCTCTGTGCTTGGCGATCCAATGCAAGCCATTTTCAATTTTCGTGGTAATCAACTAGTCGATTGGCATGCACATGTACTGCAGCAGTTTCCACCAATAGGTGAGCTGACCCACCCGTGGCGGTGGATAAA
This sequence comes from Pseudomonas sp. MWU12-2020, assembly GCF_023100605.1. Lineage (NCBI taxonomy): Bacteria > Pseudomonadati > Pseudomonadota > Gammaproteobacteria > Pseudomonadales > Pseudomonadaceae > Pseudomonas > Pseudomonas sp. MWU12-2020. The sequence goes on from NZ_JALMEX010000009.1 coordinate 84,694, forward strand.
TGCGGGTAAATCTGGATTTGGTGAATGGCTACTCAATTGTCGGCATACATTGCAGGCCGGTCACAGCATTGATCTGACCCAAGCGCCGGCGGAAGTCACTTGGGTACAACTGCATCCCGCCACTGCCGACAGGCAGCGTATTGCTGCCGCCTTGACCCCTCCAGTATCCCCTAACGGACAGGTGCTTGTGATCGGAGACAGTCGGAGTACTGAAAGTCGAAGGAGAATGGCCAGCCAAACGCCAGGGGCCAGTACTGTAGAGCCCGTGGACCTGGCTGATTTGACAACCTTCGGCCGCTCATTCGATCTACAACATCCCGACTCTGTAACAGTGCTAGTTAATTTTGCTGCTGAAGTGATGACCCAAGTCGGTGCCGCAGGACTATTGCAGCGACTTGTTTCTCTCTCTGGAGGACGGGCTCGTACGCCTCCATCGTCAGCAGAATCGGCGCTGCTGGCGTACTTGGTTGCACCGTCATTTTCTCTCGCCGAAGCCGCCCTCAGATCGTTAATGCAACAACCCAATGCACGTGTATACCGACCGGACGTGCTCTATGGATGTCTTAGAGCATTACAGGCGGCATCGCGAGGGCAGTGTTCTTTAGCTGATGCCACGGTACGAGAACGTGAGCGTAATCGGCATGAAGCACGACAGATAGCTCGGCGTGCTATTGGAAGTACGTTGTTATTGAAGGGGCTTGAGTCGGAGGTTGCCGTGATTACAGCGCCGGAGACCATGAATGCTCAGCATTTGTACGTCGCTATAACGCGGGGATCGGCTCGACTGGTTATCTGCTCTGCTACACCTCAGTTGGCTCCCCGATAGAGATCGCACCGATTGAGTGGTGGGTTATGTCATCGCCCTCCACCAGCACGCTTCATGACCACGATAAGCAAAGAACTACCCATTGCGGTCGGTGGGGAAAAGCAGAAGTCGGCCAACAGCAGCTCGGACTATTCAGGTCATCGATTTCTTAGATCCCGCATCGATAGTGCTCATGTTCGGGTTGAAGTCATCCAGTTGACGCGCAGTTCAACCGACCTCAAGGTCGATGGGGCCAGGACTCGAGCAATGAAAAATCAAGCTATACTGTATCGATTAACAGTGATTCTGCTAGTGAGCATGGATTTTTATAGATCAACTGGGCGAATAACGCCGAAGCGTACTCCGGCTCCAATCAGCACTTAATGGCGTTACAAAATCTAGTCATGAAGACGACACTGCCCCGCAGTCGACTGATGCCTAGCTCTAGAATCTTGATATTTGAGTACAAGTCCGCATGCACGAGACACTCGATAGAAACGTTGAGATCCGCACATTCAATACCATTTCTGAGATTGAGGCGCTCCCTGGTTTCAAAAAAGAAAACCCTGTATCGCCGAAAAACTATAAGCATTTGCTTGGAGATTACTTTCTAAGTGATGAAGTTAGGTGTTGTCTTCTGAAAGACAATGACAAGCTATGCAATGAGGGCCATAAATGGGGCTTTGTTGCCGTGCTTTCCGACAATAGCATTACTCTTGTTGGCAACGAATGCGCCAAAACAAAATTTAACGGTGAGTCAAGGCTTAGCGCTGATAGAACTAAGTATCTGAATCAGAAAAAACATGAAGAAAGCCTTGAGCGTCTTCGAGCGCTAGTTGAGCAAAAAGACTCTGCACTAAAAGAAATCCTGCAAGTGAAATCAGATTTGGCTACAGTCCAAAATCGTGTTCATGCAATGCGGGAAAAGCTCGGCCCCCAGACCATGAGACATCTTGAGTCGATCGCTCGCACCGGCGCGTACACGCTGTCAGTAACTGGCGTGACGATAAAGGAATACACAGACAAGAAAGGGAAGAAGAAAACTGATCGTCGTACCCAGCGCATGACACTGGGTACGATAGCCAGCACCTCCTTCCTTCTTGAGGAGAGATACCGCGACGTTTTGCACAGCCTCTCTGACGTCAAAAAAGCCTATGATGAAGCTGAGAAATTAGAGCAGAACGTCACCACGCTGAAACTTAATGCTCTCACAAAAAAAATGGATACCATTGAACAAGCAAAAACAAACGCGCTTCAACTTATCGAACAAGAGCGTAGATTCGCGACAAGTGATTTAAGTCTACTGTGCTACATAACTTCCGACAAAGTAGAACGATACAAGTCGGCAAAATATGCGCTAGAACAAGCAAATCAAGATTCCGGAAAAGAAAAAGCAAAGGAATGGTTTGCCGAGCAAGACCGTATTTTCCGCGATAAGTTGAACGTTACGAAAATCGAAGTCTTATAATTCATGATAGGGCGCAGACTGCGCCCTCCTCTGCATCGCAATAAAGTAAAACAAACCATTTGAGTGGTAAATTCCTCCATTGCCGTCGATGGAATATCAGAATGGCATGTCTCTAAGGACCCTCCACTTGAGAGCGATGACCTAGGTAATATTTCGGGATCGATTCGCCCCATCGACCAAGGGAGAACTTGTGTCTCTCAACCCATCCTAGTTCCCCAAAGGCCTCAACTTTGGGGAACTAGGAGTGAGGTCCTTTCCCCTAACGTCGCAATGATCGGGCGATAATTACCTGGCGGAAATGCGGAGAGCAGAACGCCTAAACGAGTACATTAAATACGGTGGCAAGAAGGTAAGACTGGCCCCCACCTTTCTGAAAGGGGAGGCCTGCGCCCATCATACATCCACCTATAGGCACTGAACCGTCACGCCTGCTCAGCCTCCTGTAGCACCAATTCGAACTGGGTCCACTCGCCAGGGGGATCGTCGCGGGTGAGGGTCAGGTGCTCACGCTTTCCCCTAGGCTTGCCGTTGTAGTGGAAGACTTCGCCGTCCATATAGCCCACCTCCCAAGTTCCCTCAAAATAACGTCCTTTTCGCAGCTCGCCCACCTTGCGCCCTTGATAATTCACATCGTAATTGGCATGCGGATCGTAGTGATTCACGGGTACTGCTCCTTGTTATGTTGGTTGGGAGAGTGTAGCCAGCTTAAGGACCTATCTTGAGAATGGGACGATCAGTTGTGTATTTCCGCTCGCCTGCAGCCATTGCCTCTAACTTCAGCGTCTAGCATTATACTTCCCTCCTTAAATCAAAATCAGCTGCCGGTACAGCAAGGAGAAGTACGCTTATGTACGATGGAGAAGCGGTTTTCAATCCAAGCTTTCGCCTTATTCCCGGACTGCCGAATCAAGAGCCATGTAGAGACCTTTACATGGAAACATTCTTCACTCTAGAGGATCCCGACGATCCAGATGCCTGGTACCCTCACGCAGTGGACCGCTGGCATCTGCTCGCCAGTATTTTTTCCAATCGCATCGTCACATATCCCGTATTCACCAATCCGCATGCAAAACGCTACCTCTCCCGTAGGCATGGGCGAATCAAGACTGTTATTTACGAGATGAAGTATGAACAGGCACTTCCGGAATCCTCGGATGCCGCTTTGACTTTGATCGATTTATATCTAACTTCTCGATCATGGAACAGCTGTAATTTTGGGCTAGGATTGATCAAAGATCTTGAGCCCCTATGCGCTGGCCTGATGCGAGTGGCTGAGCTAGATACCTTGGTGGTAACGCACGATGATCACATAAAAATTGACCGTAACTGCGCGCGTATTCCCGAGCGGCAGATTGAGGATTTGAGGCGGACATTTTATAAAGCGGATCGCAGACAAAAGGAGCGCATTCGGGCTGCGAAGCACTGGCACGTTCGCAATGCAATAATGGCGAAGCTCGCACCTGATAAATTTCCAGCGCTGCTGCAAGTGACTAGCACAGGGGAAATGATCGAGTACCGAATGGCCAGCACGAGGCGGTCGCAGGCCATGGAGAAGCAGCAACAACAGGCATCAGTAAGAACCGTTAGGCAGAATGCCAAACAGATTGCAAAGAACGCGCCGCACGAGCTGCTGCGTCTACATGCGGAAATTGAACGAGTAACGCTGGCAAACATGATCGAGCTTTTTGAAAAAAAGCTTAATCAGCAGCTCTCCGAATCTCACTGGCAGCGTTTTTTTGAGGACAACATATTCATCTTGTCCATGCTGTTTGCTCGGCCAGTCCAGCTACTTCATACCCAATTTCATGCTCAAGCAGCCAGCATCAATGGGGCTGGCGCGCAAATAGGCGACTTTCTTTTCCGGGAGTTGGGGCAGCCATTAGCTATCGTTGAAATAAAAAAGCCATCCAGTCCGCTTATGCTATCGAGTGCCTATCGCAACAACAAAGTCTTCGGGCCGCACCAAGAGCTCAGTGGCGCAATGACTCAGGTTCTCTACCAACAAACCTCATTGCGTAGTAACTGGTTGGTTCATCGAGCCGACTTACCAGGATCACAACCCGATGCCATCAAGTGCATAATCATCTGTGGCACCACTCCCACTGAACCCGAGCCGCGGCGCTGCTTCGATATTTTTCGGCACGCCTGCAAGGACGTGGAGGTCGTCACATTTGACGAGCTTCTAGACAAACTGAAGCTGCTGCTTTACCACCTAAACAGTTCAGAGCGAAACGAGGACGCCACCTGAATTCGGACCAAAACCATCAAACCCGACACGCTGGACCTGGACTCTTGCCCAGCCTCAAAAGCAAAACTTCCACAGACAGAATGATGGTTAATTTTGTTGCACGGTCCAAGTGCGGCTCGCTACCCAACCCCTGATGCAAATTACTTGTGAGCAAGGGATAAAAATTGTCACAGTCACTCAGGGATTTCCCGGTTTCCAAGGGTGCTCAAAGAAACACATCGAAAATAAAGGCTGTCGGAAAATCGATACCCACAAAAAATGGAGCCCATTGCAATAAATAAAGGGGTTGTCACAGGCGAAAAGCAAGACCCGAAAATCTCAACGGTGCCCCATTGAAGGCCTGCCGGTAATGATACTTTAGCCGTAACAAACGAATGCTCATGACCGCGATTGAAAGCGAGCAGATATGACGGAAGCAGATAACCATGGCTCTATCTTCATCTCATACGCATGGGGCGAAAGCTTCGAAAACAAGGAATGGATACGTCGACACATAGTTTCCTATTTGGATTGGAACCATGACGTCTTCTGGGATCGAGACAACATCGGCTACGGCGAGCTACCCGACGTTGTCATATCCAAACAGTTGGCCAAGCGACCACTGACGGTTTTGTGCCTCTGTGATCTGGACTATCTGCAATCGGCGAAGAAAGAAGGCTCCGGACTGTCTCGTGAGCTACAGATGCTGGCCGAAATAATTGATCAGCCTGGTGTCAGGGTTATACCGCTGATCCTTGAGTCTGGATGCGCTGGTCACCTACCTGATCCATTGATCAATCGCATTTACCTAAACCTTCAGCCCTTAATGCAGCGGAAGATAGATATCGGGATGACGCTAGCGGATCTGGCGGAAGGTTGCAGCCAGGCAGTGGTGCAATCCGGTATCAATAAGACGCTGGCCGCATTCAAGCTACGAGAGCGTGCCAATACTTATCTCAGGAAGAACCCAATAACGTTATGGGGCAACCCTCAAAATCATGAAGTCACTGTCTATTCTGAGGAAGCTGCACCCTACCTGCTAAAGCCTCCTAAGTGGATGTGGGAAAGCGATCGTTGGAATTACATGCTCAATGATGACGGCCCGACCTTTTGCCCCACCAAAGGAATCTGGCATTGGGAATATTGCGCTATCTCTCTGGAGATACGCCCATTGAGTACAGCGGCGGTATCGACATTTTTTCCGCAGCTCACCAGTGAGGACGAACAGGGGTTATTGAATGCGGCAGGCATACTGCTGGCATCCAAACTGTTCAATACCTTTAAAATTAATGAGATCTTCACGTTCAGTGCTGAGGATCTGACGACCTACCTGATCAACAGCGAAGAAGGATTTCATATTCTTGAGCGACTGCTGGACGCAGCCGAAGCCCTTTCCCCTGCCTGACCCCGCTCACGCCGTCGCGTTGGACTCAATACGTGGAAAGGGCCTCAAGGCCTAGCGGCACGCTTCAGACGAGTTCTTGTTTGAGATAGTGATTTACCTCCTTCACGATATTACGAGCGGTGCGTGTCACCCCGATCAACGTCGCGGAAGCCAAGCCAGTCCAGTCGCCATAGCCAACTAGCCAAAGCCGAGGTTCGATTGAAGAACGGTTGTCGTGAACGTCGACCCGCCCCTGTGAGTTGACCACGCCGAGCCCCCGCAGGTGGTTCAAAGAGGGAGCGAAACCAGTGCACCAGATAATGGCATCAACCGTGGTCTCATCTCCATTTTTCCAGACAACGCCGTCTGGCGTAAAAAACTCAAATGGTCGTACAGCTTTCAAAACACCACGTTCACGCGCTTCTTTCACCGACGGCACCATGACGATGTCACCCAATCCGCCGGTTGGTTCGGGTATGTTACGTCCTTCCTGATGGGCTTTCAGACGCTCAGTGGCGCGCTCAAAAAGCACACGGCCATCTACGTCATCAGGCAAAAACATTGGCTCGTCCAGGGTCACCCAGGTAGCGTCCGCCACCTTGGATATCTCGGCGTAGATCTGGGCACCTGAGTTACCTCCGCCGATAACCAGTACCCGTTTGCCTTGGAACGACTCGGCGCAACGGTAGTGCGCTGAGTGAATCTGCGGACCTTGATAAAGCTCGCTCTTCGGGTAATGGGGAATGCGGGGATTGCTCCAAGTCCCGGTCGCGCTGATTACGATTTTGGCATCCCAATGCTGAGTTTCTGAGTGGACCCGCAGACCGAAACTCTGAGGCTCAACGCTCGTGACCTCTACGGGACGTACGATAGGAAACCCGTACCTGCTTTCGTACTGTGCCAGGTAATCAACAACATGATCTCGACCGGGATTGCCATCATTCACCGGTGGCATCGGCCACCCTGCGATGGAACTCCAGGCAGACGGTGAGAACAGCTGCAATGAATCCCATCCGTGACGCCACGCACCACCCGGGCCTTTTTCTGCATCTAACAGAACGAACGACAAGCCGGTGCGTTTGAGGAAGTAAGCCGTTGTCAGCGCAGCCTGACCTGCTCCGATGACCACCACATCCAGCAGTGTGTTTTGAGTGTCCATCAACTACTCCCTCTGGCTAAGACAAAGCTCTCAAAGGCGCTCGATGTAAGAGACGTGCGAAGGCTTTTGGATTGCTCGCGGCCGCAGTTGCTGTACCAACTCAACAGCACGGGCACGTGGCATCCCTCTGTCGATCATGAGTTTTGCGGCGACCAACCCAGTACGTCCCGACCCACCTTTGCAATGAATCGCAATGGCCCGGTTTGCGTCCAGAAGCTTCGACAACGCTGGGAGAGCCTTCTGCCACCGGGCCTCAAATTCAGCGTCAGGAGCCTCATCGTCCTCAATCGGTAGCTGGTACCAAGCGAGCTCTGCCGCCTGGACTTGCTGACCTAACTCACCAACACCGTTGTGAGTGAGTTCGGCGTCGGACATCAAACTGACGATGGCACTGGCGCCTGCGTTTTTCAGGGTGGCGAGCGCTTGTTGGAGCGACTCACCCTGAGTGCCCGGACACGGGGTGAAGATGAGAGTACCCGCACCGTCTGGCATTACTAGGATCGAGAAAGGGTGAGACATGATGAGATCCTTAGATGGAGCGCTGATTCACTCGTTTCGACAGCTCTTCAGCCGACTCCTTTCGTTCCGAGTAACGGTCTACCAGGTAATCCTGACGGTCACGCAATAGCAGGGTGAACTTCATCAGTTCCTCCATCACGTCGACCAGGCGATCGTAGTAGGACGAAGGCTTCATACGCCCATCCTCGTCGAATTCGGTAAACGCTTTGGGTACTGAGGACTGATTGGGGATTGTCACCATCCGCATCCAGCGACCCAGAACTCGCAACTGATTCACCACGTTAAAAGATTGAGAGCCGCCACAAACCTGCATGACGGCCAGAGTTTTACCTTGGGTTGGACGTACTGCGCCCATCGCCAAAGGCACCCAATCGATCTGAGCTTTAAAAACAGCGCTCATCGATCCATGACGCTCTGGAGAACACCACACTTGCCCTTCCGACCACTGCATTAGCTCGCGGAGTTCCGCGACTTTCGGATGGGTATCCGGAGCATCATCAGGCAGTGGTAAACCTGATGGGTCGAAGATTCGTGTTTCCGCACCGAAGTGCTCCAACAACCGCGCGGCTTCTTGGGTAACCAACCGGCTGAACGAACGCTCGCGCGTCGACCCGTAGATGAGAAGGATGCGCGGTTTATGCGTGGACGGCTCACGAGGAGTGAGTCGTTCCATGCTTGGGACGTCGATGAGGTCTGCTTCGATGTTTGGAAAATGGTCTTTCATAGTGACTCCTGGCCCCTGCGACGCTTGGCCTACAACGTGCCGATGCGGGCTAGCTCAGTTTTAAGGTCTTCTTTGCTCAACGTAGCGATAGGCAACGAAATGAAGGCGTTGACCCGCTCCTGGATTTTGCTCAGGGTTTGCTGGAATGCCGCCTCGATATGCGCTTCAGATCCCGTAGCTTCGGAGGGATCTGCCAGCCCCCAGTGAGCCTTGAGCGCCGGGCCGAAGAAAATCGGGCAGGCTTCGCCGGCAGCCCGATCGCAGACCGTGATCACGATGTCTGGTGGCGACCCTTCAAAGGCATCGGAGGCTTTACTGCTAAGGCCTTCAGTAGGGATACCAGCTGCTTTGAGCGTTTGAATCGCTCGCGTGTTTACCCGGCCACTTGGGAAGCTTCCGGAACTGACGGCTTCCATTCCTTCAGGAGCAAGGTGTTTGAACACCGCCTCGGACAAGATGCTCCGGCAGCTGTTGTGGGTGCACATGAATAGGACTTTCATCGTGATCTCCTGGAATCAAAAGCTGAGGCGCAAAGCCAAGGCGCTCAGGGTGGCAATGAGGATTGGAAGCGTGAGCACCACACCGGTCTTGAAGTAGTAACCCCAACTGATGGTGATGTCTTTTTTAGCCAGCACGTGTAGCCAGAGCAGTGTGGCTAGGCTACCGATAGGAGTGATTTTCGGACCAAGGTCGCAGCCAATGATGTTCGCGTAGACCATGGCTTGATGAACTACGCCAGTAGCTTCCGTTGCATGTATCGAGAGCGCTCCGATGAGTACTGTTGGCATGTTGTTCATGATCGAAGAAAGCACGGCGGTCAGGAGTCCTGTACCCAGCGATGCCCCCCAAATGCCATATCCAGCGAAGACATTGAGCAATTGAGCAATGTGGTCAGTCAGTCCGGCGTTCTTCAAGCCATACACCACCAGGTACATGCCCAGCGAGAAGATCACGACTTGCCACGGGGCGCCCTTGAGCACCTTGCTGGTGTTGATGGCGTGACCTTTGGCGGCGATGACGTAGAGCACCAATGCGCAGGCGGCGGCGATGGCACTGATGGGGATACCCAGTGGCTCGACAACGAAGAAGCCGACCAGTAACGCGAGCAGCACCCACCATCCTGCCACGAAGGTTGCGCGATCGCGTATCGCATCCTCTGGGGCATGGAGCTGTGTCAGGTCATAAGTCTTGGGTAAGTCTTTGCGGAAAAACCACAGGAGCATTCCCAGCGTTGCAGCGATGCTGACCAAGTTGACCGGCACCATAATTGCCGCGTACTCGCTGAAGCCAATGTTGAAGTAATCGGCCGAAACGATATTCACCAGGTTGGAAACCACCAACGGCAAACTCGCTGTATCAGCAATGAATCCTGCGGCCATCACAAACGCCAGAGTCGCTGCGGGTGAAAAGCGCAGGGCCAGCAACATGGCGATCACGATAGGAGTAAGGATCAGCGCCGCGCCGTCATTGGCGAACAGCGCTGACACAGCTGCTCCCAGCAAGATGATGAAGGCAAACAACTTGCGGCTGCTGCCACCTCCCCAGCGAGCGACATGCAGGGCTGCCCACTCGAAGAAACCGGCCTCGTCGAGCAGCAGACTGATGATGATCACGGCGATGAACGTCGCCGTGGCGTTCCAAACGATATTCCATACCACCGGGAAATCGCCAAGGCTGACCACGCCGCTCAACAACGCAAGCGCGGCACCCAATGAGGCACTCCAGCCGACACCCAACCCTTTGGGCTGCCAGATGACCAGAACGATGGTGACAATGAAAATAAGTAGAGCGATTAGCATGCGATCGGCTCGTTTCGAAAGGTTGGATCAGCCGCACACGGTCTGATTGACTGGACGATCGTTCATTTCACAGAGCCGCTTGGTTTCTGTGTCCAACCACTGCTGGTTGGCATCAACGACACCCTTAAGCACTTCGGTGACCCAAGTCGGCAGTTCGGGATGGAGTCGGTAGTAAACCCATTGTCCTTGGCGGCGATCCGCCAGTAACCCGGAGGATCTCAGCAGTGCGAGATGTCGAGATATTTTCGGTTGGCTCTGCTCAAGAGCGGCGGTCAGTTCGCATACACAGAGTTCTCCCTCGCGGGCGATGAGTAGCGTTATTTTGGTTCGAGTGTCATCTGCCAGGCTTTTGAACAAAACGGTAGGAGTGATTGGCTCGTTCATGAGGCCTCCAGGTGTTTGGTTTTAACCAATACAAATAATTTGATGCGTTCGTGGATATCGTGAAGGGCGTGTTTGAAGGCGTCCGGGTGAGTGCTGCTCACTGGATCCTCAAAGTCCCAGGCAAGCACTTCACCTGCCTTGGGCATCGCCAGACATTCACGCGCAGACTTGTCGCAGGGGGTAATTACGTAGTCGAAACGCTCGTCACGAAACTCTTCGACGGACTTGCTGCGTAGCCCTTTTGCATCAACGCCGACGTGTTCCAGTGCTGCAACGGTCCGTGAATCAACCTCAGTTGGTTCGGTACCAGCGCTGAACGCTTGAAAACGCGCGTCGCTGTTTCTCAGCAATGCTTCAGCCAGCTGAGATCGAGCGGAGTTAGCAACGCAGATAAAAAGCACTTTGATGGGGGCGCTCATGACCACACCTCACGCATATGGGAAATCGAATATACGATAATTCGAATATACGGTAAAGCGAATGTGTTTAGGAGAGCCTGCCTGATCCTTTCCGCGAGGTTAGGCGAAAACTGCTGATTAGGGATTTGTAAGCGTCTGGCGAGCTCACATTCCGAACTGTGCGCCTCCCCGTTGACGCTGATACGATGGCACTTTCGAATCGTCGGCAGGGAAGCGCATGTTCGATCTACTCAAGCTGCTCACAGACAACAGCCCTTCGCTCAACAGTGACATGCAGGCGTGGTTCAAGCAGTACCCGCCAGACGCCCCATGGAACATCTATTCCGACTACTGTGTAGGCAACACAGAGAAGGCCAATGACAGCTTTTCATTTGTCATTACTCTGAAGCACGAGACTGACAAGAATTTTTCAGAGTACATCGCGAACGTTGCGCCAAAAGACCTGAAGAAGACACGCCAGGCCTCGGAAGGTCTGATTTCCTACCTCAACTGCCCTGTGGCCTTCAGCGTCTCGTTCATCGTTGAGCGAGATTCGAAGCTCCTTCGAGATTTCATCACTGATGACAACATCCATGGATTCTGTGTAGGACTTCGTGAGCTGATCGGCGAATGGTCAGACGACCCAGGCGTCGATAGACCGTATTGGCAACGTATTGACAAAGCGCTTGGGGAATTCGCGGACGAAGTGAAGCGTAAGAAATTCAATGCGAAGCTGGCGAGGCAGGTATTGCTGACCTCTACGTTCGCAGCGTTTCTCTTCTTGACGCTTAACAAGCTAAAGGAGCCGGCATTTCTCAGATGGGTGACTGATAGAGATGCTACTTTTGAAAAGTACAATGAGGTGGCTTTTGACATCGCTTTCATGCTGTTTCTTATCGTTCGTCATCAGTCTGGAAATGTAAAAGATCCCAATAAGCCTCAATTTATATTCGCCTACCCATTCATGGATGGGAAAACTGACTATGCAGAGCATGTACGCCTTCCTGACTACCTTGCAGGACTCTGCGCTGACATAAAATTGCCCTCCATGGAGTTCACACACACCAAATTCGAGAAGATCTTTGGTACTGCCATAATCAACTCGACGAACAATGTCGTTCTCCAGATCCTGGGGAATCCAGAAAAAATTACTGCAAGGCGCCTCACATTTAGGGAAGAATCATGAGCGTAAACTTCAACGAAAAGCTCGTAGAACTTAGTTATCACGTACTCTATGAGAAACACTTCGCCAAACTTTATAAGAAACGGCAATATGAAATTTTCTCTCCAGGCAAGGAAGAGGTTCACGTAGGTTTTGACCTTGGATTTGCGGCGCCTGACCCTACGTGCAAATTTAGAAAAGGGGAGTTTTTTGAATGGATAAAGAAGCGCTTAATAGATACCAGTACTAACAACAGCGCATTTATTTTTGCATATTTCTATCAGTACAAACTAATAGCGCCTGTCAACTTAAAAAGACTGAGAGATGCCACTGTCAGAACTGGTCTTACCAATGCGGGCTACGATCCAAATGGCAGGCCTTATAGGGCAAAGCTTGACACGGTAAGGAAGATGTACGCGAAGGGCACTCGCCAACATCCTTTCAGCCAGCATGAAGCTCTATGTCGCTTGTCGCGAGTTAAAGACGCGGAAGTTTTTTACTGCACCCCAAAGTTTGATGAGCAAATGGGCATACCCAAGGAAAATAAGCGCTCCCTAAATGATTTAACTAGAACGCCGGTTACGATTAATACGCCTGATTTTGCTCGATCGACTCCCCATCATCTATTTTTCAAAGACGTTAATGGCAATAAACCGATGTGGTGCTCCGAACCAGTACCTGCAGAGTCGAGTGAGGAGATCCGCATCCCAAACCTTCTTACCCCCGAGCAACTTGTTAAGTTTATAAAAACGAATTACCTGCTCAATGAGGGGAGTGACAAAGTCGATTACAACGAAACGAGAATCACAGAAGAAGACCTAAGTAGAACCACCTTCCTAAAATACCTAGATGCGTTACCGAAGTGCGGAAAAATCGCAATTGTCTTTGACTAATGTCGCACCAGCTTCGCTGAAATAGGCCAGCGGATTAGATTCGTGCATCTGCCCATGCTTGCACTAACCTCCGGCCTATTTTCTGCTAGCAGCAGGTGACCGGCTTTCAGGCTTCAACATTGTTGATCTCTACACGAGATGCGCAGACCACATCTTGCTCCACAATCATTTCAAGCCCCTGAAACAAGTCTTGACTGACTCTATAATCACATAGACCTCCTCACGAGTGTTCGCAATTCTTGCGGTCGCACGCCCGTTGTCTTCCCGTACACAGAAGATCGGTGATTAGGCTCTGAAACGTTTTCGATGGAGAGTCAGTGAAAACGTCAGAGTGAGGAGCACGGCCTACTAATTCAGCAGCATTTGCTTGGCAGATACTCGTCACGGCTAAGTTCTTTCAGGCCGCAGCGTTGTTCGGTGGCTTTGGCGAAGCGACGTAGCATTTCGATCGCGCCATCACGTGCTTCTTTCGATAAGTCGCAAGCTAGATTACGAGCTTCTCCCACCAGGTCCGACCGAATGCTTTCGTAGATGGCCATGCCTTCGGGTGTCACGGTGATTGCCAGCGCACGGCCGTCACTTGCGTCCGGTACACGTTGAACCAAGCCCTGTTTGGCAAGCGAATCGACCAGCCGGCTGGCATTACTCTTGTCGAGAAAAAGCTCGCTGGCCAGCGATTGCACCCGAACAGGCCCAGCCTTGATCACATGCTCCAGCGCGTAGCATTGAGTGACGGACAGTCCTTCGCAGCAGCTGCGATCTCTGTCACGAAACTGGTACACGCGAACCAAATGACTCAACGCTTCATAGAGCTGTTCGGCATCCTGGTCGATCTGATCAATCTTTGGCATAGCACTCGGCTCGCAATTCCGGGGAAAACGCTAATACCACCTTAGCAGTCGTAGCGACACATTTTTTTGGGCATAAGGGCCGACGAAATTGTTCCAAGATATTAGTTGCGGCACGCAACGTATTTTGCGATTGTGAATTGGAGGTATGGCTTGCGGGCTTTTCAGAGGCGGCTGCGGTAACGCTTGGAGGTACAGGGATGTTGGTAGAAACGCTTAGGACGAAAACAGGCTCCCGGTTACGAAACCTATGGAGCAGTGTTTCCATTCCTCTACCTGTAGCGATGCTACTGGGCGCGATTCTGATCCCACTTCTTGCCGGCAGTAGCAGCGGGGACGTATTCCAGTCGCTGAGCAAAGGCTTCGGAAACAACCTCGGTTATTTCGCCATCGTCATCCTGAGCGCGTTTTTCATTGCCGGGTGGATCTCGGCGCAAGGAAGTGCGTCTTTCGGAAAATTCGGTATCTCTCTATCACCTCTGCTGGGAGCTGGGATGGTTTGTCCCGATACGGCCTACGCCTCTCTTGCTCCCATTGCGGGGCAACACAGGAAGTACATCGCGATCGGATGCTACTCAGGGTTCAAGCTTCTGATGCCCGCTGGCCCGCTGATCATCGGGATTGGGCTGGGAGCCAACACACATGACCCAAAGTTTCTGTATCTAGGATTGCTGCTCACAGTCGTCACGTGGATTACCGGAACGATCTGGACGTACTGGACGACTCGCACAGACTATTTATCTCCCAAGGATTCGACTGACCCGACCGTGCTTCAGGATTCGGTTATCAAAGTAATTCTGCCTCTGGCTGTATTTTTTGCACTCCTGATCGCCGGGTACACCATCACCAAGAACCAGCATTCCGTAATCGAGTTCTTCACTACTCCCGCCGGTGCGCTGATCGCTACATCGTTATTGATCGCGATTAGCTGCAAACCTGGCGAGGTTCAAGATCTGCTGTCCAAAGCAATGCGTAGAACCAGCTCGTTATTGTTCACCATAGGTTGTGCGTCTGCGTTGGGCCAAGCCCTCGGTATGGTGCTTCCCAAGGATCTGATTCAGCAGGCATTCAGCGCGTCGGGCAGCACCACGCATATTTTGGTTGGGGTGTTCCTGCTGGCAGCGGTATTCAAAACACTGAATGGTTCTTCGCTTGCGACCTTTGCTGCCATCCCACCTGTTCTCTCGCCAATCTTGGCGTCGAGCGGAATGGATTTGATGAGCGTCACGTTCGCCGTATGCCTGGGATCCTTCGTCGCCATTCTCCCTAACGACAGCTATTACTGGTTGGTCAAAACCGACGCCTTTCCCGAATACAGCACCGGCAGGTACATGCGCCTAGTGACCGCCGGCTCAGTTCTACAAGCATTGATAGGTTTGGCAGTCCTTCTGCTGATCTCGCTTTAACTTCGAATTCCTACAAAACCATCAGTGATTCCAGTCACCGAATCGTCGTGCCTGAGCTCAAGGAGAAAGAGAATGAAGTACCTGGTCGCCAGTACATTCGAAGGGGGGTATCAACCGCTCAACGCGATATCTGCAACCACAGCTCTACTCGATGCAGATATCGAAGCGCAGTTGATCGATATCTACGTCGAGGGACTTTCCCTGGAGAGATTCAGTGACGCAGATTTGGTCTTCATCTGCGTACCGCTTTTTGACTCTCTGACTGCCGGAACGCAGCTGGCCAAGCAGCTTAAAGAAGCGAAGCCTTCCCAGAAAATTTGCTTCTTCGGTCAATACGCGACCATCAATGCAAAAAGCCTGGCCTCTAAGTACGGTGACTACGCGATCGCAGGCGAGTGGGAAAAACCCATTGTCAGCTTGGCTAAACACCTCAGTGGCGAACAGGGGCAGGATCTGCGTGGAGTGATCGATCGTACTCGCGGCCTTTCCAGTGAGATCGTTGTGCCTCAGTTGATCCGTGACGGGTTCCGCCTGCCGCGCAGGGACCTGGCACCGCCTCTACACAAATATCCCCAACCTCAGCTTGAGAAGCTGCTCGGCGAAAAGAAAGTTGTGGGTGGGGTCGAAGGGTCGCGCGGATGTCACCATAAGTGTTCCTACTGTTCGGTGTATGCGGCCTATGACGGCAAGGTACTTTTGGTCTCCGACGATCTCGTTGAGCGCGACGTGGCGAACCTCGTCGCACAGGGAATGACTCACCTCACCTTCACGGATGCCGATTTTTTCAATGCCAAGAAGCACGGTTTGAAAATCATCCGGACTCTGCATTCGCAATTCCCCGACCTCACGTACGACTTCACCACTCGCGTGGATCATATTCTGGAGAACAAAGACGCCATCAAGGAAATGGGGCAGCTCGGGCTTGCTTTCATCACCACCGCGTTGGAGTTCCCCAAGCAGGAAGTTCTCGACCAAGTCTTCAAGGAAATGAACGTGCCCATGATCGAGGAGGCGTTGGCGTTTCTGAAGGAGGCCGGCGTCAAGGTTAACCCGACCTTCATCACGTTCAACCCTTGGGTGAGCCTTGAAGACATGGCCGAGCTGCACGATTTCATTGCTCGCAACGAGTTGGAGAACATCGTCGACCCCATCCAGTTTGAGACTCGGCTGCATCTCTATAAAGGCTCACCGCTGCTCAACAACGACACGGTGAAGGAGTTGCAGTTGGAGGAGCACGAGTTTCACTTCGACTGGCAGCATTCGGACTCCCGCCTGGACAAGCTCTTCATGGACTCGGTCACACCGCCAGAAGAAGGTGTGTTCAAACGTTGCTGCCTGAAATGCTAAGGAGATAACAGATGTCGTCACTTACTTTGTTGCAGGCAGCTCTCAGGCTGGCCAACCAAACTGATGGTCTCCAGGTGCCGGGCCATATTGCCTGGCGCGCGCATAACGAGGCATTGAACAGGTCGCTGAAGGATGGCAAAGACACTCTGTTCATCTGCTCCGCGAGCCGCTATGACGAACTCAGAGTCCAGTTGGGGCAGGCTGATGGCGTAGCGTTCAGTTCGAGTGCGAATGGAGCCGATCCCGCTGCGGCCGTGTTCGCGAACATTTACTGGGAAGGGTTCAATGCTGAGCCCGAATTTGGCCGAATCGCGCAATCGCTCTACGAGCGATTGCAACGTCATGGTCGACTGGTATTCCCGGCGATTCTGTCTGATGAGAAAGCCGTATCGCTCAGGGCCTTCACAGTTGAGGGGTTGGAGTGCCGCAACGTGCTCACAGAGTCTGCTATTGCTGAGCAGCTTTGCGAAGCGGGTTTTCATGGCATCACTTATGAGCTGGCATCCGAAGTGCCTGTCTCCATTCAGGATGGCATTGAGTTCCGACTGTTCACCGTGAGCGCATACAAAGGTAAGGCCGGCGTTTGCCTCGACCAGGGGCATGCCGTTATCTACAAAGGTCCCTGGAAGCATACGGTCGACGACGACGGCCATACCTACCAGCGTGGCGTCCGTACAGCGGTGTGTGAGAAAACCTTCAACCTGCTGATGTCAGCGCCTTACCAAGGCCAATTCATCCCCGTGCGTTGCTATGTCGAGCCAGCCTTGGAGAAGAGCGGCTTCTTCGACTGCAACACGCCTTCAATCCGGGATCCCAAGGTCACCAAAGGGCTTGTGCCCATCGCAGGCTCTGCCGAGGAATCGTGCTGCGCTGATGGTACTTCGTGCTGCTAAACGGGAGATGTGAGTAATGACTTCTGCAATTGAAAACACAATCATCGCGGACTACACCGAGGCGTTGAGCAACGGCAACGTTGTCCTTGAATCGCAGCTTACTGATAGCTGCTGCAGCGACGCCTATGGTGCCCAGTACCTGAAGAACATTCCAAAGCGGATCATCGAGGCCAACTTCGGGTGCGGTAACCCGACCAAGTATGTGCGTGAGGGTGATGTCGTCCTGGACTTAGGGTCAGGGGCTGGTCTGAATTGCTACGTCGCTGCCCAAATCGCTGGCAGTAAGGGCGCTGTCTTTGGTATCGACATCAACCCAAGCATGTTGCAGATCGCTCGTGAAGAAGCGAATGCGTTTCAGAAGGCAACAGATAGCGCACCTTTGCGTTTCTACAAGGCCTCCGCGAGCAACTTGAAAATCGATCAGGAGCTGGCCGAGGAACGCCTGCGTACGGAGCCTTGTGCTGATTGGGCATCGTGGAAAAACTTCGAGCAGTTCATCAGCGATAGCTCCCAGTCCAAGCCTCTTGTCGAAAGTCAGTCCGTCGATCTGGTGATCTCGAACTGCGTGATCAACCTGGTTGGCGAGACCGAAAAGCAGAACGTTTTTGCTGAGATTTTTCGGGTGCTTAAACCAGGTGGACGTTTCGCGATATCTGACAACATTTCAGATATCGCCATTCCTGACGAATTGAAACGAGACACCAAGCTGTGGTCGGCCTGCTACTCAGGCGTGCTTCAGGAGCAGGAGTTCTACAAGCAGCTTCAGGAGGTCGGTCTGACGGGAATAAAGATTGAGGCCAGGAACGACGCCTCAACCAAGAGAATTGGCTCTGTACGGTTCTACTCCGTCACTGTCACCGGTACCAAACCCGAAGTTCAGAATGGGACACCTGCGACGGTAATCTACCGAGGGCCCGGCCGCGAACTCACCGGAGATAGTGGCAGGGTTTACAAGCGCGGTGTACCCACTGAATTGGCCTCACAGGATGCCTACCTTTCCACAGACGATGCGCTGTATGTCGTGGAGGGAAGTCAGCCCGCTAAGCCCAAGTCCTGCTGCTCGTAACAGCGTCTGCGGCTACGAGCCAGCTCAGTAGCCGCTACCCCTAAAATCTCTCCTCATAGAGCCTATCCAATGAGTACTTCACGGAAGATCTTGGCTGAGTTTCTCGGTACAGCAGTTCTGCTGTGCACCGTAGTTGGTTCTGGAATCATGGGTCAGCGCCTAGCGAACGGTAACGATGCGCTAGCGCTTCTTGCCAATGCACTGGCAACTGGCGCGAGCTTGTATGTACTGATCGTGTGCTTCTCCACTTTTTCCGGTGCGCACTTCAACCCGGTGGTCTCTGTAATCGATTATTTACGCGGAGGACTGAGCAGTAAGCAACTGGGCCCCTACGTGGCGGCTCAAACAACGGGTGCAATCTTCGGAGTATTCGCTGCGCATTTCATGTTCGAGCTGCCTGTGGTCGAGTTCTCCCATCATGTTCGTACCGGGCCGTCGCAGTGGTTCAGTGAGTACCTGGCAACGTCGGGATTGGTGCTGACAATTCTGCTGTGCGATAAATATCACAAAGCAAAAGTGCCTCAGGTGGTTGCCGCGTATGTTGTCGCAGCCTACTGGTTCACGTCCTCTACGAGCTTTGCGAATCCGGCGGTGACGATTGCTCGCGGGTTCACCGATACGTTCTCGGGGATACGGATATCAGATGTAGCGCCGTTTATCATTGCGCAGTTGTTCGGTGGGCTAACGGCACTGTTCCTGGCGAAGGTTCTCGGTGGCAAAGACGTCGTCGTAGATATCCCGCAGCGTAGTCTCCACGAACAGAAGCTCCCAATTCAGTGAACGGTGCTTTCTGCGGTACGTGGATGCGGTGAGCCCGTTTGAAGGAAAGTTCACGGTTCTATCGCGACATTCTGAAGGGCTGGGCCTTGCATGGGTCAGCCCTTCAAACACAACTCTTCACAGGGGCAGCAAGAAAAGACATGAATTACAACGTGAGGGTTGCCACACCCGCTGATGCCTCCGCCATCCAGGCTATCTACGCGCCAATGGTTTTGGACACGGTCATCTCGTTCGAGCTGATACCACCGACTGTTGATGAGATGGCCGCACGAATAGCCGCAACACTGCCGACGTATCCCTATCTGGTAGCAGAGGTGGAAGACAAGGTCGTTGGATACGCTTATGCAAGTCAGCATCGAGCAAGGGAAGCTTATCGCTGGTCGGTAGACGTCACCGTCTATATCGACCCAGCCGTACACCGAAAAGGAATTGGTCGTGCACTTTATCAGCGACTTCTACCGCTCCTCGAGAAACAGGGGTTTCATGCAGCCTATGCCGGCATCGCCTTACCCAACCCGGGAAGCATAGGTATTCATGAAACGCTCGGTTTCACTCACATTGGCACTTACCCTGAGGTTGGGTTCAAACATGACCAATGGCATAGCGTGGGCTACTGGCGCAAACCGCTTTGTGCCGTCACGCCGCCTAACGAGATCATCCCGTTCAGCGAAGTAAAAGGCGAGTAGAAATAAAGATGGGAGATTCCCGACTCCTGTTTTCAGCGTATGCGTTGGGATGGATCGCTGGGATTTAAATCGGGCACACATAAAGAATTGCGGTCGCCTGATGCATGGAGGCGACCATAGCTTTGACAACCATTATTTATTGCAGGCATTACTCGAAAACCACCCTAAACAGTACCTTGTTAACCACTTTTTTTCATTGTTAACCACTGTGGTTTACAGCGAAAAAAAATGGTTAACAAGACGCGTAAAAGCCAAGCTCCATGCGGGGCCCGGCAAATTATCCTTCTAGAGCTTGGCTATTTCCTCTGCCACTTGGGTCGAGACAAAGTGAGTCGGAGTAGGCATCGAGCAAAAGCCTCCTTGTCTCTGTATGGTGCGAAATTTCCTACCTAACCAATAATCATTTATCCGTCAGAGGCTGCCATAAAGCTAACCACGATTCTTGCGTCACACTGCCGTGGCTAAGCGGTAAATCACTTTAAAATTGCCATCCCGTGTGATAGGAGCAACGTCTGGAAAATATAAGACCCTGCCATCCTTAAGGGAGAGTCTTGCAGATCCTTCCTCAGGATTTTGAGCTACCTCTAACAGAACATCCATTTCCCAGCACTGATGTCCATTCAGCCACGCAGGTGATACGAGCTGAAGCGACTCCAGCCGCGTCTCGTCTTGCCGCTGCGCCACCAAATGAATGAGTGTCGGCAATGAGTCGATAAAAACCACATGGCGGGTCTCGAAGCCTTCATCGCACCTGATCATGGTGGCGTGATACCAAGGCGAGATCTGCGGCTTCAACATGACGTGCCAAGCACGCTGACCTGGCTCAAGCAACGATGCGAGACCTTTGACTTCCGCCTTGCTATCGGAAATGAACATACAAAACGCCTCAAAATGAACAGTATACTGTGTAGCGATATACTATTCAAAACGGCTTCATCGTTCCTTTTGCGGATTGAGCAAATGGAACTGAAAAAGGCTTTCGGTAAAGTGTTCCGATGGTGCCGGACTAGAAACGCACTCAGCCAAGAGGATTTCTCCGACGTCAGTGGGCGTACCTACATCAGCACCTTGGAACGCGGAATTCATTCTCCAACGATCGAGAGACTAGAGGCCTTGGCGCCCATTTTGAACATCCATCCCATAACATTGCTGGTGTGCACATACGCAGAGCGGGATGGCGTCTCCCCAGACACGTTGTTGCAAAAAGTTCGCGAAGAGATCGAAATCATGGCTCCCCCTTGGTCTACCCCAAGATAAGGGACACGAGGGTATGCCCCATGAGACCCAAAGCGGCTCACCATGCCCTCTAACTACCGTAAATTTTTTCGACAGACTTACATGGAGACAACGCATGCCTTTAAATTGGCAACTCATCACGGAAGAGACCCTGTCATCTCTCGACTTGGACAGTCTGCTACAGGGCTTCACGGACTTAGACTGCCTCAGTTTTCAAAGCGTAATTTCCCGCCTGGAAAAGGAAGATGGTCGGTGGAGCCCTGCTCAACTGGAAGGATTGCGCTTCATTGGTGCCTCGCTGTCTATGATGCTTCACGCAGATCAGCCTTCTGAGCCTTTTGGCCCAATGTTTGTTATGGGCGGTCGTCGCAGCGCCATTCCGACAGATTTCCCAAAAGACAATCTACGAGAACTGTTAGCCTGGGCACTGACTCTTAAAGACCCCGAGATTCGAGCAAGATTGTTGGATCTGATATGGATTCAAGCTCGCTCATTTCCTGCCGCTCTGGGCGCTATAGACGCGTATCTTGAGTCGGCGTTAAGACTTGAAAGCCCAACTGATTGGTCGAAATGCCTTGAGCGCTTGGAGCGATCATTGCGCCTATCAGCAGGTCTGGGTAAAGGCGGAGCCGAGCTGCGGCTAAAAGTGCTAAACGAAATCGAGGCGATGCTGCATCGGCACAAAGGAAAGGATCCTCTTTATCTAACATTGCGCCTCACACGACTACTGCTGGAATTCAAACATGGTGAGCCGAGGCAGTACGCCGAGTACGCTCATGTGGCAGCAACTATCGCTGATGCAGAAAAAAATTACTGGCGCGCGAAAGACTATTATCAACTGGCAGCGGATTGCCTTCGCGCTGCAGGTGATGTGGAGGGAGAAAGTGCCGCACTCAGAGATTCAGCAGAGTCTTTAGTTAAAGAGTCTGACCTAGCGCGAATACAGACTGGACGTGGAGCTATGACCGCTGCGTCAATTTTGTCTGATGCAGTAGAAGCCATGCGCCAAGCCCCTGGTGGGCGTGAACGTGCAACAGAGTTGCATGATCATCTGCTGAAACTGCAGAAAGAGTCGTTGGATGATTTTAAGCCGATTTCGACCAGCATCGATCTTACCAAGATGGTTATAAATGCCAGGGCGGCGGTCCGTAATAAAAGCTTGCATGACGCTGTCATCACCTTGATTCGCATGGCACAGCCTCCATCAATTGAAAAACTGATCCGGGACGTCAAAGATCAGGCGCGCGTCTCAATATTGGGCAGTATGATTTCTAGCGAGATCGTTAACTCTCGCGGTCGAGTGGTCGCTCGTGCTCCTGGCCTTGATGACGCAGCTGATGATCCCAAGCATGACGGGCTTCGTTGGAGGATGTTTAGCACGGCCCGATTGGGGAGAGGTCTTACAGTACAGGGCGCCTTGGACCCCGCTCGAACTGAGATACTGGCTGCGCACTTTCCGGATCGGATCGATATATTAGGCTTGATTCAGCATAGTCCTTGGATCCCGCCAGGACATTTGGAAAGCGTTCTACGTGCTTTAGTGGCAGGTTTTCACGGGGATATGCTCGTTGCTTCGCATCTTGTGATACCACAACTCGAAGCAATCATTCGTCATGTTGTGGAGTCGATGGGCGGTGCCACCTCCATGCTAGAACCTGGTGGCGTGCAGCCAGAGAGGCCATTAGGTGTACTTCTAGAAACACCCCAAGCGCTTCAAGTCTTCGGCGCAGATGGCATATTCGAGCTTCAAGGTTTACTCGTTGATCCCCTCGGCACGAATTTACGTAACGAAGTAGCACATGGGCTGATTGATGATGAAGGCCTTTTTGGCACAGACGCCATATTCGCATGGTGGCTACTGCTGAGATATTGCGTGATGACATCGAAAATTGTGCAGCGAGAGTCTAGCGCCTCAGCTTCTACCTAAAAAAGATGAGGTAAATGGCATGCCACAAAGCTAGTGATATCAAATAGGAAAGGGCTACTTATTCTCCATCATGGACTTCAAGAATAGGATCTCTGACACTTTGAACGCTAAAAAGGCTGAGAGGCAGGGAAATGCGGAGGCGCGACCGCATTTCCAGCTATTAAAGAGATATTGGACGAGGTGTTGAGAATCACTCCTACGCCCCCAGAGCCGCTATAATTTTAGCGTATGCGCGACTCCCTATACCGCCTACTTCTGGTCAAGAGTCTTAACGGTACCTTTCCTGCATTCAGAAATTAACACTACTGCCTTATCAGACAACTGCACTCGCAGCATGAGCAACTCTTCTTCGAGCTGAGTTATTTTTAGCAGCGCCTCCTCCAACTTCGCATCTCGAGATACAATTTCAATGGCATAAATCTCGTTATAAGATCTAGCCAAATCAGTATACCTTTCTTTCCAATCATCAATTTTGCATGTAACCTTGCGCCGGACAGTCTTGGACCCTTTAACCAGCTGTTCCTCCAGTGTTTCTAGCCACTCTTTTAATATGACCCTACTGGTTAATTTATGAACTTCGCCCTGCAATGTAATCTTGTGTATTCCAGCGCGACGACAAACCTCTGCCATTGATAGCCTGCCCTTGTTGAAGGGGTAGATGCCATCATTACTTTCTAATTCAAGTTCAATAGTCGCCATAGCTTTATGGAGCTTTACGCTGACTGCATCTGAACGAGACTTAGCATGCGCAATTAAAGAACCATTGACGATATCATTTTTTGACTTGGATTTGACCATACGCCTCCACTAGCGGATGCGACCGCCATTTCTTCTCTACTTGTGGCCACCGATGGAGCCAATTTTTTAATTGGCCCGCCCACAGTGAAACAATCATGTCCTCCTCATCATCTATTGCCTTTTGCAAGTTCATAATAATTTCCGCAACAGCATCATCACACTTTTCTTGATGGGCGGCAGTTAGCAACTGGAATGGGCATCCGCTTTGGCAATATGCGGGATTAGTTCTTCCCTGACCCTTGGCACACAACCCACCGCTGCCAGTCGGCAGTGTGCAATACACTCCCGGGGAAACCATAATCCACGATCGCCCATCAAATGTTTCCCGCGCAGCAAATTCATAAGCATCCTGAGGCTCAAACTCCGATTTACCTAAGAGCTGTAAAAAGTTTGACTTCCGATTTCGTAGCTGTTCACCAACTGCACCACCTAAATTTTCCGAATCATTGATCACATCCACAGCCATCAGAATCACCAGTTCTTTCTGAACTTTTAATACCTCACGCGCAATCCCTTCATCACTGAGAATATAACTGCGAATAGTCATATCTAAATCCTCATGACCAAAGCAGTCCATAAGAATTATTGGCGAGTTGACCAATGATAGAGCAACGATACGTGCAAGAGTTTTTCGAAAACGGTGGACATGCACGCGACTTGAATTATCTAGGAATTGCCTGACATCAATCTTGGATGCGTAATCATCAATAAACCGGGTTAGCAGCAGATGCTTTTCCCCCATTAAACCGCGTCCAAACGTCCGAGTATGAACCCACAGATGATCTCCGCACACACCCGCTCGCTGTTTTACAAGCTGAGCAAGACGGATCTGCTGCAGCAGAGCGTCAACAACCAGCTCAGGCGCACAAAAATCTCTTTGTCGCCCTCCGAAATCGTTTACCAACTTATAAGTTTTCGCAACAATTCTATGCCCAATACCAGAAACTTCTTCAAGACAATTTACTGTAAACCCACATACCTCTGACGCCCTAGGACCACTTGCTAAGCATATCGGAAAAAGATGAGCACCTTGAAGTACGGATAATAAACCCCACGCGTCAGCAAAGGTTTTCGGGGGCCACGCCAGGTAAGGTAATTTTTCACTGAGAACCATACCTCTGTTTTTTGTTTCCTTCACCAAGAGATCCAACTCTAAAGACTCTATTGGTGAGCCATCTTTACTTAACCAACTCCAACCGGAAATCACCGCATCGCGTGCCTCTGCGATAGCAAGCTGCTGATTTCTCGGATGTAGATCTCCCCCATCCTGTCGTTTCCTGACGGGTACCAGCATCGCTTCCTCCAATGCCGCAAGCAAAGTAGGTCCTAACAATCGAATAATTCGAATTGATCTCCACCCGCATTCGCTTGTGAATTTATCAGGAAGCGGAAGCCAGGCTTCGCTCTTTTGGCATTTCTGGTCGGGCACAGCCTCGTTATAACGATTACGTTCTACCGCTCTTCCTTCAACCTGCGGTTCCTCCCGCAAACAGTCAGATATGTAGCCCCTTTCTTTAAACCTCCTAAGCGTATCAACAATGGAGTTCCCTATCGAACTCATATTGGAAAGCTCCCTACTGGCAGCGTTACTCCAAAACATCGTGGCGCTGTAGGGCTGTTCAACTATTTTTCTTGCAAGCCTAATCAGCAAGTGCAGCTCAGACATTATTGTGGAGGGCTTTGCGATGACCCGTGCGCCCGGCATAATGGATCTTACTATTCCGTAGCGGATGATTTCAGTCCATGCCTGCGATATTTTTAATTCGTCGACAGCCGAATCACTAGTTATTTGTTCGATCGAACAACTGCGCCGCGACAAACCTCGCAACTGTCCATCAGGCATAAATTCTGGAGGGAACTCCCACTTCCCCCACGAACCTCCAGCTCCGAGAGCATACTGAACGTCAAGCAGATCCCGAACTCCCATATTGAGAAGGTCATCAGCTTTCAATTTTTCATTGAGAGCGTCACGGCGGCTCTCGTATAAAGGCGAGACAAAGCCACCCATTAGTGCACTCCCGCTGCCGCAATCAATATCCGGTGCTCCCCAATATTAATCTTATGCCTCCACTGTGATACAGCCTGCGTCACCTCCGGTTCAGGCCACTGCTTCAGAGTAGCTTGAATCATTTCCATATCTATACTATCCGACGACTCATACCAGCGAACGTCTCCGACGTTACCTCTTTTCCACTCCAGTTCAGCCAGACACTTAGCCAAGTGAGATAAACTATCCTTAAACACTACTCCTCTAGGGCAACTAGCACACCTCTGACCTTGGGCGCAGACGGCTGTCCCGTCCCTTGGATGGAGCGGGTCTATCGACTCCGGAGGATTCAAAGGAGTTGTACAACCCATTCCGCTGTAAGTCCGGTTCTTTCGATATGCCGCTAATCTAGCAATTTGCTCTTCTGTTACATTTATACCGTCCACTGACGCCCGCAATAGAGCAAAGTCGATGACACGATGCACCTCAATCTGCTCAAATACCGTAGTAATTAGATTATTCAAATCTTTTTCCGACTCCTTACGCCAAGCTAGAGATCGAAGGTATCTTCTAGTGGTGTTAACACTTTTATGCCCCAGCGCTATCTGAGTTAGAAAAACAGAGTAACCACCTGTCCTATGAGCAACTTCAGCGAAAACATCCCGAAAATCAGACGGCCTAAACACAGGAAGTTTATCTATCGCATTTTTATTATAGGCACGAACAAGATCTGATAAAAACCCTCGCATACGACTCAAGTTCTCATCACTAAGAACCCTTATTGTCGTAGAATCATTAATTGACAACCAAGGAGACCTAACGGCTAATTCAGGGAATTTACTACGACCCGCATCAAACTTTAATCTTTCTCGAAGAGGCGCGGTTCGATGTAACAATTTCTGGATTATTTGAAAGCAGTGGGATGTACTTTTTACAGGAGAGATAGTATCTTGCCATTCTCTCCCTCGTGCTTTATAACTATGAATCCATACGTAGTCCTCACCATACTTACGAAACCACGTTTGTTCGCTTGAACAATCTAGAGCAAATACAGTAGTAGGATTCCACCCAGTTCTTGCCATAAACAACAATGCCAGGCAATAAATATCTTGCCCAGTGGGATATAGACCAGGCAACAAGTCATTTTCAACATTAATAGCTTGGCCTGCTCTTGGTTGGCCGAGCTGTTTTTTTGGCCACCAGCGTGGTAAAGTTTTGCCAAATCCCACTATCTTAGCAACTGTACTCATAACTGGCGCGGGCTCGCCACTAACTTTTATTACCTCCCTATACGTTGCGTGGATGTCAGCTTCGGTGACATTCCCGGCTATTAGTTCTTCCCTTGATAATCCTACAAGCGATTTTCCTTGCTCTGCCATTGAATCTGCATCATCCCACCTTTTCCAGATAGCATGTGCCTTCCGCGTTAATAGTTTGATCATCGTAACCCCCTCCGCTCTGGAGGGCGTATCAACACGACGTATCCTGTTAGGATTTTTAGCCGCAGGCCAATGTAAAGGCATCAGTCCTGCTGAGCGCCGGCTCATTTGAAGTATTAGAAGTACGGATCTATATTTTTCCGGTCGAACGGCGCACCAACTACCATCAGCAGGTCTCAACCACCGCAGTCCGTGGATTGTTTCAATCATAGCGATGCCATCGACTTTTCGGATACCATCTGCTTCCTTCAGATACCTTTCAAAAGCATCTAAAAAGCGCCAGAAAGATCGAAGTTCGTGGAGAAGGCCACTAATCGCCTGGGGACGCCTAGTTACAGCAATAACCTTAATTGCTGCAAATATATCTTCAGCCAGGCCTGGACGCCCGCTAAATCCCCCCGCCCAGTTCCCGTTTCTTTTAGATTTCGCACTTTCTCCCCCTAACCACAACTCTCCAAAATCAACGCACGCCGACGCCGAAACATAGTCTTTATGCTCACTTCTTATTAAAAAACGAGACTCCATAATCACCGCCTCGGCGAACTGCATCAATCAATAGAATTTACTCATCACATTCTTTTTGCCAAATTAGAACTGGATGAACAAATCTTGACAACAAGCGTTCGCGAGCTGCTGCCAGATAAATCATCGTAGTCTTTTCGTCTATATGGCCCAGCAGCGGGCTCAATATGATCTGAACTTGGCCCGCCATGAGCCCATGAAGCCATCCTGCGCTAGGAATTTCAGGAATTTTAGCGACATCAATAAGACTCTGCGTATAATCCACAATAGTGTTTACAGCAAATTCATGCCGAGCTCTGTGAGGGCTCCATTTCCACGGACCACATTCAACAGATGACCATGCCTGACGAACCCATCCTGCGGTAAGCGGGCGTCCGCGCTTACCTATCCAGAACTGATCGGTCCTAGCGATTTTTTTTCTGCGATCTCGATCTATCCGACTTTTTCCGCTAGTGATCCACCTCAATATTAGAGTCGCACGACCTTCTCTTTTGTAGTTATCCATCCGATCAGCAAGCTCAATCGGTATATATATCTGCCGAGATGTAACACTCTCTTGGCTTCCGCGGAAAACTTTGGGGCCTTTAATACCCATACAGATCGTGCACGGCACCTCACCAGCGGCGACCCAATCATCTCGCCATGAATTTTTATCTTCCCCAAAATTTTTCCCTGGCAGATCATTAGCTCTCAATCCAATACCTTCACTGATCCTTACACCAGTCTTAATGAGAAACTCAGCAAAAAGCGACATTACTTCGCCATGACGAATTTTTAAAAGTGTTTTCCACTTCGATAGTGCCTTCTCTGTCGGTAGGGATAATCTGCTTCTCTCTGGAGGAAGCGCCGCCACTCGCACAGATCCTAGATTATTTCGCCGCCGTAATTTTTGATTTTGACTTCCTCTTAGGCTGACGAGAGCATCAAAACTCTCTCTGTAGCCTCGCTCAGCCGCCCAAATTAGGAAGTAACAAGCCTCTGCAACTCTAGCGTTTACTGTTTCGTTGGAAAGCCGTTTTTGACTACGCGAAGCAGAGCCATCAAGCATCCCCACCTGCCACTTGTCTATCAAATCATCTTGGTAAGTAACTTCACGCCAAGCGTTGGAATTTTTTTGCTTATTGCACCACAGGAGAAACTCCATCAGCCGACGAGCCATCGCGTCAAGGCTATTAATCGTTAGGCTTCTGTTAAAACGAAAGCGCTCTTCCCCGTATCCAACTTTGGGCCTCCACTCAAGACAGGCCCTCTCTCTCAAGTAGCGATTCGCTTCAACTGGGTAACTTCCATCGTCAGCTATTAGAAAAGGCACATACGCAAGCTTTGGATACCCAAGCGTATGCATTCTGTCGGGGGCTGGAAAAATTACTCGCATGGAAAATCCTCCAGGGCACATCCTCAGAGGCTAGTTCACTCAGGTGACCTGTCAACGACAACCAGATCAGAGTTTAAAAGTGAAGATCAACAAAGACGGAGTCACATACCAAATATGTGCACTGCCAGAAATGCCTGTATTGCCACGACAATGAACACTCGCGCTACACCGACCAGCAATATTTCGGCGACGGCTCGCTGAGCACGCCAAAAATCGCCAAGGCCACGCATAACCCGTTTGCCGCCCTCGCCGGGCTGATGAAAAAAGAAGATTAAAGTTCTTCATTGGCCCGACTGGCCCCTTCGCGAGCAAGCTCGCTCCCACACTGGATCGGTGTCATACACAAAACCACTGTGGGAGCGAGCTTGCTCGCGAAGGCGGCCGTTCGGGCACCGGTAATCCTTGATCTGACCACAACTGCCCAATCCCCGTATAATCGCCCTCTTTTTCCCGAAGGCACCCCGCTCGTGGCAGACAAACGTTACAGCTGCATTGGTTTGTACAACCCCAAATCACCGGAGAACGTCGGTTCGGTGATGCGCGCCGCAGGCTGTTACGGCGTGGCGTCGGTGTTCTACACCGGCAAGCGTTATGAACGCGCCGCCGATTTCGTCACCGACACCAAGCGCGTGCACTACGACATCCCGCTAATCGGCATCGACGACCTGAAAAAAATCCTCCCGCTCAACTGCGTCCCGGTCGCCGTGGAATTGGTCGAGGGCGCCCGCCCGCTGCCGGAATACACCCATCCGGATCGTGCGCTGTACATCTTCGGCCCGGAAGACGGCTCGCTGGATAAAGAGATCCGCGACTGGTGCGAAGACGTGGTGTACATCCCGACCACCGGCTGCATGAATCTGGCGGCCACGGTCAACGTCGTGCTCTACGACCGCATGGCCAAGGGCCTGAATACTCGCTCCGGGCCGAAATTCCGCTGAAACGTCGCACATTCGATGGAACGAGCCGGCCGCTGCGGCAGTCAGCTTATCTATCTATTGCACATTGCCTGGGAGACAGATCATGACCGAACTCAAACGCCTCCAACGTATCGATTCCACCCCGTTCCAGAGCCCGACCGAGCAGAACGTACAGGGCTGGGAGCGCATCGGCTCGCTGGCCGGTGGCGTGATCATGGTCGGCAAGGGCCTGCGCCGTGGCGGCGTGTTCGGTCTGATTCAGGTGGCGATTGGCGGCGTGGCGATGGCCCGTGGCATCACCGGGCACAGCTCGATGAAAAGCCTGCTGGAAAAAAGCCGTGAGGACATGAACAACGTCCGGGCGAAGATCGAACGGGCCGGGGAAGAACTGAGCAAGCTCAAGGCCAATGCCGAGGCAGCGACCAGCACGGCCACGGTGACTGGCAATGATTCGGTGAAATCACCGAAAGCCGGGGTTTGATTCGAGATCTTCGTTGAGGCTTCTGGCCTCTTCGCGAGCAAGCCCGCTCCCACATTGAACCGGGTTCCGTCAGTTGGAATGCGATCATCGGTGAAATCACCAAAAACCGGGGTTTGATTCGAGATTTTCGTTGAGGCTTCCGGCCTCTTCGCGAGCAAGCCCGCTTCCACATTGAACCGGATTCCGTCAGTTGGAATGCGATCATCGGTGAAATCACCAAAAACCGGGGTTTGATTCGAGATTTTCGTTGAGGCTTCTGGCCTCTTCGCGAGCAAGCCCGCTTCCACATTGAACCGGATTCCGTCAGTTGGAATGCGATCAAATGTGGGAGCGGGCTTGCTCGCGAAAGCGGTATTACTGAAGCAATGCGCTATCGAGAACTTTCGAGGATTCGCCCAGAACATTCTCGGCCAGTTGCACAAACGCCTTGGTGTCCACCGTCCCGAGATGCATCGCCCCGCGCAACACATCATCCAGCGAACGCTTGTTGCGCGTCTTCAAGCGAATCTCGCGATCGAGTTCCTGCAGCACAACCACCGCTTTGGCAACTTGCGCCGGGCTGATCTGTTCGCCGCGCAGGGTCGTGACTTTCTGACTTTCCCTGTTCAGCTTCGCCTGTAACGCCTGATAGCGCTCATCGCTCATGCCACCCGCACGGCGTACCAGTTCGATCGCGTAATACTCGGCAAACCCTTCGCTGATCCAGTCGCTGCGATGCTCGTCGTTGATCCGGCCGAACACCTGCGCAAGCTCACGCACCAGCGCACTGCTACCGCTCTCGCTAACCAGCGGCAGACGTGTGTTCAAGTAGATCGATTCATGTGCGCCCAGACTGCCGCGCCACATCGGGTCGTTGGCGCCGACGATCAGCAGTTTTTTCGGATGCCGGGGATAGACCGCTTGCACCTGCGGCCAGACGAACGTCAGCAAGGTCAGCACGTCCATACGACGCATGCCCTGCCCTTGCGGCGAGGCCACGGTGACTTCGGTTTCTCCCAGTCGCGTACGGCGGCTGCCGAGGTGACCGGCGAGCATCCAGCCGGTCGGGCGGTCGAACAGCCGTGAGGGATTGTCGATGCGGAATTTGTTCTTGCCGATACGCGGCCAAGCGGTTTCGACGCTTTGCCAGCCGTTGGGCAGTTCGAATTGCAGGCGCGACACCAGCTCGACGCCATCCTGCTGATCGAGCCTGGCCGGCGGCACCAGGTCATCACCGCGCAGCAAAGCCCAGTTCGGGGTCATGCGCGTGTCGAAGCTGCCGCTCTTGCGGCCGTGGCTGATGCTGACGCGATAGGTCAGGCTGGCCTTGTCGCCGCTCGGACACCACAGGCCACGTGCCTGCTTGCCCGGGGTCAACTGCCACTGGCCGTCGGCCTTGAAGTCGCTGTAGTGGCTGCCGTCGCCGAGGTCGAAATCGAGACTGCGCACCGCTTCGCCTTTCGCCAGGGTCAGTCGTACTTCGGCCTGATCGCTTTGCGGCAGCAGGCGTACGTGGTAATCCAGATCGACTTTCTTCGCCGCCCACACTGGCGCGCTTAGCGCCAGCAGACCGATCAGCGATGCCCGCAGCAATCCCCCAGCCATACACACTCCTTGTTGAATCCTGGAACCCTTGGTGCTTAACCGGCGCGGAAAATCAGGTGATCTTCCCAGTCATCCTCCGGCACGCTGCCTTCGGCGAGCATGCGCCCGGACTGGGAAATCCGTTCGTGGTGCACCGCGTCACGGTCGCCGCACACCAGGTGGTGCCACAGCGGCAGGTCCTTGCCTTCGCTGACCAGGCGATAACCGCAGGTCGGCGGCAGCCATTTGAATTCTTCGGCCTGGCCCGGAGTGAGCTGAATGCAGTCCGGGACAAACTGGATGCGATTCGGGTAGTCGCTGCACTGGCAGGTTTTCAGGTCCAGCAGTTTGCAGGCGATGCGCGTGTAATAGACGCTGTTGTCTTCTTCATCTTCGAGTTTCTGCAGGCAGCACAGACCGCAGCCGTCGCACAGCGATTCCCATTCCTCGTGATCCAGTTGCTCGAGGGTTTTGCGTTTCCAGAACGGTTCGACTTTGGCGGCCATGGCTCAAGCATCAACATCAGGTGGTGAAAAGGCCGCCAGTCTAGTGCCCACGGCCTTGCGGGCCAAGCGCTGGCGACTGTCGGTAAATCCCGCTTGTCAGGCGAATCGCCGCCCAGTAGGGTTTTGCCACGAATTCATGACTCAAACACAGCAAGGAATCTTTCGATGAGTGCCAACCCTCGCGTTGCCGATTACGCCATTCACCCGCAGTTCACCGAGCGCTGGTCGCCCCGCGCCTTCACCGGCGAAGCGATCCCGGAAGAAACCCTGCTGAGCTTCTTCGAAGCCGCACGCTGGGCCCCATCGGCCTACAACTCGCAGCCGTGGCGCTTTCTGTATGCGCGCCGTGATACGCCGAACTGGGAGCGCTTCCTGGGTCTGCTGAACGAGTTCAACCGCAGCTGGGCGCAGCACGCATCGGCATTGGTGATCGTGATTTCGAAGACCACCTTCACCGCCCCCGGCGCCAGCGAAGAAACCCCGGCGCTGTGGCACACCTTCGACACCGGTTCGGCCTGGGGCCACCTGGCGCTGCAAGCGAGCATCAGCGGCTGGCACACCCACGGCATGGCCGGTTTCGATCAGGAGCTGACCCGCAAGGAGCTGAATATTCCGGAAGGTTATGCGCTGCACGCGGCGGTCGCTGTCGGCAAGCTGGGCGACAAGGCGACGCTGGCCGAGTACCTGCAGGCCCGTGAAACGCCGAGCCCGCGTCGTCCGCTGAGCGAGTTGGTGGCTGAAGGCAACTTCACCCTGTAAGCCAGCACAAAAAACAAATGTGGGAGCGAGCCTGCTCGCGAAAGCGCTGTGTCAGACAACGATGATGTTGGCTGACACTCCCCCTTCGCGAGCAGGCTCGCTCCCACAGTTTATTCGGCGAACATTCAGTAACCGCGGTTGAAATCCACTTCCCCGCGCAACGCTTCACCCGCTTGATACGCCTTCAGATTCTCGACAAACAATTGCACCATCAACGCCGGCGACGTCGGTGCCGAGCTGTGCCCGGTGAGCAACAAGCCCCAGGCGGTCCAGAACGGATGGCGTTGCGGCAACGGCTCCTGACGGCAGACGTCGATCACCGCGCCCGCCAGATGCCCTTCCTTCAAGGCTTCCACCAGATCCGCGTCAACCACTGCCACGCCGCGTCCGACGTTGATGAACAGCCCGGTCGGCTTGAACTGCTTGAACAGCGCCGCGTCGTAAATGTCGTGGGTGTGCTCGGTGTTCGGCAGCAGGTTGACCACGTAATCGACCGCGCCCACCAGCCGTGGCAGATCCGCCATCGAGCCGACCTCGACAAACGGCGCCTGCTCGCGCGCGCTGCTGGCGATGCCGTACAGCTCGACGCCAAACGGCAACAGGAACTGCGCCACGCTCTGGCCGATATCGCCGGTGCCGACGATCAGCACCTTGCGTCCGACCAGGCTCTGGCCGGTGCGATTGTCCCACTTGCGCTCGACCTGGCTGACCAGGCGCGCCAGCACTTCCCGCTCGTGACCGAGCATGTAGGTCAGCACGTATTCGGCCATCACCTGACCGAAGATCCCCACCGCACGGGTCAGGCGGTAATCGCGGCGCAAGCCGTCGGCGAGCAGCGGCGTGATGCCAGCCCAGGTCGATTGCAGCCATTGCGGCTGGTGGCCCTGACGCAGCAGGGTCGCCAGCAGATCCGGCTGTCCCAGCCACACCGGGCAATCGGCAGCCTGACGGGCCAGTTCGGCAGAGTCGCCACTGGTCAGTACTTCAAGTTCGGGGGCCGCCTGACGCAGCAGCCGGGCGTACACCGCGTGGTCGTGTTCAGCAATCAGAACGCGCATCTTCAAACCTTTCGCAAACCGTGCAGGCAACCGCCGAAAGAGCCGTGCTCCTTCGTGGCGGTCGTCGCCGTAAAATCAGTTCCAGGGTGGCAAGAGGCCCAGAACAGGGCCCCGCAGATCAGACCGGGTCGTTGCGTCGCAGCAACTCTTCGGGCAGGTGTTCGATGTACTCGTCCTCGGCCGGTGGCATTTGCAGGTGATAGCCCTGCTTGTCGAGGTTTTCCAGGACCACGGTGATGTCCTCGCGCGCCAGTGTGCGCTCAGGGGTCAGCACCAGGTCAAAGGAATGCTTCGCCTTGCCGAAGGCCGCCATCAGCGCTTCGGGCACGCGCTCCAGAGCATCGCTCTTGAGCACGTAAAGATACATCCCGGGTTTCTTCGAGCTTTGGTAAATGGAGCAAATACGTTTCAAGGCTGTTCTCCGGCGGTGGCCAGGCTGTCCAGCAGCTTCTGACCCATGAGTTCGCGGCGCCAGCCACGCAGCGACTCAGGCAATTGATAAGGGCCCTCGGGGAAGCCGCTTTTGACCAGCGCTTCGAGGGTTTTCTTGCGCAGCATCAGTTCCGGCGCGATGCCCAGGCGTTCGGCCTCGGCCTGGCCGAGGGCGCGCAGTTGCTTGATCAGCGCCGCCGCTTCGACCGGCAATGGCTCCGGCACCGCCGGCGGCCATTGATCAGGCCCCACACTGCCAGAGCGCTTGATCAGATCAAGCAGAAATTCGCCGTCCTGACGCACGGTACGCGGGTGCATGTCTTCGATCTTGCCCAGCGCGGCGAGGTTGTCCGGTTGCGTGCGGGCCAGCGGCCACAGCGAATGTTCACGGACGATGCGGTTGCGCGGCAGATTGCGCGCGCGGGCTTCACGCTCACGCCAGGCGCAGAGCTCACGCAGCACAGCCAGTTGCGCACGGGACAGTTTCCACGCCAGTTTGGCCTCGCGATAGACCTCGTATGGGTCGGTCTCGCGGCGCAGGTTGGCCACCAGTTCGGCGCCATCCTCCAGCACCCAGGCGAATTTGTCGTCGGACAGTTTCGGTCGCAGTTGTACGAAAACTTCCGCCAGATGCACCGCATCTTCGGCGGCGTAGCTGACTTGAGTGTCGGACAACGGACGCTGCAACCAGTCGGAGCGGGTTTCGCCCTTCGGCAGCTCGATACCGAGCACTTCCTGCACCAGCCGCGAATAGCCCATCGAGAACCCGAGGTTCAGGTAGGCCGCTGCCAATTGAGTATCGAACAGCGGCGCCGGCAGGCTGCCGGTCAGACGCAACAGCACTTCGAGGTCTTCGCTGCAGGCGTGCAGGACTTTGAGCACCGCCGGATTTTCCAGCAACGCTGCCAGCGGTTGCCAGGCGTCGATGGTCAGCGGATCGATCAGGTAGGCGCGTTTGCCGTCGCCGACCTGCAACAAACCGGCAATCGGGTAGAAGGTGTCGACCCGCATGAATTCGGTGTCGAGGGCAACGAACGGCAGCTGCTGCCACTCGGCGCAAAACTGCGCGAGGCTTTCGTTGTCGCGAATCCAGTGAATATCGATGGCCACACGGCTCTCCCTTGAAGAATGGCGCGCAGTATATATCGCCGCCGGCGTTTTACGCGCCTGCGCTGGGCCAGAGCTGTAACGAAATGTCCTGCCAGAGAGAAAGAATAGTCTTACAGCGAGGTTCGCAAGATTAATCCGAGCGTAACGATCCATGACGCGTTACCGGGAGAGCGGTATTTAGTTTTTAAATAACACTCGGGAAATCTGATTTGTCCGCACCGTGTGGCCGCGGCCTAATCGATAGCCTCCGCAATCCAGAGCCTACCGATGGAAAACGTCCGCGCTACCTCCCGTCCCGCTGTCTGGCTGATGATCGGCATCATCCTCGTCGCGCTCAATCTACGCCCCTCCATGGCCGCCATCGGGCCGTTGCTGTCGGCGATTCGCGGCGATATCCCGCTGAGCTTCAGCGTCGCTTCGCTGCTGACCATGCTGCCGGTGATGGCGATGGGGCTGGCGATGTTTTTCGGCATCGGCATCAGCCGCCGGCTGGGCGAGCAACGCACGGTGATCCTCTCGCTATGGATTATCGGTCTGGCGACACTGTCGCGACTGGTGCTCGATTCGGCACCGCAGTTGATTGGCAGCGCGGTGCTGGCCGGAATGGGTATCGCCCTGATTCAGGCCTTGATGCCCGCGCTGATCAAATCACGTTTCCCTGACCACGTGGCGCTGTGCATGGGCCTGTATGTCACGTCGATCATGGGCGGCGCCGCGCTGGCCGCCTCATTTTCGCCACTGGTGCTGGTACACACCGGCAGCTGGCGCACAGGCCTGGCGATCTGGGCAGGACTGGCCTTGCTCGCGTTGCTGGTCTGGTGGACACAGTCGCCCCCGGCATCCATCCAGAACACCCCTGTAGGAAAACAATCCTTCACGCGTAATTCCCGCGCCTGGCTGCTCGCTATCTTCTTCGGCCTCGGCACGGCGTCCTACACCTGCGTACTCGCCTGGCTGGCGCCGTACTACGTGGAACAAGGCTGGAGCGAACAGCAGGCCGGTTTGCTGTTGGGTTTTCTGACAGCAATGGAGGTGATTTCCGGGCTGGTGACGCCGGCCATCGCTAACCGCAGCCGTGATCGACGGGCAGTTCTGGCAGGGTTGCTGCTGCTGATCATCGGCGGCTTCTGCGGACTGATCCTCAGCCCGCAACACCTCAGCCTGCTGTGGCCGTGCCTGCTGGGGCTGGGGATTGGCGGCTTGTTTCCGATGAGCCTGATCGTCTCGCTCGATCACCTCGACCACCCGCAGCGTGCCGGCAGCCTGACCGCGTTCGTGCAAGGCATCGGCTACTTGATCGCCGGGCTTTCGCCGCTGCTGGCCGGAATGATCCGCGACCAGCTCGGCAGCTTCGAATGGGCCTGGTGGTCGCTGACTGCAGTGATGGTGGTGATGTTGCTGATAGTCCTGTGCTTTGACCCTCGGCACTACGCCCGACACATCCGGGAACCAAATACCATCGCCGGGCTAGAGGCTTGTTGCCATCTTTTTGCGGTTTATTTGCCGACGTCGTGTTGCTAAAAGTTTCTGTCCCACTGGCGACATTGAAACGTCCTACAGGGCTTTGTCCTGGCACCATCGTTCCGCTACGATCATGCGCACACGTTTGCGCGGATTCAGCGCAAGGAGCACAGCGAGACGGAACGGATGCTGAACAGTAACTTGCTTCGAAAGCTCGACATGCAGGATCTCATGGTGTTTATCGCCGTGTATGAGCAGAGCAGCGTCACGGATGTCTCGGAGACGCTGTGCGTCAGCCAGTCCACTGTCAGCTACTGCCTGAAAAAATTGCGCACCAGTTTCGAAGACGAGCTGTTCATCAACACCCGCACGGGCATGCGGCCCACCTACAAGGCCGGCACCATGTACGGCCATGTGCAGAAGATCCTCGAAAGCATCAACCTGTGCCACGCCGGCGCCCCGGTCTTCGATCCGACCCGGCAAGCGGTGACCTTCAATATCTGCGCCCCGGAATACTTCGAGCAACTGGTGTTGCCGCGCCTGTTGAAGCGTTTCGACTTCGACGATTTGCCGGTGGTGGTCAACATGCACAAGTTCGAGACCGACGTGCCTGCCGACGAATTGCGCGACGGCAGCCTCGATCTGGTGATCTGTTTCGGCCCCAACTTCCACCGCAGCCACACCGACCTCAAGTCGCGAATGCTGCTGGAAGATGATCTGGTCTGTGTCTTCGACAAACGCGCCACGCCGCTGGAACCGCGGCTGAGTCTGCAGGCCTTCACCGAACGGCGGCACGTGTTCCCGACACCGTGGACCTCCACCACCAACATGGTCGACGGCTGGCTGGCGCGTCAGGCGCAAAAGCGGCAGATCGTCGCGCGCTCCAACAGCTACAGCGCGGCATTGAAGATGATTACCGGGACCGACTTCATCCTCACCCTGCCCCGGCGCATCCAGCGCCTGCTGACCAACGACGCGGTGTTCAATCACTGCGAGGCGCCGAACGGCCTGCCGGGGTTCACCCTCGACATGCAGTGGAGCCAGAACGCTGATCAGGACAGCGCCAACGTCTGGCTGCGCGAGCAGGTGATCAAGGTGTGCAGTGAGCTGGAAGCGGCCTGATTCCTACACGCCGATGGCGGTCTTGGTGTAGGAATCGCGGTCGATATCGAGCAACTCCACACACAGTTGCACTTCGACCCCGGCCGGCCACTCGCACAGATCCTGCAACACCGCCAGCAGGCTCTCCGAGAGCTGCTTCTTGATCTGTGGCGAACGACCGCTGAGCAGCGCCAGCTTCACATGAACGAAGGCGCGCTCGCCCATACCGGTGCCGACCTTGAAGGTTTCGACCTTGACTGCGCGACTCTTGATGTCGAATTCCGCTGCGAACTGACCAGAACCCACCAGCGTATTGTTGAGCCGGATCAACGCTACGTCGGCATTGAGTTGCGGCAGATTGGCGGTGTATTCCAAATGCAGGTGTGGCATTCAAGTGCTCCAGTCAGTCGGCAGAAAGGTCGTACGTATACCACAGCACCGCCCTACTCTCCTGCGGCTTTTTCTGCGGTTATCGAGGCCGATGTCTGACGCAATGCCAGGCTTTCCCACAGCGCAACGAGCACCACGATCGCCGTGGTCAGCGCCCC
Organism: Pseudomonas sp. MWU12-2020; assembly: GCF_023100605.1. NCBI lineage: Bacteria > Pseudomonadati > Pseudomonadota > Gammaproteobacteria > Pseudomonadales > Pseudomonadaceae > Pseudomonas > Pseudomonas sp. MWU12-2020. The sequence goes on from NZ_JALMEX010000009.1 coordinate 123,862, forward strand.
GAGCATCAACGCCGAAACCCATTGGTTCAACGCCAGCGGCAGTGCCAGCGCGAGCAACACCAGCCCCGCCACATGCGACAAGGGCGGCAGCGGCCGGTCGGACATGACCCACTTGAACAGCGCATTGCCCAACAGAAACAGCCAAGGCCCGCCCACGATCACCAGGATCCCGGCGTCACTGGCGTGATCCGGATGCACCAGCACCAGTTCGTCGGCCACCGCACTGACAATCACCCCGGCAACAATCAGCACGTGCAGGTAGGTGTAGGCGATGCGCGCCTGGCGCCCCGGGTCGCTCGAATGCGCGATGCGGTGATGCGCGCGCTCGGCGCCGCTGTCGAAGTACACCCACCACATGCCGATGCTGCCCAGTACCGCCACCAGAAACGCGATGACCCCGGTGACGCTCAGCGTCAGTTCGGCAAAAGTCGCACCGGTGACCAGCAACGACTCGCCCAGGGCGATGATCACGAACAGTGCGCAACGCTCGGCCATGTGGTTGCCTTCGACGTTCCAGTCGCTCAACGACGAACGCCCCAGTCCCGGCACCCAGAAATACAGCGAAGGCGAGATCAGCTCGATCAACAGCGCCAGCGTCCAGCACAGTAGACGCTGCTGTCCGTCGAGAAAGGCTCCGGCGATCCAGAACACTGCGGAAAGTATCAACCACGCCAGAATCCGCTGGAAGTTGCGGGTCATGCTCAACGACTCGCCGCGCACCGCCCAGATCGCAAACAGCGTGCGCCCGACCTGCATGAACACGAACGCCGCGGCAAACATCAGCCCGCGCTCAGTGAAGGCCTTGGGGATCGAGGACGACAGCAGCAGACCGGCGATCATCAGCCCGAACAGGCCAAGACGAATCGGCAATTTTTCCGGGTCGAGCCAGTTGGTGATCCACGAAGTGAAAATCCACACCCACCACACCGCGACCATCAACAGCGCCACCTGCACCGCGCCCAGGATCGACAAATGCGCGAGCAGCGAATGCGAGAGCTGAGTCACGGCAAACACAAACACCAGATCGAAAAACAGCTCGACCATGCCGACCTTGCCACTGTCGAGACTGCCGCGCCCACGCAGCAACGAACGGGAAATGCTCATGGGGACAGGCCTCCGCCAAGGTTACTGCCATTGAGCAAAGCAGCCCGACCAGACGAACGCAAACCCTGTGGGAGCGAGCCTGCTCGCGAAGACGTCGTGTCAGGCGACATCAATGGTGTCTGACACAGCGCTTTCGCGAGCAGGCTCGCTCCCACAGGGGAGGTTTGTGGTGTTTTCAGGGCGCGGTCAGTGGCCGTTCACTCATGAACGCCTCAAGCCGCGAGCGCAGCCAGCGCTCGGCCGGATCGCTGTCGACATGGCTGAGCCAGACCATCGACAGATCCAGCATCGGCGTTTTGAACGGGAACGGTTCCTTGAACAGCAGCCCGGAGGCAGCCATGGCTTCGGCGGTATAGTCCGGCAGGCTGGCGATCAGATCAGTACCGGCCAGCAACGCCGGCAGCGCGCTGTATTGCGGCACCGACAACACCACATGCCGGGTACGACCGATTTCCGCGAGCCATTCATCGGCATAGCCGCTGATGTTGGCCGTATGCGACACCAGCACGTGCGGACGTGCGCAGTATTCATCGAGGGTCAGCGGCGAATCGGAGGCATCGGCGCGCAGGATGCTCGGCTGGATATGCCGTAGCAGTTTGCGCTTGGCATTGGCCGGCAAACCTCTGGTCTGGCTGATACCGACGGTGATGTCGCCGGCGGCCAGCAAGTCGGGGATGCGCCAGTAATCGACGTGTTGCACCACGAATACTACGCTGGGAGCCTCTTGGCGCAGCGCCCGCAACAACGGAGGCAACAGACCGAACTCGACGTCATCGGACAGGCCGATGCGAAACGTCATGTTACTCACGGCCGGGTCGAAGTCGTGGGTCAGGCTCAGGGCCACAGACAGTGAGTCGAGGGCCGGCGACAAGTATTTGAACAGTTCCTCGGCCCGGGCAGTCGGCTCCATGCGATGGCCGACGCGGATAAACAGCGGATCGTTGAACATCGCGCGCAAGCGATTGAGCGCCGAACTGATGGTCGGCTGGCCGAGAAACAGCTTTTCCGCCGCCCGGGTCACGTTGCGTTCGAGCATCAAGGTCTCGAACACCACCATCAGGTTGATGTCGGCCTTGCGTAATTCATTTCGATTCATCCATTGCCCCCCGGTCCCAGACTGGAGGGCAGTGTAGAAAGGCCTTGGGTACGGCGTCCATCACCACGATGGCTCAATCTACCGTCAGTTGCCTGATGCCAAGGGCCATGACCCTTGTATCGTCGTTGAGCCCCAACTGCTGCGGACTGATGGCGTCCGGCAGTTGCAGCTCGATCGTCAGTCGATCATCGTCCTTCAGGCGTTGACTGAGCGCAGCACTGATCGGAATGTCCAGACGGTTAGCCTGGAATTGCGTCAGTTGCGTGGACAGCACCTGCTGGCTATTCAAGCTCACAATGACCCGCTGGCCAGGGTGTTGTGGCTGGATGAATGCCAACGCATCGATGACGATTGAACGCGCTTGCGGCGACACCCGCAAAACGATTTGCGCCCGTTGCCCTTGTGACCATGTGCCCCAGTTCTCCGGCGTCGACCAGCCGTCGGCCAGTTGCCGCGCTTTATGATTGAACGTCAGCGCCTGCCCGGGTTGAAGAAGTGGAATCAGCGACATCTGCCGTCCTTCATCATGGACGGACAGGCATTGCGCACAACGTTTCCAGCCAGGTGCGAGCACTACCACGCCATCCACTCGCGTCAGCAGGTCGGTGTCGCTGTTGATGCTTTTGGCGGCTGCCTGCACCACCTCATCGTCGAGGATGTACAGCGAGTCCGTGTCGTACTGACCCGACTCAAGCATGCCTCGAGCCTTCTGTTGGGCCTCGGCCGTCGCCGATGTACTCATGCGCCCCAGATAGACTGCGTCGGTTTTCATGCCGTGGGTGGCTGCGAAACCGGCCACCATCTGCCAGCGATCCGGCTGATTCTGCGGCAGCAGAATACGCACCTTGGCGTAATGCGCAGCCGCGCTGGCCCAGAACGGATCCTGCATCGGCGTGCTCCAGACCGAGGCTGGCGCGACCGTTTTGCCCTGCCTCAGGCCCATCCAGCCGTTACGGGTGTCGACCACTTGCACCGTCACCGCCAACGCCAGCAAAGCGATGGCCACGCGCGGACGATAACCGCGCACCACCAGGAAAATCAGGGCCAGGCTCAGCGCATAGAACACGGGCCAGAACATTCGTCCCGACGCACGAAAGATATTCGCCAGGCCGATGATTTTTTTCGGCAGCGGGTAGTGAGCCGTCCATGCGCCGACTCCGATCTGGTTTGAAAGGGCAAACAGGAACAGGCCAAACAATGCCATCAACAGCCAGGGCCTGGCACGTAGTTCATTGCTCATGGCCTGCCTGTTCCTCAGCCAGGCAATCAACGACAGCGGCGCCAACAACAGCACGCCCAGGCCGAGGTAATTGAAGCCTTCGTAGTCGCCACTGGCCTTCGGCAGATCAGGCAGGATCAACGACCAGCCCGCCGGGTCGACGGGCGACAGCAGATTCATTCGGTACAGACCGAAACCTCCGGAGGCCGCGCCATCGGCAATGGCAAAATAGCCTGCCTGCCAGCAACACACACTCACCAGGGCGAAGAGCGTCACGCCCTCAATCAGACTCTGGCGACGGGTCAATTGTTGGCTGAACGTCTTGCCGAGCAGATCCGCCACCCAGATCAGCGCGACCATCGCCAGCAAGTACGCATGCACCAACGCTGTCACCGCCAATAGCGTGCCCCACGCCAGACGGCGGCGATGCAGATTCGGCAGGAGGGCCAGATACAGTGCGGCGAGGATCAGAAAATGTCCGGCAAGGGAAAGGTGTCCGCCCATGCGCAGGAACATTGGCGGCGAAAACACCAGCAACGCGGTGCCCAGCAAGCGAATCAGCGGCTGGGCGGTTATCAGCCCGAGCAGTTTCCAGGCGAACCAGGCTTGCAGTACAAAACACGCAAGCAGCCACATTCCGAAATACTGAAAGGTCTCCGGCAGCCATGCGCTGAACGGTTTGAACAGCAGCGCCAACAGCGGATTGGAGTCGGAAAAAATAATCGAACTGCCCAGTTCCAGACCATAGAACGGGTTGAGTCCGACCGGAAACGTCCAGGGCGAATGCCGAAAGAATTCCCAACCCAGATAATGCGTCGCTGGATCGCCCTGCTCCAGCCAGGCAATGTTTTGCGGATCCAGCGCCTGCGGCCCGATCACGACAAAAAACATCAGCGCACCAAACATCAGCGGCAGTAAAGAAAGTACCGAATGCTTTGGCGCAGGGCTCATCGATAGGTCCAGAAATTGTGCAAGACGAAGGTGAACGCTGGAATCGTCAGTGCCACCGCGACGATGCCCAACAGATAATTCAACCCGGCCATCTGAGCGGCCCAGGCGACAAACATCGCCAACAGAAAACCGCACGCCGATACCGATAAAAATCGCAGCAATGTTCTGCCGTGCAGTCGGGCCGAGAAACTCCAGGTGGTATTGATCACGTAAGACACCACCGTCGCCACGGCAAACGCCACACCGTTGGCCAGCGGCGGTTGAGGCGCAACGAAATTGATGAACAGCACCGCCACCAGCGCATGCAGCGCGGTGACGAACAGACCGGTCACGGCAAAGCGCAGACCGCGCTGGATCAGCGCTTTCCTGTCGCTTGAGGTCACGGTTTTTGCGCCAGCACAAACACGCTCAGGCCGGCCAGACGATTGTGGCCCATCAACGGCAGTTCAAGACTGCACAGCGTCTTGAGCACGCCGTTGACCAGCGGATGATGGCGCTTGAGCTGAGACTGCGGCGCTGCGGCCTGCGGCCCTTTGGGCAGCAAGCGCAACGCCGCCGCGATTGGAAACACCGCGCCGAAAAAGTAAGCGCCGCGCTGCACGCTCAAACCGGCATCACGGGCCAGGGTTTCAAACTGCGGCAGGGTGTAGCGGCGCTTGTGTTCGAGGAAGTCGTCGTGACCGCTCCACAGGAACTGAAACGCCGGCACGGTCATCAGGAAACGGCTGCCGGACGGCACCTTGTCAACGTAAGCCTTGAGCAGACCGAGGTCATCGTCGACATGCTCCAGCACATCCATGAGCAGCACCAGATCGGCGTCGATGGCGTCGATATCGCGGCGGTAATGCACCGGTTTTCCGGCGGTGGTCGCATCGGAATCGGCGGGGTAACTGATGTCGACGCACCACGCCTCGCGTGCAGCGGTTCGAGTCAGCAGGTGGTGGGAGAAAAAACCCGAGCCGGCACCCACGTCGAGAATCCGTGTGATCGGTGCATCACCGAGCAGACGCCGAGTCGCCGCCGCTTTGGAGCAGTAATACCAATGCTCATCGATGCTGTCGCCGAGGATGTCGGTTTCCTTGAGATCCATGTTTCAGTCCTTGGGGTCGTAGACGCGACGCACCAGAAAAACCGGCCGGCGTTTGGATTCGATATAAGTGCGGCCCAGGTACTCGCCGAGCACGCCGATGCCGATCAGTTGCAGGCCACCGAGGAACGTCACAGCCACCATCAGCGAGGCATAACCGGGCATGTCGATACCATAGATCAATGTGCGCAGCACAATAAAACTGGCAAAGGCGAAGGACACCAGCGATACCGCGGCGCCGATGTAAGTCCAGATCCGCAACGGTTCGGTACTGAAACTGGTGATGCCTTCCAGGGCAAAATTCCACAGCCGCCAGCCGTTGAATTTGCTCTGCCCCGCCACGCGCTCGGGCCGCTCGTAATCAACGTGGGTAGTCCGAAAACCGACCCAGGCGAACAGGCCCTTCATGAAGCGCCGGGACTCGGGCAAAGTCAGCAAGGCATCGACCACGCAACGATCCATCAGACGAAAATCACCGACGTTTTCCGGCAGCGGTTGCTCGGCGATCTTGTTGTGCAAACGATAGAACCAGTGCGCCGATGTCTGTTTGGCCCAGGTGTCGCTGCGGCGGCTGATGCGGTGACCGAGCACCACTTCATAGCCTTCGCGCCAACGCTCGATCATTTGCAGGATGACTTCGGGCGGGTCCTGCAAGTCGGCGTCAATGGGGACAACGATCTGCCCGGAGGCGATCTGCAGGCCAGCGGACAATGCCGCCTCCTTGCCGAAATTGCGGCTCAGATCGACGATGCGCAGCCGCGCATCGTGCTGCTGACGCTCCAGCAGCCGCTCTAGCGTGGCATCAGTGCTGCCGTCATTGACGAACACCAGCTCCAGCTCGATCGACGGCTGATGCTGAAACACTTCGTCAATGCGCAGGATGAATGCATTGAGACTGTCCTCCTCGTTAAAAACGGGGACAACCAGCGATAATCTGACCTGTGTGGCCTGTGGCGTTCCGTGCTCAGTCAATGGAGTGCTCTTTTTATAGTGATTGTCGGTCGTCGAAGATTTTCGACGCCATGAGCCGTCCCGTATTAAGCAGTAGCGCCGATAGCCTTGCAAGGTGGAATTGGCGACATTTTGGCCAATCCAGACGCCGATGCGTGCGCTCTAGTCCGCACTCTTCAGAAACATCTGCCAACGATTGGAAACAAATGCCCGATAGCGAAAAAAACTCGCTCCGCTAGGCTTGCGACGATGCGCCACACAGGTTGTCGCAAACACCATCGCAAGGAGCGAACTGAATGTATTTCGAGATCTACCGCCAATCCAGAGGCACCCCGAGCACCGGCAAAGGCCAATGGCGCTGGAGGCTGCGGGCGGGCAACCACGAGACGATCGCCAGTGGCGAGTCGTATGTGAACAAGGCCGATTGTTTACATGTGATCGAATTGATCAAGGGTGTGCAGGCGGAGACACCGGTGAAGGAGATCTGACCCGCCAGCCGATATGGCGCCGTTTCCTACAGCGTCTTCCTTTTTTGCCCGACCCACTGGCGAAGCACTTTTGCGCCCCTACGCTCTTCAGCGTATGGGGCGATCCAGCCCTGTTCCGCCACATGACATTCAACTCAAAAAAGGAGCCGCACCATGGCTAGAGACAAAGCGAAAGACGACAAGCACTTCAACTGCACCCAAACGCACGAAGCCGACTACGTCGCCAGCCTCTATCCGCACGCCAGGGACGAAGTGAAAACCTTCCTGGCCTCGGCTTGCAAGGACAACACCCTGCGCAACTCGACGCACAAGCAAGTGTATGACCTGATCAAACAGAAGCTGGGGCACTCGCAACCGTGAGTGACTGAGGCGGGTGCTCGATAAAACCCGCAGAAACAAAAAAGCCCCGCAGCTTCTCAGCTACGGGGCTTTTTCTATGTATGGCGGAGAGATAGGGATTCGAACCCTAGGTACCGGTGAAGGTACAACGGATTTCGAATCCGTCCCATTCGGCCACTCTGGCATCTCTCCAACGGCGCGCATCATAACAACACTTCTGCGGAAAGCAAACCCTCTTTCGCAAATTTTCTCCGTGCTATCAGATGCTTGCGTCGATTAAAGCGGTACACCCAGACGCTTGGCGACTTCTTCGTAGGCTTCGATGACGTCACCGAGGCCCTGGCGGAAGCGGTCCTTGTCCATTTTCTTCTTGGTGTCCTTGTCCCACAGACGGCAGCCGTCCGGGCTGAACTCGTCGCCCAGGACGATGGAGCCGTCGCTGAACACGCCGAACTCAAGCTTGAAATCGACCAGCAGCAGGCCGGCGTCGTCGAACAGTTTGCTCAGGACTTCGTTGACCTTGAGCGACAGTTCTTTCATGCGCGCCAGTTGCTCGGCGGTGCCCCAGCCGAATGCCACGACGTGGGATTCGTTGATGAACGGGTCGCCCTTGGCGTCGTCCTTCAGGAACAGTTCGAAGGTGTACGGATTGAGCTTCATGCCCTCTTCGACGCCCAAGCGTTTTACCAGGCTGCCGGCGGCGTAGTTACGCACGACGCACTCGACCGGGATCATGTCGAGTTTCTTCACCAGGCACTCGTTGTCGCCCAGCAGTTTGTCGAATTGGGTCGGAATGCCGGCCGCTTCGAGTTTCTGCATGATGAAGGCGTTGAACTTGTTGTTCACCATGCCTTTGCGGTCGAGCTGCTCGATGCGCTTGCCGTCGAACGCCGAGGTGTCGTTGCGAAACAGCAGGATCAAGCGGTCAGCGTCGTCGGTCTTGTAAACCGATTTGGCTTTGCCGCGGTAGAGTTCTTCACGTTTTTCCATGATGGGCTCCGCTTGCTAAGTAGATGGGCTAGGCGATATGGCGCCAGTCGAGCCCTGAATCTTGATCGGCCAGTTGCAGCCAGTCCGGGTCGCACCCGAGGGTGTCGACGAAACATTGCCGGGCCAGCTGCGGCAGGTTGTTCTTGCTGCTCAGGTGGGCGAGAACCAGATGCTGCAAGCCCTGCCACCCCAACTCGGCCACCAGGAATGCCGCCTGATGGTTGTTCAAATGTCCCAGCTCGCCACCCACCCGTTGCTTGAGAAAATACGGATAGTGACCACGGGCCAGCATGTCGCGGCAGTGGTTGGACTCGATCATCAACGCATCGAGATCCCGATAGCCGTCCAGCACCCGCTCGCAGTAGGAACCCAGGTCGGTCAGCAGGCCGAAGCGCCGCTGCTCGTTATCACTGAATACATACTGTGTCGGCTCTTGCGCATCATGGGCCACGGCAATGACCCCGATGTTCAGTGCGCCGATCTGCAGTTGCTCGCCGCCGGCCAGAAAGCCTGCGGGTTCGATCGGTTTGCGCATCCCGCGCAGTGTGCCGCGACTGAGGTAGACCGGAAGATTGTAGCGCCGAGACAGCAAACCCACGCCATGCACGTGGTCGGCATGTTCGTGGGTTACGAGTATCGCGCTCAGTTGCTCCGGGTTCACACCCAGGCGCAACAGGCGTTTTTCGGTTTCCCGCAGGGAAAAACCACAATCCACCAGCACATACGTATCAGCGCTGGCGATCAGCGTGCCGTTCCCTTGGCTACCGCTGCCGAGAACGGCAAAGCGCATGTGATCAGCCCAGGTTGTCCTGAATCACGCTCAACACTTTGCGCGCCACATCGGCAGGCGCAACGGTGTTGATGTTCTTCTCGACGGTTACCTGAACGTTTTCACCGACCTTGCTCAGGCGAACCTGATAACGCTCGGCGCGGGCTTCAACTTCTTCCTTGGTCGGCGCACTGCCGAACAGGCTGCTGAAGAAACCAGGCTTGTCGTCTTTCTTCTCGGCTTTTTCGGCCAGGTTGATGTAGTACAGGCCCAGGCTGCGGTTGATGTCTTCAACACGCCACTGACCTTGCTCCAGCGCACGACCGACGCTCGACCAGGCACGATCCAGGTCCGGACCGACGTTCAGTACCGGGTTGCCGCTGCCGTCTTCGCTGAGGCTGACACGGCTTGGGGTATCGAAGTCACGCGAAGCCAGCATCGACACCGAACCGCCCTTCTCGGAGATCCGGCTCATGCTCGCGAGCATGTCGTCGACCAGCGCGGCGTCCAGGCCAGTGTTGACCGAACGGTTGGTGAAATCGACATCGGCGGTGCTGCCGGCAGGACGCTCGGCGCTGACCACGTAGATCTCACTGGTGTTGCGCTGCACGCCTGGCTCGATACGCACCCGCACGCGGGTTTCGCTGTCGGCACCGACACCGGCTGCGCTCAGGCGCTTGGCCATGGCGGCGGACAGTTCGTCGGAATGCTGCCATTTAGTCGTGAACTCGCCGGTTTGCGGGCGCTGTTCATCCAGACGGAAACCGTTGTCCTGGAAGAACTGCACCGCCACTGGCCAGACTTCGGCAGGCTGATGCTGGGCCATGACCCAACGCGAGTCGCCGCTCTTCTGCAACGAGTAGTCGGTCGCGTCGGCAATCGCCGACAGCGGTTGTGGACGCGGCACCACGTACTCGCCCTTGGCGGTGTCATCAGCCACGTTGCGCGGGATCGGCAACAGCGGATCCAGACGCTTGGAGGTGCTGACATTCGGTGGCAGTTGCATCGGTGGAGTCTGTTGCGCTTCCAGGTAATCGCTACCACGGTCACGGAAATAACCTTCCGGGCCCCAGACCCATCCGCAGCCACTGGTGCTGGAGATAATCAAGGCAAGTGCGGAAAGTCCGGCCATTCGCTTCATGCGTTGTACTTCCTCAATTAAACCAGGACGCTGCACTGGCGCAGGGCCGTGCGAAGCGTTTCATGACAAGGAGCGCTCAGCCAGGTCAGCGGCAAGCGGATGCCTTCGTGCATCAGGCCCATTTCAACCAAAGCCCACTTCACCGGAATCGGGTTGGCTTCGATGAACAGGTCCTTGTGCAGCGGCATCAGTTTTTCGTTGATCGCCCGTGCGGTGTCGGCGTCGCCATTCAGCGCAGCCTCGCACAGATCAGCCATTTCGCGCGGGGCGACGTTGGCGGTCACGGAGATATTGCCTTTGCCGCCCAGCAGGATCAGCTCGACCGCGGTCGGATCATCGCCGGACAGCACGATGAAGTCCTTGCTCACGCCGTCGATGATGGCTTTGGCGCGTTTCAGGTCGCCGGTGGCTTCCTTGATGCCGATGATGTTCGGCACAGTGGACAGGCGAATCACAGTCTCGGCCTGCATGTCGCAGGAGGTGCGGCCGGGAACGTTGTAGAGAATCTGGGGAATGTCGACCGCTTCGGCAATGTGCTTGAAGTGCTGGTACAGGCCTTCCTGGGTCGGCTTGTTGTAGTAAGGAACCACCAGCAGGCAGGCATCGGCGCCGGCTTCCTTGGCGTTGCGGGTCAGTTCGACGGCTTCGCGGGTCGAATTGGCGCCGGTACCGGCGATCACCGGGATACGGCCGGCAACCTGTTTGACCACGGCTTTGATGACGGCGATGTGTTCTTCTACATCAAGGGTTGCCGACTCGCCGGTGGTACCGACCGCGACAATGGCATGGGTGCCGTTTTCAAGGTGGAAGTCCACGAGTTTTCGGAGGCTGTCCCAGTCAAGACGCCCTTGTGCATCCATGGGTGTGACCAGTGCCACCATACTGCCCCGAATCATGAAAACGCTCCTGCCGGAAAAAGAGAGCGGTAATGGTACTGGCGCCAAGATGCTTGCACAAGCGAAGTACTGCGCCGCCATTCCCCTTGGCGTCGGTTTTCGCTACCCTTCAGACTTTGATCGGTACAGATCAGCTTGTACGTCGGGCTCCAGCCTCCCCTGTCGGCCACCCAGGCCCCGTTCCAGTGTCGCTGCTGCACGCTCTCCCTATATTGGAGCGAATTGCGAGCCATGGCCCGGGGCTTTCTGAATCGGCACGCGCAGACGCATCCCGACGGCCAACGCCCATCGACCTACCGACCGCTCATCGCTTTAGGAATGCTGCATGTCCACCCCCACAGTTCGCGAACAATTCCTTGTCATCAGTGCCCTTGGCGCCAACCCCATGGAGCTGACTAACGTCCTGTGCCGCGCCAGCCATGAAAATCGCTGCGCCGTCGTCACCTCCCGTCTGACTCGCCATGGCGAATGCAGCGCCCTGGTGCTGGAAATCTCCGGCAGTTGGGACGCCCTGGCCCGTCTCGAAGGCAGCCTGTCGGGCCTGGCCAAGCGCCACGCCTTTACCGTCAACGTGGTGCGCAGTGCCGCGCTGGAAAATCGCCCACAGGCCCTGCCGTACGTGGCCTATGTCAGCTCGGCGTATCGCCCGGACATCATCAACGAGCTGTGCCAGTTCTTCATGGATCACAACGTCGAGCTGGAAAACCTGACCTGCGATACCTATCAGGCGCCGCAGACCGGCGGCACCATGCTCAATGCCACATTCACTGTGACGCTGCCGGCCGGCACCCAGATCAGCTGGCTGCGCGACCAGTTCCTGGACTTCGCCGACGCAATGAACCTGGACGCGCTGATCGAACCCTGGCGCCCACAAAACCCAATGTAAGGAAGCTTTCATGGCCGTTGTCATCGACCAACCGGTTGCGGATTTCGAAGCACCTGCCACCAGCGGGCAGACCGTCAGCCTGTCCGCCCTGAAGGGCAAGCAAGTGGTGATCTACTTCTATCCGAAGGACAGCACCCCGGGCTGCACCACCGAAGGCCAGGGTTTTCGTGACCAGTACGCGGCGTTCCAGGCTGCCAACACGGAAATCTTCGGTATTTCCCGCGACAGCCTGAAATCCCACGAGAACTTCAAGTGCAAGCAGGAATTCCCGTTCGAGCTGATCAGCGACAAGGATGAAGCCGTCTGCCAACTGTTCGACGTGATCAAGCTGAAGAAGCTGTACGGCAAGGAATACCTGGGCGTTGATCGCAGCACGTTCCTGATCGACAAGAACGGTGTACTGCGTCAGGAATGGCGCGGCGTGAAAGTGCCGGGGCATGTTGATGCGGTGCTGGCTGCGGCTCAGGCCCTGAATAAAGCCTGATATTTCTGCGTCGTTTTCACTGACGCTTTCGCGAGCAAGCCCGCTCCCACATAGACCTCGGTCAACAGTGGGAGCGGGCTTGCTCGCGAAGGGGCCATAAGCCTCAACGAATAATTCGGTTCTAAAGCAATGGAGCTACTACTGGCTCCTTGCGCGGCCACGCATCCAGCACTGCCTTGAACAGCGTCGCCAGCGGAATCGCGAAGAACACTCCCCAGAATCCCCATAGCCCGCCAAACAACAGCACCGCGCAGATGATCGCTACCGGGTGCAGGTTAACCGCCTCGGAAAACAGCAACGGCACCAGCACGTTGCCATCCAGGGTCTGAATGATCCCGTAGACCGCCATCAGATAGATGAACTGATCGCTCCAGCCCCACTGGAACAAGGCAATCAGCAGCACCGGCACGGTCACCACCACCGCGCCGACGTACGGCACCACCACTGACACCCCGACCAGCAACGCCAGCAGCGCCGCATAGTTGAGGCCAAGGGCGACGAAGGCGATATAGGTCACACCGCCACAAATCACGATCTCGATGACCTTGCCGCGAATGTAATTGGCGATCTGCCGATTCATTTCCTGCGCCACGCGGGTGATCAGCGCCCGCTCACGGGGCAGATAGCCGCGCACCCACTCGCCGATCATGGCCCGATCCTTGAGGAAGAAGAACACCAGGATCGGTACCAGCACCAGATAGATCATGATGTTGACCAGCAGCGGCAGGCTCGACAGCGAGAAGGTCAGCGCCCATTGGCCGAACTTGCCGATCTCGCCACGCGCCGCTTCGATGGCCTGCAGTACCTGCTCGTCGGAGACCAGATGCGGATAGCGCTCCGGCAGCAGCAACAGCAGCGACTGCCACTTGGCGAGCATGCCCGGCAGTTCGTTGAACAGCGTGATCAACTGATGCCACAGCAGCGGCAAGACCACCACGATGAACACCAGCAACACGCCCATGAACAGCGCGAACACCAGCCCCACCGCCGCCGCACCAGGCAAGCGCATGCGCTCAAGAGCGAGCACCAGTCCTTGCATCAGATACGCCAGCACCATCCCGGCCAATACCGGCGCGAGCATCCCTCCGAGGGTGAGCACCGCGGTAAAGGCGAGAAACAGCAGCACCGCCAGCACCACCGCTTCTTCATCGGAAAAGTAGCGCTGAATCCAGTCGCGTAACACTTTGAACATCAATAATCCTTAGGTCTTTTACGCTGTCGGTTTCAGGCTTTCTTCAACCAGTAACGGTAGACGCCTGCTTCGTCTTCTTCGCGCAGCAGCGTATGACCGGCCAGACGGGCAAAGGTGCGGAAGTCGCGCTGCGAGCCGGCATCCGTGGCGATCACCTTGAGCACGGCGCCACTGGGCAGCTTGTTGAGTTCCATTTTGGCCTTGAGCAACGGCAACGGGCAATTCAGACCACTGGCGTCCAGTTCACAGTCATGGGTTACAGGGTCGGTCATTGCGTCACTCCGGTTCGGGTAATTGAGCTGCCTAGAATATCTGGTCGCAAGCCCGGTGTCCGGCTACAGTAAGGTCTTTGTCTTCTAAGGCTTTGTGCATGACATTTCTGCGCCCTACCCTGCTGACGCTCGCTTGCCTGCTCGCCTCACCGGGCTTTGCCGACGATCTGCCGTCACTTGGCGACGCCAGTTCTGCCATTGTCTCACCGCAACAGGAATACCAGCTCGGCCGCGCCTGGCTGGCCATGTTGCGCAGCCAGGTTGCACAGCTCAACGACCCGCAGCTCAAGGACTACGTCGAGTCCAGCGTCTATAAGCTGGTGGAAACCAGCCAAGTGACTGACCGCCGTCTGGAGTTCATCCTGATCAACAGCCCGCAACTCAACGCCTTCGCGGCGCCGGGTGGCGTGGTCGGGGTCAACGGCGGGCTGTTCCTCAACGCGCAGACTGAAGGCGAATACGCTTCGGTACTGGCCCACGAACTGGCTCACTTGTCGCAACGCCACTTCGCGCGCGGCGTCGAGGCTTCGCAGCGGATGCAGGTGCCGATGATGGCGGCGCTGCTCGCCGGGATCGTGATTGCCGCCGCCGGGGGCGGTGATGCCGGGATCGCGACCATCGCCGGCACTCAGGCCGCGGCGATTCAATCGCAACGCACCTTCTCGCGCCAGAACGAACAGGAAGCCGACCGCATCGGCATCCTCAACCTGGAAAAGGCCGGCTACGACCCACGTTCGATGCCGACCATGTTCGAGCGCCTGATGCGCCAGTATCGCTTCGACGCGAAGCCGCCGGAATTTCTGCTGACTCACCCGGTCACCGAATCGCGTATCGCCGACACCCGCAACCGCGCCGAGCAGGCACCACAGGGCGGTATTGAAGACAGCATGCGCTATCAGCTGATTCGTGCCCGCGTCCAACTGATCTATGAAGAAACTCCGGGCCTGGGCGCCAAGCGCTTCCGCGCCCAACTGGACGAGAACCCGAAAAACGACGTGGCGCGCTATGGCCTGGCGATCGCCCAGATCAAAGGCGCTCAGCTCAATGAAGCGCGGGAGAACCTCAAGCAGTTGCTGGCCAAGTCGCCGAACGAGATCATCTATAACCTCGCGCAGATCGACCTGGACATCACCAACAACCGCCTGCCGGATGCGCAAACGCGGGTTGACCGGATGCTCACGCAATATCCGGGCAACTACCCGCTGAATCAGGTCCGCGTCGATCTGCTGCTGAAACAGAATCGCACCGCCGACGCGGAGAAAGCCCTTGAAGGCCTGCTCAAATCCCGCCCGAATGATCCGGACGTGTGGTATCAGGTTGCCGAAACCCGTGGCTTGTCAGGGAACATCATCGGCTTGCATCAGGCTCGCGCCGAATACTTCGCGCTGGTGGGTGATTATCGTCAGGCGATCCAGCAGCTCGACTTTGCCAAACGCAAGGCTGGCAGCAACTTCCCGCTGTCCTCGCGGATCGATGCACGCCAGCGTGAGCTGATGGAGCAGGAGCGCATGATCAAGGACATGATGGGCTGAGTTTTCCTCCTCGAAACATTGTTTCAGGCATAAAAAAACCGCCTCTTTCGAGGCGGTTTTTTATTTCACCGCAACCGGATTATTCAGCCAGTTTGAAGGTGATGAAGCTGGCCCGGCCTTGACGCAGAACGCGCATCGACACCGAACGATTCTTCGGCAGCGCCTTGGCGATCTCGCCGAACTCCTTGGTGGAGCCGATGGCCTGGTTGTTCAGGTGAGTGATCACATCACCCGGCTGCAGACCGATCAGGGCTGCAGGACCATCCTGGACGTCCTTGATGACCACGCCGCCTTTGAGGTCGTAGGCTTTCTTCTGTTCATCGGTCAATTCGACCACCGACACACCGAGGCGGTTGCTGCTGCTTTCCGCGCCGGATTTCGGTAGCGATGCCAGCTCTTTGTCTTCGTCCGGAATTGCGCCGACTGTCAGCTCGACATTCTTGCGCTTGCCGTCACGAATCACTTCGAGGTTGGCCTTGGCGCCAGCCTTCAGCGCACCGACCAGGTGTGGCAGGTCGGCGGACATGACGATCGGCTGACCGTTCATGCTCAGGATCACGTCACCCACTTGCAGGCCGCCCTTGGCTGCCGGACCGTCATCCTGAATCTGCGCAACCAGCGCACCGGCCGGCTTATCAAGACCGAACGACTCGGCCAGATCCTTGTTTACTTCCTGGATGACCACACCCAGCCAACCGCGACTGACCTTGCCACCGCTTTTCAGCTGATTGGAAACGTCCATGGCTACGTCAATCGGGATGGCGAACGACACACCCATGAAACCACCGGAACGGGTGTAGATCTGCGAGTTGATCCCGACCACTTCACCGTTCAGATTGAACAGCGGACCACCGGAGTTACCCGGGTTGATCGGCACGTCGGTCTGGATGAACGGCACGTAGTTTTCGTTCGGCAGGCTACGGCCGACGGCGCTGACGATGCCCTGAGTCACGGTATGGTCAAAGCCGAACGGCGAACCGATCGCTACGACCCACTGACCAGCCTTCAGGTCCTGGGACTTGCCGAGCTTGAGCACCGGCAGATCCTTGCCATCGATTTTCAGCAGGGCCACGTCGGAACGCGGGTCGGTGCCGATCAGCTTGGCTTTCATTTCACTGCGATCAGCCAGACGCACGAGGATTTCGTCGGCATCGGCAATCACATGGTTGTTGGTCAGGATGTAGCCATCCGATGAAATGATGAAGCCCGAACCCAGCGATTGCGCTTCACGCTGGCGATCACCGCGTGGCGAACGCTGCTGAGGCGGCATGCCGCGCTCGAAGAACTCGCGCAACATAGGCGGCAAGCCTTCCAGGTCAGGCATCTGCTGGTTCACTTTGCGATCCGGCAGCTTCTGTGTGGTACTGATGTTCACCACCGCAGGCGAGGCCTGTTCAACCAGTTGGGTGAAGTCCGGCAAGTCGGCCGCCTGGGCAGCGGGAACAGCCTGACCGAGCACCAGCACGGTGGCGAAAATGGAGAGATAAGACTTCAAGCTAAGTATCGACATACAGCTCCCGTTACGACGAGCAGGGTTAAGCGATATGGAGCAAGGAACACCGGGAACCGCGGGCCGGCATTTTTGTTCCGGGAACAACAGACAAGGCCAGAGCCGTGAGGCTCTGACCTATAAAAAACTTTCGGGTGATTTGCAAATGAAAATGCTGAGCAAACATTTCATCTACGTCTCGACGAAGAGGTGGAAATGACTGAAATCAGCTCACTGCTTGCTGGTTGCAGCGCCATCGTTACGCATCGACAGGGCAATCCGTTCGGCCGTGCCAATGGGTATTTCACCGACCACCGTCACCATCATCTCGCCTTCAGGCGTGGTCAGACGGCGGGAAACAGCGACGGTCGGCCCGAGCTGTGTGCGGGTATCGGTGACTGTCGCGCCGTTCAACGGCTCGAGAAACACCGAAAACCGCGCCAGCCCGTCGTCATACATCAGGCTGCTGACCTGAGTCTTGGTTTCCGGGTCTTTGTGCGAGGTACTGCTGGTCAGCACAAACCCCGGAGGCAGCCAGTCCGAATGCCAGACCTGGGCCGTCTTAACGGCGGAGGCCTTGTCACTGTCGAGGGTGATTGCCTTGCAATCGGTGCCAGGTTGCAGATCTTTGTCAGAAGGGGCATCAGCGGTATCAAGGCTGGTGAACTGGAAGCGCTCGAGTAACTGCCCCTTGTCATTGAGCAGCAACGACTTGAGTGGCAAACCAGTCTGTTTATCCAGATGCAGTTCGAAGCCGTAGCGATGCTGGTCACGAGGCGTCAGCGAAACGATTACCGCATCACGCCCGGCCACGCGCGACTTGCCGATGACAGCAAGGTCATACCAGTTTTTCAGCTTTTGGGGATCAAGCGAACGAGCGGTCGAGTTGGGTGAGTCTCCCAACCCCGCAATCAGGGTGCCGCTGACGCATTGAGTATGTCCATCAACGCGCACGACTTCCTGAGCCGAGCCATCGAGCTGAAGCAAACGCTCGCGGACCTGGCCATTCTGGACACGATGCCAGATGTTGTGGGTAGAAAAACTACCGTTACGCTCGTATACGAAAGTGCCGTGGAAGCTTTGCTGCTGCTCGGCCTGGCCCAGGCGGGTCAACCAGTCCTGAGCCTCGTCGGCATGGGCTGGAACAACGAACCAGCCACCAAGCAGAAGCGAAAGTAGAGGTATGGCGCGCATGATCCTCCTTAACGGTTTTCCATGCTTGCTGCACGCGCATAAGGCAGTGCGCTTTCAGTACCTTTCAGTGCAGCCTGCTGGGCATGCTGACGCAGATAGCCTGGCAGACGCTGATCGTGCCAGCCTGGCTGACCTTGCAGTACGCCGTTGGCCATCGGGCCTGTGGTTTCCGAGCTTTCCTTGTAGCCTGCCAGAACAGCCGGGCCTTTGACCTGAGGCGCAACCAGCGAAGGCTGATTGGACTGCTGGGCCAGCTCGACGCCAGCGATTTCGTCCTGATTGTACAGGCGCACACCGGCCAGCACCGCAACAGTCACCGACGCTGCAACGGCCAGACGGCCAAGATTGCGCCATGGGCCACGGGATACTTTGGCTGGAGCCGTTTCGTCTTCCAGCGCAGCAGAAACTGCCGCAGCAATGTCCAGACGCGGAAGTAGCAGATCCTTGTGCATCGCTGCCCGAGCGATCTGATAACGAGCCCAGGTCTCACGGGTTTCAACATCGTCCAGTGCATTGATCACTCGACGCAATTCCAGTTCGTCCGCTTCGTTATCCATCACTGCGGACAGCGATTCCTGCAGGGCTTCACGACTCATGGCGTTCCTCTCTTGGCTGTCGCCGCTGTCTCAGTTTTCCTGCAACAACGGCTGCAGGGCTTTATCGATGGCCTCCCGGGCGCGGAAAATCCGGGAGCGCACGGTACCCACCGGACACTGCATGACGCTCGCAATGTCCTCGTAACTCAGACCATCGAATTCACGTAAAGTTAAAGCCGTACGTAAATCCTCTGGCAGTTGCTGAATGGTTCGATGGACGGTGCCTTCGATCTCATCCCGCAGCAATGCGCGTTCCGGTGATTCGAGATCCTTGAGGCCATGATCGCCGTCGTAGAACTCCGCATCTTCAGAACTTACATCGCTATCCGGCGGCCGGCGGCCGCGTGAAACCAGATAGTTTTTTGCCGTGTTGATGGCAATGCGGTAAAGCCACGTATAGAACGCGCTGTCTCCGCGAAAGTTTCCTAGCGCTCTGTAGGCCTTGATAAAGGCTTCCTGAGCCACATCCTGGGCTTCATGGGTGTCGTGCACGAAACGCACGATCAACCCGAGAATTTTGTGCTGATACTTCAGCACCAGCAGATCGAAAGCTCGCTTGTCGCCACGCTGAACGCGCTCGACCAGCTGCTGATCCTCTTCCTGGGTTAGCATGAACACTCCTCGATAAGCATGGAGGAGGCTTGCATAACTAAACGACCAGACTTGCAAACATAGACTCGGGCTTTTCGCAAAAGTTCTCCCCCTCCAGGCAAGTTTCCTGCGGGCTCTGATTTGGCACGCACGAAAAACGCAGCGCGGGATAAACCGGCTGCGCGAATAATCTTGTCATCGGTTCGCCGGCAAAACCCAATTCGCAGGTTTTGCATTGAAGCCGACACTGTCCCGTGCTTCAGGCAACGGACTATTGATCTTGGGCCTCTGGCAAAAGTTCCAATTATTTATAGCCGCGCTCAAGCGACATTGAGCGACCGTGCGCGGAAAAAGCCTGTTTCATCCTCGATACAGTCGCCTTTTCCCAAAACGACGGAAAAAAACGTCCGACGAAGCGTCAAGCTTTTGTCGTCACAGTAGTTTCACAATGCCATACGAGCCCGGCTATTGTGCCGCTCCCCCCCTCTATATACTAGTGGGCTGTGTGGCTGTCTTGACTCGCCGATCCAGCTGTCTTGCGCCACCCCCGATCCGGGTCGCTTTGAGCGGAATCCTGAAATGAGCCAACAGTTTCAACACGATGTTCTGGTCATTGGCAGCGGCGCTGCCGGTTTGAGTCTCGCGCTGACCCTGCCGGGTCACTTGCGCATTGCCGTATTGAGCAAAGGCGATCTGGCCAACGGCTCGACCTATTGGGCCCAGGGCGGTGTCGCTGCCGTGCTGGACGATACCGATACTGTCGAATCCCACGTCGACGACACCCTTAACGCCGGCGGCGGTCTGTGCCATGAAGACGCGGTGCGCTTCACCGTCGAGCACAGCCGCGAAGCCATCCAGTGGCTGATCGACCAAGGCGTGCCCTTCACCCGCGACGAACAGTCCGGGACCGAAGACGGCGGTTTCGAATTCCACCTGACCCGTGAAGGCGGTCACAGCCATCGGCGCATCATCCACGCAGCCGATGCGACCGGTGCAGCGATTTTCACCACCCTCCTCGCCCAGGCCAGAGAGCGCGCCAATATCGAGTTGCTTGAGCAACGGGTTGCCGTTGATCTGATCACTGAGCGCCGTCTGGGCATGGACGGCGAGCGCTGCCTTGGCGCCTATGTGCTGAATCGCGCGACCGGCGAAGTCGACACCTACGGCGCGCGCTTCGTGATCCTCGCGTCAGGCGGCGCGGCCAAGGTCTACCTCTATACCAGCAACCCCGACGGCGCCTGCGGTGATGGCATCGCCATGGCCTGGCGCTCGGGTTGCCGGGTAGCGAACCTGGAATTCAATCAGTTCCACCCCACTTGCCTGTATCACCCGCAGGCCAAGAGCTTCCTGATCACAGAAGCACTACGTGGCGAAGGCGCGCACCTGAAGCTGCCCAACGGCGAACGTTTCATGCCGCGTTTCGATAAACGTGCCGAACTGGCGCCGCGCGACATCGTCGCCCGGGCCATCGACCATGAAATGAAGCGCCTGGGCGTCGACTGCGTCTATCTCGATATCAGCCACAAGCCTGAAGCTTTCATCAAAAGCCACTTCCCGACCGTCTACGAACGTTGCCTGGGTTTCGGCATCGACATCACCAAGCAACCGATCCCGGTCGTACCGGCGGCGCACTACACCTGTGGTGGGGTGATGGTCGACCAGCACGGTCGCACCGACGTGCCGGGGCTGTACGCGATCGGCGAAACCAGCTTCACCGGTCTGCATGGTGCCAACCGCATGGCCAGCAACTCGCTGCTCGAATGTTTCGTCTATGCCCGCTCGGCGGCAGCGGACATTCTTGCGCAACTGGATGACGTCGCCGCGCCGAACGCCCTGCCCGAATGGGACGCCAGCCAGGTGACCGATTCCGACGAAGACGTGATCATCGCCCACAACTGGGACGAGCTGCGTCGGTTCATGTGGGACTACGTAGGCATTGTGCGCACCAACAAGCGCCTGCAACGGGCTCAGCACCGCGTGCGTCTGTTGCTGGACGAGATCGACGAGTTTTACAGCAACTATAAAGTCAGCCGCGACCTGATTGAGCTGCGTAATCTGGCGCAAGTAGCCGAACTGATGATCTGCTCGGCCATGGAACGCAAGGAAAGTCGTGGACTGCATTACACCCTCGACTACCCGAACCTGCTGCCCGAGGCGCTCGACACTATTCTGGTGCCGCCCACCTACGCCGGCTGAACTTGAGCCGTACCCGCAGGCGTCGATGCACATCGGCTGCCTGCGAGTCTCGCGGCACGCAGATCGAGCGCACCCGCCGCTCCCCGCGCAAACGAAAACGCAGCACCACAATCAGTGGCAACGCCAGGCTGTCGGGGCGCAACTGAACCGCTTGCCAGCCACCCGCCTGATTCCATAACTGCCAGCCATCGGCGTCGCGGCGCAATCCGCAAAAAGCCTGCGGATGCTTCAGCAGAATCTGCCGTGGCACCACCCACGCGGCGTGTAGCAGACAGGCGAAAGCCCCGAGCAGACTGGCCCAAAGTGGAATCGACAGAAGAAACAAGGCACCCAAAGCGAACGCCTGGGCCAACAGATACGCCGCCAGCAACTGCCGTGAGGCATGCCAGCGGCATTCGAAGGTGTTACTTGGGCTGAACACGGTCCAGGATCATCCGCACCATGCGCTGCAGCTCAGGGTCTTCGGACTCGCTGCGCTCCATGAACCAGCCGAACATATCCTGATCCTCACAGGTCAGCAGACGGACATACAAGTCGCGATCGACCTGGTTGAGGTGCGGATAGACCTCTTTCACGAACGGCACCAGCAGCACGTCAAGTTCCAGCATGCCACGGCGGCTGTGCCAGAAGAGGCGATTGAGTTCAACTTGTTCGACCATGGAGCCCTCCTCAAATAGGCGCGCAGTATACAGCCCCGACGCGGGTCGCACAGTCGGCTTTGGTCGGGCACCACCGATCCTTTATCAACTACCCATTTCAACAACGCGCCCTTATGATGTGCCCCAGACTTTTTACCCTGCGATGACCCATGGCCGATTCTGCTTTTTTCTGCACCCTGTCTCATGAAGGCGTACTCGCGGTTCGCGGCGTGGATGCCGGCAAATTCCTGCAAGGCCAATTGACCTGCAACATCAATTACCTCAGCGACAGCCAGGCCAGCCTGGGCGCGCGCTGCACGCAAAAAGGCCGGATGCAGTCGAGCTTCCGCATTCTGCTCGAAGGTGACGGCCTGCTGCTGGCGATGGCCAGCGAACTGCTGGAGCCACAACTGGCGGATCTGAAAAAGTACGCGGTGTTCTCCAAATCCAAACTGACCGACGAAAGCGCCGCCTGGGTGCGTTTTGGCCTGGAGCACGGCGACGCTGCGTTGGCCAGCCTGGGTCTGAACCTGCCAGGCGTAACCGACAGCGTGGTGCGCAACGCAGGTCTGATCGCGATTCGCGTCTCGCCGGATCGCGCCGAACTCTGGGTTCCGGCCGATCAAGTCGATGCCATCAAGGCCAAATTGGCCGCCGCCCTGTCCGAGGGCAATCTGAACCAATGGCTGCTGGGGCAGATCCGCGCCGGTATCGGCCAGGTCATGCCGACCACCCGCGAGCTGTTCATCCCGCAGATGCTCAACCTGCAGGCCGTCGGTGGCGTGAGTTTCAAGAAAGGCTGCTACACCGGCCAGGAAATCGTCGCGCGCATGCAGTACCTCGGCAAGCTCAAGCGTCGTCTCTACCGCGTGCAGCTGGACGCGAGCGAACTGCCGGAGCCGGGCACCCCGCTATTCGCCCCAAGCCATGGCAGTGCCATCGGCGAAGTGGTGATTGCTGCCCGCGCCGAAGAAAAAATTGAACTGCTGGCGGTGTTGCAGGCCGAAGCTGCCGAAGCGGGTGATTTGCACTTGGGCGCCCTCGAAGGGCCAGCCCTGCATTTGCTCGACTTGCCCTACGAACTGGATCGCGACCGCGAAATCCAGCGCTGATCGCAGCTTTTGTTGCAACACCCTAGAGAGTCCACATGAGCGAGCTGGCGGATAAGGTCCAACAGGATTTGGTTGAGGCCATCGATAACGATGACCTGGTTCTGCCAACGTTACCGGAAGTGGCCCTGCAAATTCGCAAGGCCGCCGAAGACCCGGAAATCAGCGTCAGCACCCTGAGCAAAGTGATTGGCCGCGACACGGCGCTGTCGGCGCGCCTGATCAAAGTGGTCAACAGCCCGTTGCTGCGCGCGACCCAGGAAGTCACCGATCTGCACACCGCGATCACCCGGCTGGGGGTCAACTACAGCAGCAACCTGGCGATCGGTCTGGTGATGGAACAGATCTTCCACGCCCGCTCCGAAGTGGTCGAACAGAAGATGCGCGAAGTCTGGCGCAAGAGTCTGGAAATCGCCGGTGTCAGTTATGCGTTGTGCCGTCGGCATACCCAACTCAAGCCTGATCAGGCAGCGCTCGGCGGACTGGTGCATCAGATCGGCGTGCTGCCGATCCTGACCTACGCCGAAGATCACTACGAACTGCTGTCGGATCCGGTCAGCCTCAATCATGTGATCGACCATATTCATCCGCTACTGGGCGATAAACTGTTGCGGGTCTGGGAGTTTCCCGAGCAACTGGTGGCGTTGCCGGGACTGTACCTGGATTTCAAACGCGACTCGGCGCACATCGATTACGTCGATCTGGTGCAGGTGGCGAGTCTGTATTGCCACAAAGACAGCGATCATCCGATTTCACGGATTGATCCGCTCAGTGTGCCGGCGTTCAGGAAACTGGGGATCGATCCGGAGAACAAGGAATTGTGCGCGGATCTGGAAGAGTCGCGGACGATGTTTTACTGACCTGTGGCGAGGGAGCTTGCTCCCGCTGGGCTGCGAAGCGGCCCCAAAACCAGGCAGCCTCCCTTCATCAGGCAAACCTTGCACTCAGGGATCACGACTGCTGCGCAGCCGAGCGGGAGCAAGCTCCCTCGCCACAAAAGCCATCTCGGCTGCTATCCAGCAATAAAACTCACTCGAACCTTCAAACCGGCCTGCTCGCCATCATGCAACGTGATCTGCGCCAGATGCGCCCGGCAGATTTCCCCGACAATCGCCAGCCCCAACCCTGAACCTGCGACCTGCTGATTGCGCCGGTAGAAGCGTTCAAACACTCGATCACGCTCCTCCAGCGGAATCCCCGGCCCGTCATCTTCAACCTCAAGCACCGCCGGTGCCGCGACCCGCAGAATCACATTGCCGCCCGGCGGCGTATGCGCCAGCGCGTTGTCCACCAGGTTGCTCAGCAGTTCATTGAGCAACGTCGGTTCACCCCGCAACCAAACCGGCTCATCCGCCTCCAGCGCCAGCGCGACCCCACGAGCATGCGCCAAGGGTGCCATGGCCATGCCCAATTCGCGGGCCAATTGACTCAGATCCAACAGTTGCGCGCCGCCCTCGGCGATCGCCCGGGCACCGTTTTCCACGCGAGCCAGCGACAGCAGTTGATTGGCCAGATGGGTCAGGCGATCGGTGCTTTGCGCAGAGGATTCCAGGGTACTGCGCCAGGTTTGCGGTTCCGTCGAACGCAGCCCCAACTCCAGCCGCGCCTTCAACGCCGCCAGCGGCGTACGCAGTTCGTGTGCGGCATCAGCGATGAACTGCGCCTGCCGTTCGAACTGCCCGCGCAACCGCTCGGTGAAATGGTTGAGTGCACGCACCAGCGGCCACAATTCGCGCTGCACTTCCACCAGCGGCAGCGGCCGGAGGTCGTCCGACTGTCGTTCTTCCACCGCCGTGCGCAAACGCTCCAGCGGACGCAGCGCCGCACTCACTGCAAACCACACCAGCAACAAGGCGCCGATCGCGAGCATGCCCAAGCGCAGCAGCGTATCAGCCGCCAGACTGCGAGCCATGGCGACTCGCGCCTCGTCGGTTTCCGCGACACGGATTTCCGCCATGCCATTCATGTTCGGTTCGGTGACGGCCTTGAGCAGACTGACCACACGCACGTTCTGCCCGCGATACGTCGCGTTATAGAAACGCGCCAGCGCTGGATAGCTGTCGGTTCTCGGGGTGCCGGGTGGCGGCCCGGGGAGGTTTTCGTAGCCGGAAATCAGCTTCTGATGGATGTCGTTGACCTGGTAGTAAATCCGCCCGGCGCTGTCGTAGGCGAAGGTATCGAGGGCCACGTAGGGCACGTCGGCACTGAGCGTGCCGTCGCGTTGCGAGAGACCGGCGGCGATGGTTCGCGCCGAGGCCAACAGGGTTCGGTCGTAGGCCGTGTCGGCGGCTTCGCGCCCGTTCCAGTACGCGCTCAAACCACTGGCGAGCATCAACACCACCAGCAACAACGCGAGGTTCCACAGCAACCGCCAGCGCAGGCTGCTGGGCTTATGCATCGCGGCTTTCCAACAAGTAACCGAGGCCACGGAAAGTCACGATCGCCACCGGTTGGCCGTCGAGTTTCTTGCGCAGGCGATGCACGTAGATTTCGATCGCGTCGGGGCTGGCTTCTTCGTCGAGACCAAATACCTGTGCGGCCAGTTGCTCTTTGCTCATCACCCGCCCCGGACGGGCGATCAACGCTTCGAGCACCGCCTGTTCGCGAGAGGTCAACGTGAGCAGTTCTTCGCCGAGGCTGAAGCGCCGGGTGTCGAGATCGTAGGCCAGCACACCGCAGCGCTGTTGACGCTCGCCACCGAGCACGCTGCGCCGCAGCAGAGCTTTGACCCGCGCTTCGAGTTCGGTCAGTTCGAACGGTTTGGCCAGGTAATCGTCGGCGCCGAGATTCAAGCCGTGGACCCGGTCCTTCACATCGCTGCGCGCCGTCAGCATCAACACCGGCAGGTTCTTGCCGCGTGCGCGCAAGCGCGCCAGCACCTCGAAACCGTCCATGCGCGGCAGACCGACATCAAGGATCGCCATCGCGTATTCCTCGCTGCCCAGCGCCAGGTCGGCAGCCACACCGTCGTGCAATACGTCCACGGTCAGACCGGTGCTCTTGAGCGCCTGAGCGACACTTTCGGCCAGTTGCAGATGGTCTTCGACGAGCAGGACACGCATGGATCGTTACCTCATTCACGGATGGCCGACGCCATTCTTTGCCGCGGAGTTTACAGCCGCAACCGCCGCTGTGAAGCCCGAAAACCGCGAAATCCGGCTGAAAGGTTAGTGAAAGGTTAGCCCGCTAGAGTCCGCCCACTGACAGTTCCGACTGCCGTCGCTGCTGCCACACAGCGATACGAAAAACGCCCCGATGCGTTTTCGACCAATAAGAACAATAAACGGAGTACACCCGCATGCCGTCCTTGCAGACCAAGGCTCTCAAGCCTGTTCGTCCTTCTCGTTTGCGCCACGCCACCCTCGCCAGCACTGCTGCCCTCGCCGGTTTTTCGCCGCTGAGCTACGCCGACTTCATCGAAGACAGTTCCGCCACCTTCGAAACCCGCAACATGTACTTCAACCGCGACTTTCGTGATGGCACCAGTGCCCAGCAATCCAAGCGCGATGAATGGGCGCAGGGATTCATGCTCAATCTGCAATCGGGTTACACCGACGGCACCGTGGGGTTCGGTGTCGATGCGCTGGGCATGTTGGGAGTCAAACTTGATTCGAGCCCGGATCGCACCGGCACCGGCCTGCTGCCGACCCACGATGACGGGCGAGCGGCGAACGAATACTCGAAAGTCGGCCTGACCGGCAAAGTGAAAATCTCCGCCACCGAACTGAAAATCGGCAGCCTGATTCCGGAACTGCCGATCCTCAAACCGAATGACGGACGCATCCTGCCGCAGACCTTTGAAGGTGGTTTGCTGACCTCCAAAGAGATCAAGAACCTGACCTTCACCGGCGGGCGTCTGGAGAAAGCCAAGGATCGCGACAGCACCGATTTCGAGGACATCGCCCTCAACAACAAGAACAGCCGTTTCGCTGGCACCGTGGCCGGCAAGCATTTCGATTTCGCCGGCGTGGATTACAAGTTCACCGACAAGATCACCGGCAGTTACCACTTCGCCCAGCTCGACGAAGTCTATAACCAGCACTTCTTCGGTCTGGTCGCCTCGCGGCCAATGGGGCCGGGCACGTTCGCCACCGACCTGCGCTTTGCGGTCAGTGACGATCAGGGCGCGGCCCGCGGTGGCGAGATCGACAACCGCTCGCTCAACGGTCTGGTCAGCTATGCCCTGAGCGGCCACAAGTTCACTGCCGGTTATCAGCACATGTCCGGCGACAGCGCGTTCCCGTATGTCGATGGCAGCGACCCGTACCTGGTCAACTTCGTGCAGATCAATGACTTCGCCGGCGCCGAAGAACGCTCGTGGCAGGCGCGTTACGATTTCGACTTCGCCCGCCTCGGCATCCCGGGCCTGTCGTTCATGAGCCGTTACCTGAGCGGTGACAACATCAAGCTCAAGAATGGCGACGAAGGCAAAGAGTGGGAGCGCAACACCGAGATCAAATATGTAGTACAAAGCGGCGCGCTGAAGGACGTTGCCGTGCGTCTGCGCAATGCCACTTACCGTTCCAACTACTCCGCTCGCGATGCCGATGAAGTGCGGCTGCTGGTGAGCTATAGCGTTGCCCTTTGGTAATTCAGTACGTCCATAACAACAACTCCCAAGGAGACATAGATGAACTTATCACTGCGTAAAGTTGCTCTAGCCGCCGGCGTCATGCTGTTCGCCGGCCAACTGATGGCCGAACCGAAACGCCCCGAATGCATCGCACCGGCCTCTCCCGGTGGTGGTTTCGACCTGACCTGCAAACTGGCGCAAAGCGCGCTGGTCAACGAAAAACTGCTGACCAAACCGATGCGCGTGACCTACATGCCCGGTGGTGTCGGCGCGGTGGCGTACAACGCGGTCGTCGCCCAGCGCCCGGCCGACGCCGGGACGCTGGTGGCATGGTCCAGCGGTTCGTTGCTGAACCTGGCGCAAGGCAAGTTCGGTCGTTTCGATGAAACCAACGTGCGCTGGCTGGCCGCCGTCGGCACCAGTTACGGCGCCATCGCGGTGAAAAGCGATTCGCCCTACAAGACCCTCGACGATCTCGTTCAGGCGCTGAAGAAAGATCCGAGCAAAGTGGTGATCGGTTCCGGCGGTACGGTCGGCAGTCAGGACTGGATGCAGACCGCACTGATCGCCAAGGCCGCCGGAATCAACCCGCGAGACCTGCGTTACGTCGCCCTCGAAGGCGGCGGCGAAATCGCTACTGCACTGCTCGGCGGTCACATCCAGGTCGGCAGCACCGACATCTCCGACTCCATGCCGCACATCCAGAGCGGTGATATGCGTCTGCTCGCGGTGTTCGCCGATAAACGCATCGACGAACCGGAAATGAAAGACATCCCGACCGCGCGCGAGCAGGGCTACGACATCGTCTGGCCGGTAGTGCGCGGTTTCTACCTGGGGCCAAAAGTCAGCGACGAAGACTACGCCTGGTGGAAAGACGCCTTCGACAAACTGCTGGCCTCGGACGATTTCGCCAAGCTGCGCGATCAACGTGAACTGTTCCCGTTCGCCATGACCGGCCCGGAGCTGGACACCTACGTGAAGAAGCAGGTGGCGGACTACAAAGTGCTGGCCAAAGAGTTCGGCCTGATTCAGTGATCGTCTCTCTCTAGCCGCCGTGGCCTCGCGCATCGAGGCCTCGGCACAGGAGTTTCCCATGCTCTTACAACGCATTTTCGCCTCGGTGCTATTGCTGGCCTGCGTCGGCCTGGCGCTGATGGCGTGGCCGTATCAAGCGGCTTTTTCTTATGAACCGGTCGGCCCGCGTGCCTTTCCCCTGCTGATGCTCGGCTTGATGGGCGTGGCGCTGCTGTACATGGTGTTCCGCCCGGCACCGATCAAACACAGCGAAGACGAGCCACCGCTGGATCGCGAAACCCTGACCAAGATCGGCATCTGCGTCGTCCTGCTGCTGGTGTTCGCCGGCCTGTTCGAACCGCTGGGCTTCATCCTCAGCAGCATCCTGATCGGCATCCCGATGGCGCGCCTGTACGGCGGTCGCTGGCTGCCCAGCATCGTGGTGACAACGTTGATGGCCATCGGTCTGTACCTGCTGTTCGACCGTCTGATGGACGTTCCACTGCCGCTGGGCCTGCTCGACGTTCTGGAGAACTGATATGGATACTCTCGGTTATTTGGGTCAGGGCTTCGGCGTCGCGCTGAGCCCGTACAACCTGGTCACGGCCCTGACCGGCACGCTGATCGGCACCGTGGTCGGGCTGTTGCCGGGCCTGGGCCCGATCAATGGCGTGGCCCTGCTGATCCCGATCGCGTTCGCCCTTGGCCTGCCACCGGAGTCGGCGCTGATTCTGCTGGCGGCGGTGTATCTGGGCTGCGAATACGGCGGGCGGATCAGCTCGATCCTGCTGAACATTCCGGGCGAAGCCTCCACCGTGATGACCACCCTCGACGGTTATCCGATGGCGCGTCAGGGTCTGGCCGGTGTCGCCCTGTCGCTGTCGGCGTGGAGTTCGTTCATCGGTGCGTTCATCGCCACCTGCGGCATGGTGCTGTTCGCCCCGCTGCTGGCGAAATGGGCGATTGCCTTCGGCCCGGCGGAATACTTCGTGCTGATGGTGTTCGCGATTGTCTGCCTCGGCGGCATGGCCGGTGATCGACCGCTGAAGACCTTTATTGCGGCGCTGATCGGGCTGTTCCTGTCGACCGTCGGCATCGACGCCAACAGCGGCGTGTACCGCTTCACCGGCAACAACATTCACCTGACCGACGGTATCCAGTTCGTGGTGTTGGTGCTGGGGCTGTTCTCGGTCAGTGAAATCCTCCTGCTGCTGGAAAAAACCCATCGCGGCCAGGAAGCGGTGAAGGCCACCGGGCGCATGATGTTCAACTTCAAGGAAGCGGCGTCGGTGTTCGTGGTGAACATCCGTTGCGGCCTGCTGGGTTTCATCATGGGCGTGTTGCCGGGTGCCGGTGCGACGCTGGCCAGCGCCGTGGCCTACATGACCGAAAAACGCATTGCCGGTGCCGGCGGCAAATTCGGTCAGGGTGACGCCCGTGGCCTCGCCGCTCCGGAGACCGCGATCGGCGCTTCGGCCTGTGGCGCGCTGGTGCCGATGCTGACCCTCGGCGTACCCGGTTCCGGCACTACCGCCGTGATGATCGGCGCGCTGTCGCTGTACAACATCACCCCGGGGCCGCTGTTGTTCCAACAACAACCGGACATCGTCTGGGGCCTGATTGCCTCGTTGTTCATTGCCAACATCATGCTGGTGATCCTCAACATCCCGATGATCCGCATCTTCACCCGCATCCTCGCCGTGCCGAACTGGGCACTGGTGCCGGTGATCGCAATCATCACCGGGATCGGCGTGTACGCCGTGCATGCGACCACCTTCGACCTGTTCCTGATGGTCGGCATCGGCATCTTCGGTTACATCCTGCGCAAGCTGGATTTCCCGCTGTCGCCGGTGCTGCTCGGGTTCATTCTCGGTGGGCTGATGGAGCAGAACCTGCGTCGTGCGCTATCGATCTCCAACGGTGCGCTGGAAATCCTCTGGTCGAGCCCGATCACCTTCGGTGTCTGGGTCCTGACCGCGATCATGTTGCTGATGCCGCTGCTGCGCATCTGGCGCAAACGCTCGGCAGCGCAACGCGCCATCGCCGATGTCTGATCGCTCCTCCCTCAGAAGCTGGTGGGCCACCCCGCTGGTCGGTCTGCTTGGCGGTTTTATCGCCAGCCAGATCGGCTGGCCACTGCCGTGGATGGTCGGCTCGCTGCTGGCGATCATCCTGGTGCGCTGCCTGACACCCTGGCAATTGACCGAGATCCCTGGCGGGCGCAAATGCGGCCAATGGATCGTCGGCATCGGCATCGGCCTGCACTTCACCCCGGTGGTGATGGAGCAGGTGCTGAGTCATTTCGGTTTGATCTTCTTCGGTGCGCTGGTCACCAGTCTGTCGGCGGTGGTCGGCGTGTGGTTGATGCGCCGTACCGGCGAGGATCGCGCCACGGCGTTTTTCTCGAGCATGCCCGGCGGCTCAGGCGAGATGGTCAACCTCGGCGCACGCAATGGCGCGCTGCTCAGCCATGTGGCGGCGGGGCAAAGTCTGCGGGTGCTGGTGGTGGTGCTGTGCGTGCCGGCCGCGTTCAAATATCTGCTGGGTGACGGTACGCCGATATCTCACGCCGGCAACGTCGATTGGCGCTGGCTGGCGATTCTGTTTCCCACGGGCGCCCTGCTCGCCTGGCTCTGGCAGCGTTTGCGTCAGCCCAATCCGTGGCTGTTCGGGCCGCTGCTGGTCAGTGCCACGGTGAGCATTGCCTGGGATTTGCACATCGGCCTGCCGGATGGCGGCAGCCAGATCGGCCAGTGGCTGATCGGCAGCGGGCTGGGCTGTCACTTCAACCGACAGTTCTTCCGCCGCGCGCCGTCATTCATGGGACGTACGCTGATCGGCACGGCACTGACCATGTTGATCGCGACATTGGCGGCGTTGGGTTTGAGTGCGCTGACCCATCTGGATTTGCGTTCGCTGACGCTGGGCATGATGCCCGGCGGCATTGCCGAAATGAGCCTGACGGCGGAGACCCTGCAACTGTCGGTACCGCTGGTGACGGCGATGCAGGTAATGCGGTTGCTGTTTGTGCTGTTTCTGGCGGAGCCGTTGTTCAAGTATTGGAACCGTAATCCCGAGTAACACCGATAGACCGA
Organism: Pseudomonas sp. MWU12-2020; assembly: GCF_023100605.1. Classification (NCBI taxonomy): domain Bacteria; kingdom Pseudomonadati; phylum Pseudomonadota; class Gammaproteobacteria; order Pseudomonadales; family Pseudomonadaceae; genus Pseudomonas; species Pseudomonas sp. MWU12-2020. The sequence goes on from NZ_JALMEX010000009.1 coordinate 155,754, forward strand.
GTTGCCTTCTTCGCGAGCAAGCCCGCTCCCACATTGGTTATGTGCATGCCGCAAAACCAATGTGGGAGCGGGCTTGCTCGCGAAGGGGCCGGTCCGGTCAGCCGATCAAACCGGCGGCAACCGCCACTCGATCGGCGCCTCGCCATTCTGCTCAAGAAACTTGTTGGTCCGGCTGAAATGCCCGCAACCGAGGAAGCCTCGATAAGCCGACAACGGCGACGGATGCACCGACGTCAGCACCAGGTGCTTGGTCGCGTCGATCAGCTTCTGCTTGCTCTGCGCATGTGCGCCCCACAGCATGAACACCAGATGCGGCTGGCGTTCGCTGACCACTTCAATGATCCGGTCGGTGAAGAACTGCCAGCCCTTGTCCTTGTGCGCGTTGGCATTGGCCCGCTCGACGGTCATGGTGGTGTTGAGCATCAACACGCCCTGATCGGCCCAGCTCTGCAGGTAGCCGTGGTTGGGAATGTCGATGTTCAGGTCGCGCTTCAACTCTTTATAGATGTTGACCAGCGACGGCGGAGCCGGCACGCCGGGTTGCACCGAAAAGCACAGGCCATGGGCCTGGCCCGGGCCGTGGTACGGGTCCTGGCCGAGGATCACCACTTTGACTTTATCCAGCGGCGTCGAATTCAGCGCGTTGAAAATCAGCGGTCCCGGCGGATAGATTTCCTTGCCGGCCGACCGCTCCTGCTGCAGAAAAGTGCGCAACTCTGCCATGTATGGCTGGTCGAACTCAGCACGCAGTGCCTCCTTCCAGCTCGGTTCGAGTTTGATACGGTCGTCAGCAGTCATGGTCATACCCGGCAAAAACAATGGGGCGAACCCTAGGAAAGCCGACCACGCTTGTCAATTGATCTGACGCAGATCCGGCACTTTCCCACACAGCGATCATACTGAACGCTCAATTTCCCGATCGAGGTCACGATGAATCTGCACTTCGAAGAACTCACCGGCACCGACGGCGCCCGCCTCGGGATCGCCAGCCTGGACGCTGAAAAGTCGCTCAATGCGCTGTCCTTGCCGATGATCAACGCCCTGAGCGACAAGTTGAACGCCTGGGCCAAGGATCCACAAATCGTCTGCGTATTGCTGCGCGGCAACGGCGCCAAGGCGTTCTGCGCCGGCGGCGAAGTGCGCAGCCTGGTGGAAGCCTGTCGCGCCCATCCCGGTGAAGTCCCACCGCTGGCCGCGCAGTTTTTCGCCGCCGAATATCGCCTGGACTACAGCCTGCACACCTACCCCAAACCGCTGATCTGCTGGGGCCACGGTTACGTGCTCGGCGGCGGCATGGGCCTGTTGCAAGGCGCCAGCACGCGGATCGTCACGCCGAGCAGTCGCCTGGCGATGCCGGAGATCACCATCGGTCTGTATCCGGACGTCGGGGCCAGTTGGTTTTTGTCACGGTTGCCGGGCAAGCTCGGCTTGTTCCTTGGTCTGACCGGAGCGCACATGAACGGGCGTGATGCGATCGATCTCGATCTGGCCGACCGCTTTCTGCTTGAAGAGCAGCAACCACAGCTGATCGAAGGCCTGCTGCAACTCAACTGGCAGGAACAGACCGACATGCAGCTCAACAGTCTGCTCAAGGCCCTGCAACAGGAAGCCGTGGGGCAGATGCCCGAGGCGCAGTGGTTGCCGCGCCGCCGGCAGATCGACGAACTGCTCGACGTCAGCGACGTCACCTGCGCCTGGAAAGCCATCAGCCTGCAACGTGACAGCAGCGACCCGCTGATCGCCCGTGCTGCGAAAACCATGAGCGAGGGTTCGCCGCTGACCGCGCACCTGGTCTGGGAGCAAATCATCCGTGCGCGCCACCTGTCGCTGGCCGAAGTCTTTCAGATGGAATACACCCTGAGCCTCAACTGCTGCCGGCATCCGGAATTCAGTGAAGGGGTGCGGGCGCGACTGATCGACAAGGATCAGAAACCGCACTGGCATTGGCCGGACATCAATACCGTGCCGGACGCGGTGGTGGAAGCGCACTTTCACAAGGTCTGGGAAGGTCGGCATCCGTTGGCGGATCTGTCGCAGTATTAATTGGCAACTGCCCGCGATAGTCCCGCTTGTCGCCTATCGCGGGCAAGCTTTAACTGACCGTATTAAACCTAAACATTCAACTCGTAAAACTTAACTATTTCCGCAATAGCGATTGACGACTCCTCGTTATTCTTAATCAAGATATCCTCCACATCTCTTAACGGAGGAAGAGGATGCAAACGTTCAGCAATTTCAGTGGCAGTATAGTCCTGAGTCGCTTTACCTTCGCCTCTAACCCTTATATAGCCGATGGCGCTTTCCCCTGCAGAAAAATGATTGGCCACTCGCATCTTCGGTGAAACACCGTAATTCACAACTATTACCAGATCATCACCTTCGCGATGGAATTTCAATTGCCCGATATTCAAGTCAACATCTGAAAAATCGATTCCATCAATACCACCGCCCGAGTTATCAATCACGTCTCTGCCAAGACCATCATATTTATAAACATCATCGCCCGCCCCGCCGGACAACGTGTCATTACCTGGCCCACCCAGCAGCACATCCTCGCCAGAGCTACCAGTCAGCAAATCATTACCGTGACCGCCCACCAGCGGCAGCGTTTGAGCATCTCGAATAGATTGGGCGGGCGTCGCATTATCAATGACGACGGCATTATGGTAAGTATCCGGGGCAGGGCCCAGTTGACTAGACTCCAGAAGAGTCTTCAGGCTGGCGCTGGTGCCGTCGGCAAACCTTATGACTTCGATCCCGGAGCCCTGGAGATCCCCTGCATTGGGTAAAACGATACGAACCTGCTGAGCCCCCCATTTGATATCGAGGGTCGAATAGAGCATCTTCGCCCGAGGTGGATGGCGATAGTTGTCACGTGACGGATTGGGGGCCAATTCGATATTGACTGTTTCAATCAACACCGCCCCCCAACTTAACTGCAGCTCTTCCAGCCTTGCCCCATCTGGAAGAATGACAACATCTTGATCGATCAGCCCATACTCGTCTTTCCACCCCGTCACACCCACTTCCGGGCGCTGAAAAACAGGACTCAGTACATCCGCAATAATGGTCGTTGCGCCAGCGTGTGCTTGCACAGTGTAGGTATCGGCACCATTTTCACCGTAGAGCCAATCAATCCCTGAACCGCTGATTAAATAATCGGCCCCCTCGGATCCGAGCAGCGTATCGTTGCCCGCTCCAGCCGATAGTATGGCCCCCGGTAATCTGTCATTTACCGAACCATAATCAAGTGGGGTAAGCGCATAAGCGACTATCAGGTCATCACCCTTACCGCCATGAAAGGTATTCCCGACTTCCAGGTTCACTCGTCCGCCGCCGGCGTCACCTTGTACAGTCTTGTGCTTGATGGTTTCGGTCTTTACATCCCGGCGAAATTCTTTACGGACAGTTTCGCCAGAGTTGAAGCTTGCTGCAGGATAGATGTACCAACCTTCGATAGTTCCTGACTTGTTTCTATCCTCTACCAGCACGTCTCCTGCTTTAAACGAAAACCCGCTACTCGAACCAGATCGATAATATTGAGGTTTATGGTTCGATGGGTTTGCTGCCCCCTCAACCTTTGTATTTTTGAAATAGGAGTGGGATGCAGAGCTCGTCTGCCTGTCGCTGTACACAGCTCTGCCAGATGGAGCGTTCATCCACTGCGGTGTGTCAGACAAGGATCCGTTTTCGATGCTTTCGTCAATCAAGTCGGAATAAGTGATGAAACCCGTATCAGTCGTGAAAATGTGATTTCTGACCCAGACACCTTGATCATTGAGGGTGAAACCCGTGGCTTGCCTGTTTTTCGAACGTCTTCCTTGAATTTCCCCAAGGAATTTTTCCACCCCTTCAATGCCATTACCCAATTCAGCCTCATTTCCTTCGCTCGAAACATCAATGGCTGACTCGACGGGAACGCTTGCGATACCGCTGTATTCACTCGTGTCTTCTGTTTCTTCTATGTCTGCCTTGTCCACCACTTCCATTACCGGCGGTTCGATCACAACTACCGGAGCAAGCGTTTTTTTGATGACATCCTGGTAGCTCAAGACCACTCCATCACTGAAACTGAAAGTTGAGTCTCGCCACGTCTCGTGATTTTTTATCAGAACGGCGTCACCCACTCCGTTGGCCAGCCGCAATACCAGACCGATTTCAATATCGATAATTTCAATCTTCAGATTGTCCGCAAAAAAACCGGCTCCGAACTTCATGACATTGTTGCCACCGTCGTCTACAACTACATCAAGCCCATCACCGGCGCCGAAATAGTAAATATCATCTCCGCCCCCCGCTTCCAGGTAGTCGTTACCGGCCCCGCCATCAAACACATTATTTCCTGAGTGACCGCGCAGATAGTCCACACCCTCCCCGCCAAATAACGTGTCGTTTCCACCGCCGCCCAGCAACGTGTCGTTGCCTGAACCACCGTCCAGATAATCTGCACCCTGTTCGCTTTCAGGCGTCTGCTCGTAGTCGCCAGACATCAAGTCATCGTCAGCACCGCCGTAAAGCGTATCGGCGCCCAAGCCCCCCCAAAGGGTGTCGTTTCCGGCACCGCCTCGAACGAGGTCATCATTGGTGCCGCCGGATTGCAGGTTTGGCTGGTCACCATCCAGAGCATCAGCGCCCGGCCCGCCTATCAGTGTGTCGGAGCCACCCAATCCCTGGAGCGTGTCGTCACCCATACCGCCATCAAGGAAATCATCACCGTGGTGGCGAATCGGATGGTCGTAGTAATCGCCAACCAGCTCGTCATTTCCTGCCCCACCAAACAGCAAATCATCAGCACCGCCGCCCCAAAGGGTGTCATCGCCCGCACCACCGTCCAGAAAGTCACGTCCGAAGAAATGGCTAGCGTCACCCGCCACACCATCCAATACGTCGTCATCCCCCTTCAGGGCATCATTGCCGGGGCCGCCATACAAGACGTCGCTACCGCCGTTGCCAGCGAGAGCGTCGTCGCCACTGCCTCCCTCCAGCAGATCGTTGCCATGGTGTCCGCTTTGGAGTCCTCCACCCCAATCAAGGTTGTCTCCGAACAATGTGTCGTTGCCACTGCCGCCCGTCAGGGTGTCGTCCCCCCCGTCGCCGCTCAGCTGATCATCTTCAGTTCCGCCATCCAACACATCCTCGCCCCAACCGCCGCAGAGAACATCTCTCCCGCCTTGGCCGTACAGAACGTCGTTGCCTCCTTCCAATGCATCTTTCACGGAGGATTTGTCGAAGGTGGTGCGCAAGCTGATGACGCCTTGGGCAAGAACGACTTCATGTCGTTTATATTTCCAGTTTTGCTCCAGTACCCCAGTGGTATCGTCGCCGTGCAAGAAGTCATCACCCGCCCCCCCAGCCAGTGTGTCTCGACCGTTGCCACCGAGCAGCACGTCTCCAGAGGCAGTACCCACCAGCAGATCATCGCCCTGCCCACCATCCAGCCAATCGCCACGACCGACCTTCCCCTTGGCGACACCATCAGCCAGAGCTTTTTCAAGGGTTGACTGTTTGTCTCCAAACAATTGATCGTTTCCAGCTTGCCCGAACAGTCGATCAGAGCCGCCAAGCCCAAGGAGGATGTCGTCTTTGGGCGATCCGTAAAGTGCGTCGGCCTTATTCCTCTGTTTTACATTTGGCAACAGCACAACGTTACCCAAGTCATCGTAGGAAAGCTGATCACCGGGAACACTGGGGTCCGTATCGGCAGCTCTCCAGTCACCCTGGATAACCAGATCGGGTGTTGAAAAGGTGTGGCCATCGAAGTCGGGGAGCTGAACACCCAGCATCCCCGGCCTGTAGTGCTTGATTACGATCAGATCGCTCTGGCCGTAGCGGATGTTCAGTGTGTTTTCCGTGAGTTCTTCAATGAGCGTCAACGTTATGGATCGGTCTTGCGTGAACCATGTGTTGCTCAGAAGAGCACTGCGTTTGAGGGCGGGAATCGGACGGTCATTTATCAATAACTGCCCATCAGCATTTGCATCGAACATTTCATCGATTCCGTCACCACTATAAAACGCGTACCGATCATTACCCTCGCCACCGGTCAGAGAATCGTTACCCTTGCCGCCGATCAAAACATCATCACCCGCCATCCCGTATAGCGCGTCATTGCCGTCGCCACCGCTTAACGAGTCGTTACCGCGAGCACCTTCAATAACGTCATTACCTGCCAGTCCACTGATCGAGTCATTGCCCTCACCGCCATACAGATGATCGGCATTTATCGCACCACCGAAAGATCGCCCTCCGTCGTCACCGAACATCACCAGCGGATTGGATACGCCAGTCGTCATGGGCGCTTGTTTGCCCGATGCGAGATCGGTGAAGGAAAACTTCTGGAGTGTGTTTTCTCCGAACGAACCATGGGTTCTGGATATCAACCGGGCCAACATTTCTGCGCGATCAAAAATCCACTGCTCAGTAATAAAGCCTTCACCCGTGGCAGGATCATAGAGTTCCAAGCCACGACCGGGAAAACCGTCATCTTTTTCTATGACTATTTCACTTAGCTGTTTCAGAGAATTGCGCAAAGCCAAGCCAACCGGTGTGTCTTGCGCGGCGAGCTTGGCCCATGCTGTAGCACTGCCATATTCGCTGATGGTCTTGGTAACGATGCTTTGGGATTGAATTGGTGTAACCGCTGAGAAAAATGCGTAAACATTGGACGCAAACATTTCCTCGGTGGTGGGCGCGGCATTAGAGTCGCCGTCGTATGTTCGCTTGAACATGTCAAAAAAAACATTTACGCCATATCGCAAGATCAGATCAACGATAGGCGAAACAGGTGTGCCTTTCACCACGTACTGGGTCAAGGGATTGGTGTTTCCACTGGCCATTGCAATTTTGATTTGCTCAGGCACTACCGAAAACACGCTCTCAAGCACATTGACACCAAAGTTATTGACCGCCGCGCGTAGGCCGACACTGTATGAGTCAATGGCAAATAGAATATTCTTGAAATCATCGAGCCTGTTAACTTTAGCCAGTTCATGATTGCCTTTGATTTCTGAGCCGGGGTCGCCTGCAGAAATCAGTCTCCAGGTTTCATACGGGGGTTTGCCACCTAACAGGCTGAAACCGATGGTTCCAGACCAACCTGCGTTACGGCTTGTAGCGGTATCGTCTTTGCCAAGATCATCAAGGAATAAAACCTCTCCAATAGCGCTCGCATCAATACCTGCGATTTGACTGATTGAGGGCACTCTCCAAGGGGCCAAATCGCCCTTAACCGATCCATATAACAGTATATTCATGAAATTTACTGCAACCTGATTTGAGGAGGCCTGCATTTTCGACTCTGTAAACCTCTTACGTAATCGAAGTTCTCCTTGCCGCATGGTGTAGGCGCGAATCAAAGCGGAGTAAGCCCCCTGCCCACCATTAGCATCAATTGCGACATCAAGCCAAAGTCTGGCACTCTTCAAAACATCAATTACATCTTTCTCGAAGAGAATATCCTCAGAAAATTTTTCGCCAATGATTTTAGATAAAACCCGATAAAAGGAAGCACAGTTTCGCCCCTGTTCCGCAGAGGCTATATACCTCTCAGCATCCTGATCAAACCACATCCCCTCAGAAGTATTCGCAACCTGTAGCACCATTGACTTTTCTAAATCATCAAAAACATAACTCATAGTTACTTCCCTGTAATTATGGAGCGTGAAAGATAGTCGCTTACAAATTTAATCGCTTCAGGCGCACCTCGTAACGAACTTGTGTCCAGCCCGATACGTCCGTCCCCACCTGCAAAATCAAAACTGTAGAGCTCGACTGTGCAGTAGGTCTGTAACACTCCAAAGTCCAAATTTTCCAACTGTTCTTTGTTAAGCTTCAACAAGTCTTGTTTGCCCAAACCAGCGGTCTGAATCTTGTCGCCAGGATGATTCAATCCATCACAACTTATCGTCCGAGGTGTTCCGTCATGCCGGCGCCAATTACGCATAACAAATGTGGTAATGGAAAACTCATTCTTGAAATGAGGCGGAGGAGCATTAAGCCAAAGCTCTAATCCTGGATAATTTTTTAGTTCCACAATCAGATCATCCGGCCAATCTGCATGTCGATACCCCATGCTGTGCGGCTCAGTGCGTTCCTTCCGGGTGTAGAGTCTGGCCGCAAGCCGGAAATACCCCCAACTGGAAGGCTTTTCTATCCCGCTCATCTCATACTCCGTACGAAGTTCGGTACCCGTCCACCAAAATGATCCCTCGAGAGTCTCGGCTATACATGACCCGTCACTTCTCAAATTCGATCCGAAATAAAATCCGGGTATCCGACTCCGATCAAGAAGACTCCCGCCCGGTATTGGCACCTGTTCCATACCCGCCAGTTTTTTACTGCAGTCACCTTGTTCCTTTTGGTAAATCGCCCTGCGTTCTGCCGCCTCCTCCCATTCAATATAAAAATCCACCACCCAATAGCACACCAGCAAAACCAGACCATACTTCAGTAAGGCTTTACAACGTCTAAAGGCTTCCTTGCGTGACATTTTGAACATTTCAAATCTCCCTTTTAAAATGACGAAAACTCTAGTTAGAATCGACCAGCCATCGCATCTTCAAAAACCTGAAAATAGCCCTTCAGACCAGCACTGACATCAAAACTGTTTGCCGTTAGCCGCGCAGCTTTTCTGATAGATTCAAAATCACCGGGATAATTTAAAACGCTGCATACATTGGCAGCTATTGATTCAACCTGGAAAAAATCGACAAGAATCCCATTGCACCCGTGAACAACGACCTCCTTCACCGGAGCTGTATCAGAAGCGACTACCACACAGCCAGCCGACATGGCCTCCAATAAGGACCAGGACAAAACGAACGGATACGTCAAGTAAACATGCACCGTTGAAACTTGCAGAACAGCTCTATATTTCTGGTAAGGCAGCTTCCCGGTGAAATGCACATTGGAAACATCGCAATCCACCTCCGATAACATCTTGTCTCGCCAATTCTCATACCCAACAGGCCTCCGCCCATAGCTGACTTCATCTCCACCCACAATGACTATTTGAGCGGTCGGACACTCAGCCTGAATATGGCTAATGGACCTCATAAATGTATGAAATCCACGATAGGGTTCAAGGTTTCTGGCAACGTACGTCACTATTGGCTGATGTGCCTTAAGTACACAGCCACTGGTTAAAGTTACAGCCTTAACTTTCTCGGCATGAGGCGCTTGGATGACACCTTCATGAATCACGCGAATTTTGGACTGATAGCTTTTCGGAAAAAGACTTCGTTGCCACTCTGTTGGGGCAATTCCAATATCACACTGTTCCAGATTCAACAGATGCATTGAGTTCAAAATTCTTAATTTTGAGGAAGCATCGGACGCACGTGGAAATTCAGGGTCAAAACCTGAGTCTGCCCCCTGCGCTCGATAATAATATTCACAGAGGTGAATCAGTGGTGCATTCGGATATACATCCTTGATAAATAACGTTTCACCCCACCCGGGATGAGCAAGAATCACATCGGGGCGATAACCCTGCTGCTTAAGTTTCTTCAACAAAACCAAAACACGCTGCCCATCCAACACAGCCGCTTGATATCCATGCAAATAAACATGGCTACTATTCGAGTCTCTTATTGAAGACCGATACCGAAGCAGTTTCACCCCGGCAATACCCGGTGCCGTATCACGACCAATTGCAAGTACTTTGAACCCCCTCTGACGCGCCTCCAATGCAACATGGCGAAATTGACCGGGAAAATTTTGATGAATGATAAGTAAATGCATGCCTGAAAAACTTCCGTGTTTATATAGCTCCGTAAATTGAAAGCTTCCAGCTTCAATAGGCGCATACAAACGCTAACAATTATTCAGAAATAAAACTGTAGGAGGCTTCCGAGAACTTCCTAGGAGATGGAGCAACATACGAATTTTCAACAGGTACAAAAAAAGCGGCGCTCAATGCGCCGCTTTTTTGTTTGCGGATGATTACCAGCGACCGCCTCGCCCGCCGTGGTCACCCCGATCACCGTGATGATCTCGGCCGCCGCGGTCACGGTCCCAACCACCACCGCGGTGGCCGTCCCAGCGCCCGCGATCATTGTCGTGCCAGCGACGGCTTTCGTAATAGCGCGGGGCCGGCTGGTAGTAGCGCGGTTGCGAGTAATACCGTGGCGCGGGCTGGTAGTAACGCGGCGCAGGCTGATAGTAGCGCGGTGCCGAGTAATAAGTGCTGCCACCGCTGTAATACGTGCCACCAGTGTTGTAGTACGCCGGAGCGGGTGAGGTGTAGACCTCCGAGCTGTAATAGCTATCTGCGTAGGAGTAGGGAGCGCAACCGGCAACGGAAAACATCATCGCAGCAAGCAGTAGAATTCGTCGATACATGGCGGCCTCCTGGACCGCGAGTGAGCCACACCAGCGACGCTGGCAGGCATCAGTCGGTTATTCGGTGACTGACGAATGATCTGACAGCGTTTTCCGAATCTGGTGCGCTTCCGTAACAAGTTGAAACATGTGATTGATGAAATCCTGTTCATTTGCAAAACACTGTCATTCAGCCGTCGCTCAGTGGTGTCCACCGTGATAGCCGCCGCCGTGGTAACCGCGACCATAACCACCGCGATAGCCGTAACCACCGTAATAGTAACGGGCGCCGCCGTAGTAGCGCGGGCCGTAATATCCGCCGTAGTAATAAGGTGAGTAGTAGCCGGGATAGTAGTAGGGAGCGGCGTAGTAAACATCGGCGGGAGGCCCGTAGTAATAACATCCGGACAGCCCAAGCCCGAGCACTGCACCGAGCAACACTCGACGAAACAGTTTCTGAACACGCATGACGGCCTCCTGAAAGACCCACGACCGCAGCAGGACAGCGCAGCCGACACAGTTTTGACTGTCAGGCCCGGGGCAAGTGCCGGACTCAGCCAAGCTTCAGATCAGCGGTGTCACTCCCCCTGAGAATCCCCCTGTGGGAGCGTTGAACGGTGCAAATGCCCAGAAATACAGGAACGACCATTTGCGCCGCGTATGGAGCAGTTATTTCCCGGCAGTGCCACTAGAATGCTGCCATCGGCTCATCTGCCAACGGAACCGCCCATGCCGCACAGATCTGCGCTGTACTCCCAACGCTCGCTGGTGCTGACTCTGGTCGCACTGCTTGGTGCCGGCTTCCTCGCCACTTCCTTGCTCAGCTATTACGCCTCACGGGCGTCGATCCGCGACAGCATCGTCAACACCGAACTGCCGCTGACATCCGACACCGTTTATTCGGAAATCCAGAAAGACCTCGTCAGACCGATCCTGATTTCCTCGATGATGTCCCGCGATACGTTCATGCGCGACTGGGTGGTGAACGGTGAAAAAGACCCGGTAAAAATGACCCGCTACCTCGACGAGGTCATGACCCACTACGGCGCCTACACCGCGTTCTTCGTCTCCGACAGCAGCCACACGTACTACCACGCCAAAGGCGTGCTCAAGCAGGTCAGGATCGATGAGCCGCGCGACGCCTGGTACTTCCGCGTGCGCGACATGAAAGACCCGTACGAGATCAACGTCGACCCGGATCTGGCCAACAAGGACAACCTGACTTTCTTCATCAACTACAAGGTCTACGACTACGACAACCGCTTCATTGGTGCCGCGGGCGTAGGCCTGACGGTGGACGCGGTGATCAAGCTCATCGACAAGTACCAGCAGCGTTATCAACGCAGCGTCTACTTCGTCGATGCCTTCGGGCGACTGGTGCTCACCGGTGCCAGCGGCGGCCCGGAAGGTGCGCACATCGGGCAAAGCCTCAGCGAACTCGCCAGTATGAAAAGCCTGATCAGCCAGTTACCCAAGCCCCACAGCGGCAGTTACGAATACTCCGCCCACGGTCAGGGACATTTTCTCAACGTACGTTACATCCCGGAGTTGCACTGGTATCTGTTCGTCGACAAGCGCGAGGATGGCGCGCTCAGTGACATCCGTCAGTCGCTGTACCTCAATCTGCTGATCTGCCTGCTGGTGACACTGGGCGTGCTGGCCCTGCTCAATCGGGTGATCCGGCGTTATCAGCGCAAGATTCAGACGCAGGCCACGCTCGACAGCCTCACTGAATTGCCGAACCGCCGCGGCTTCGACCTGCTCGCCGTGCAGGCCCTGCACGAAGCGCAACGCGAGCCGAAGCCCCTGACGGCACTGTTGCTGGACCTGGATCACTTCAAAACATTGAACGACACCTACGGGCACATGGCCGGCGATCAGGTGCTGATCGGCTTCGCCCGCGACCTGCAAAGTTGCCTGCGCCATTCCGACATTGTCTGCCGTTGGGGCGGTGAGGAATTTATCGTATTGCTGAAGGACACCGACGGCGAAACCGCTCAGAAGATTGCCGAGAAGATCCGCCGACACGTCGAACAACAGGCGTATTCCTACGATGGCCACAGCCTGAGTCTGACCGTGAGCATCGGCGCCACCACCCTGCAAGCGGATGACACCTTGCACACGCTGCTGTCCCGGGCCGATCATGCGATGTACCGAGCCAAACAAACCGGCCGTAACCGCACCTGCGTGGAAATGCCTCATTCGACTTATGCCTGATACCAACGCTAAACCCGACCTCTGCCCGGCCTGCGGCGCCCGCAACGACTGCACCCTGGCCGACCCGCGCACTGCCGACCAGACCTGCTGGTGCTATGGCGTGAGCATCGACCCGGCAGTGCTCGAAGCCCTGCCGGCCGAACTGCGCAATAAATCCTGCCTGTGCCCGCGCTGCGCGCAGGTCGAGGCGCAACTGCAAGCAGCGGCGCGGCCGATCCCGTAAGATACGCGCCCCTTTATCCGCCGATTCCTGACCATGCGCGTCGACCGTTTCCTCAGCAACCTGCCCCGCTACAACCGTCAGCAGGTTCGTCTGTTGCTGGTGGAAAAGCGTGTGCGGATCGACGGAAAAGTTGTCAGCGACCCGCACAGCGAAGTGTTGGAATTCAGCCGCGTCGAAGTCGACGAAGAAGTCTTGCAACTCGGCAAACCGGCGCGCTACTTCATGCTGCACAAACCGCCGGGGTGCGTCAGCGCCACCCGCGATCCGCAGCACCCGACCGTGCTCGATCTGATCCACGAGCCGGACAAGGACGACCTGCACATCGCCGGTCGCCTCGACTTCAACACCACCGGGCTGATGCTGATCACCAACGATGGCGGCTGGTCGCGACGGCTGACCCAACCGCAGACCAAACTGCCGAAGGTCTATTACGTCGAGACCGAACAGGAGATCGGGCCGGAGTATGCAGTCACGTTTGCCGAGGGCATCTACTTCGCCTTCGAGAACCTGACCACGCAACCGGCGCAACTCGAAGTGCTCGGCCCGAGGGCGGGGCGTCTGAGCATCGTCGAGGGTCGATACCATCAGGTGAAGCGCATGTTTGGTCACTTCAACAACAAAGTGTTGCGCCTGCACCGCGAATCCATGGGCCCGCTGTTGCTCGATAACGCGCTAAAACCGGGCGAGTACCGCGCATTGCGCACCGAAGAGATCCATTTGTTCTAAGCCGGCGACCGCTCAGCAGAAGTTGTCGAACAATTCACCAACGGCACTTGCGCGATCCTGATCCCCCTGCTTGAATCAGGACGTCGGCCAAATTGTGACCGATTAGTCACGCAGTACATCAAAGCAACCTTTTTGCCGGTAGAGAGCCTCAAAGGCTCCACCTCCCCCGGCAGACTGCCCGCCAATAATAATACCCGTCGACCTGCCGTTCCGGATCGACATGGGCCCCAAACTCCAGGCGTATGCCTACCTGTCACAAAGCTCGTGCAATCTCTATTTGCGCGCATACCCGCTTGCTTGCCAGGAGTCTTATGACATGAGGCCAGAAATCGCTGTGCTGGATATACAGGGTCAGTATCGGGTTTACACGGAGTTCTATCGCGCAGACGCCGCAGAAAAGACCATCATCCTGGTCAACGGCTCGATGGCCACGACTGCGTCGTTTGCTCAAACCGTGAAAAATCTGCACCCGCAATTCAACGTGGTTTGCTACGACCAGCCCTACGCGGGCAGGTCTAAAATCCACAACCGCCACGAGAAACATCTGACGAAGGAAGTCGAAGGGCAGATTCTGCTGGAGCTGATCGACCATTTCGGTGCCGAACACGTGCTGTCGTTTTCCTGGGGCGGCGCGGCCACCCTGGTTGCCTTGGCCCAGCAGCCGCGGCGCATCGAAAAAGCCGTGATCAGCTCGTTCTCGCCGGTGATCAACGCGCACATGCTGGATTACCTGGAGCGCGGTGTCGATTATCTCGGCCAGCGCGACGGCGACCGGGTCGGGCACCTGGTCAACAACACTATCGGCAAACACCTGCCGTCACTGTTCAAGCGCTTCAACTATCGCCACGTCAGCAGTCTGGCCGAGCACGAATACGGGCAGATGCACTTTCACATCAACGACGTGTTGCACAGTGATCGTCAGTGCTACCTGAATGCGGCGAAAAGGATCAACGTGCCGGTGCTGTTCCTCAACGGCGAATGGGATGAGTACACCGCCGCCGAAGACGCACGGATATTCGGCAACCACGTGGCACAAAGCACCTTCACCACGCTGCAGGCCACCGGGCATTTTCTCGACATGGAGCACAAGGCGGCTTGCCGTGACAGCCAGAATGCCCTGCTTGGTTTCCTGAAACCGTCACAGCAGTCGAGCCGAACGCGTTACTCGTTCGTCCAGGATCACCATGCATCGGCCATTTGAAAAAGCGTCGTCGCGAGTGAGTCTGTGGGGCTGAGAAGCCAGCGCTGATTACCTGCAGATTCGCCCGCGAATGACCGTTTTCAATGCTGTAACGCGCTGCGGGCAAAAGAAAAACTTCAAATCCGCGCTCGACTCTGGTACAAAGTCAGCCGCTCTGAGCGGGTATAGTTTAGTGGCAAAACGAAAGCTTCCCAAGCTTTAGTTGAGGGTTCGATTCCCTCTACCCGCTCCACTCAATCGGGTCTCACGTCGTGGTTGTGACGGGGGATGCAGAAACAGAAAAAACCGGCCTACAGGGCCGGTTTTTTTGTGTCCGGGATTTGTGGGAACACACCATGAATGATGATTCTCCTGACTCGAACCTCTCCTCAACCCAAATTTGGATAATTCCATTTTTCTGTGGGTTATTGCGATTTTCAAAAGATAAGCCACAATAATCAGGAATAGTGCATGAATGACAAGTTCCTGGATAAATCCAGAATTACCGGCTTTAAAGTAGCTTTTGAGGTGTAAGACCCATTATGTTGGATTTAAGCCTTAGCAAGCCAAGTGAGATCGTCAAGCGGATCTGTGAACGTCTACGCACTGATCGACTCGCTCTGGAAATGACACAAGCGGACGTGGCCGCACGTGCCGGCATCGGAACCAATACGGTATCCAATCTTGAAGCCGGGCGTAATGTGGGCTTCGAAAATCTGGTACGTGTTGCCATGGTACTTGGGCGCAGTAAGGAACTCGAAAACCTGTTCTTGCCAAAGCTTGAAACTCTGGACGACATCCTGCGCTACGAAAACAGTGCCAAGCGTTACCGCATCAAAAGGAAATCCGACAATGCTTGAGAAAGTAGACGTCTACTACGAGGGCTGGGGTGAACATTGGCAGTGGGGCACGCTGGCTTCCACCACAGCGCTGACCGGTCGGCCGCTGGTGGTGTTTGAGTACAGCGACGAAGCGAAAAAAAGAGGACTCGAACTTTCGTCCCTGAAACTTCCTTTGCAAGGCGCCAAATTAAGCCGGGATTTCCCGCCACATCAGTTGGGATTGCCAGGCCCCGTCTATGACTCGCTGCCCGACGGCTGGGGCATGCTGCTGATGGATCGTCTATTCAAACGTCGCGGCCTGAATCCCGCACGCATCGGACCTTTGGAGCGACTGGCCTACATCGGCAACAATGCCATGGGTGCCATGTCGTTCAAGCCTGTGGCACCTGACGTACTAGAACCACAAATGCATGTTCCCATTGAGTTACTTGCAGCCGAAGTGCGGCAAGTGCTGAAAGGTGAAGGGGGCGAGCTTCTTCATAAGTTGCTGCTGGTTGGAGGCTCTCCGCAAGGTGCCAGACCCAAGGCTCTGGTCTATCGCGCCCCCGACACCGGGACGTTCACCACAGCTGCCACTCCAGGTTTTGAAGCATGGCTGGTGAAATTCCCTGCCCAACACGAACATCCCGAAGTGTGCGCCATCGAAATGGTTTATGCCGCTTGCTTGCGCCTCTGCGGCATTCAAACGCCGGATACGCAGTACTTCAGTCTGTCAGATGGAATGGCTGCCTTCGCCAGCAGACGGTTTGATCGACAAGACGGACTACGCGTCCCCATGCAAAGCCTCGCAGCCTTTACCGGTGCAGATTTTCGCTCTCCGGGGGCATTGGACTATGTCAACTTCCTGCGCGCCACCCAAAGATGTACCAATGATGTACGTGAAAAAGCACGGGCGTTCGAGCGTGCTGTTTTCAACGTTGCGTTCCACAACCGGGATGATCATCCCAAGAACTTTGCCTACACCATGTCGCGAGCTGGCGATTGGAAATTAGCCCCGGCCTACGATGTGACCTTTTGCGAGGGGCCGGGTGGGTATCACCAGATGGATGTGATGGGCGAAGCGCTGGAAATCGACCGAAAGGCCATGCTTGGACTGGCAGAAGAAGCGGAGGTGGGTGCCTATGAGGCAGGAGTTATCATTGAGCGCTTTTGCGACGTATCCAGCCAATTCTCGACTATGGCAAATGATCTTTATCCTGGCGTGATCACTCAGGAAACCCTGCGTACCATTCAAAGCCGAATTGATCACAACATCAAGCTGTTGCGATGACTGCATATCCTTGCAAATCACATTTTTTGAAACCCTGAAGATTTTTCCGACATTACAGATCCGCAACACACCCACGGTTCTCACCGTCCCCACGACCCAGTAGGATTCCCACTTCACCCACCACCCTCCCCCTGCGCGGCCATCGACGAATACGCGTTTTGACTTTCGAGGGACTCCATGGCGCGGCCACTGTGCCGCTGATGACCGAACTCAAAAGAGCCACTCACTCATGACGCAAAACATTTACGACGACCCGGAATTTTTTCAGGGTTACAGCCAGATGAACCGCTCGATCGGCGGCCTCGATGCCGCGCCGGAATGGCCGGCGCTCAAAGCGTTGTTGCCGTCGATGCATGATCTTAATGTGGTCGACCTCGGCTGCGGCTATGGCTGGTTCAGCCGTTGGGCCAGTGAACATGGCGCCGCCCATGTGCTGGGGCTGGATGTCTCGGAAAAGATGCTGGAGCGCGCGCGCGAAACCACTGCGGCGGCGAACATCCGCTATGAACGCGCCGATCTTGAGCATCTCGATCTCCCAGCGTGCAGTTTCGATCTCGCCTACAGTTCACTGGCGCTGCATTACATCAAGGATCTGCCAGGGCTGTTCGCTCATCTGTACGCAGCGTTGAAACCGGGTTCGCATTTTGTGTTCTCCATCGAACACCCGATCTTCATGGCCCCGCGCAATCCAGGCTGGTTGATCGACAGCGACGGTCGCAAGCGCTGGCCGCTGGACAGTTATCAGATGGAAGGCGAACGGGTGACCAACTGGCTGGCCGAAGGGGTGATCAAGCAGCACCGCACGATGGGCACGCTGTTGAATTCGTTGATTGCGGCGGGTTTTGCCATTCGCCATGTCAACGAATGGGGGCCGAGCGATGCGGAGGTGGCGGCGCAACCGGCGCTGGCTGAAGAGCGGGAGCGGCCGATGATGATGTTGGTGGCGGTACAGCGCTAACTGGCGAAACATGCATTGTGGCGAGGGAGCTTGCTCCCGCTGGGGCGCGAAGTGCCCCGAAGACCTTGGGCCTGCTTCGCAGTCCAGCGGGAGCAAGCTCCCTCGCCACAGAATTGTTGTTTGCCTTTAGCGAGTCGCGACGATGAATAGCCGTGGAAACGGCAACAGCACCGAACCATCAGGCAACGCCGGATACGCCTCGGCAACAGCCGCCAGATACTGCTGCAGATACTGCGTCCGCTCCTCTTCGCTCAGCGGGCTCAGAAACGGAATCAAGCCACTGCCCTTGAACCACTCCACGATCCCCGCCGCTCCACCGGACAACTGATGGTGATAGGTGGTGCGCCACACATCGACCCGCGAGCAGTGCGGACGCAACATCGAGAAGTATTCGCTGGCGCTGGCCATGTCGGTGCGCTGTCCGGCGGCGCCTGCCAGTTTCGCGGCCCACGGGCCGTTGGCGGCGACTTCGCGCATCAGTCGATGGGAAGGTTCGTCGAGGTTGTCCGGCATCTGGATCGCCAGACTGCCACCGTCCGACAGCTTACCCACCAGCGCCGGCAGCAACGTCCCGTGATCCGGTACCCACTGCAATACCGCGTTGGCGAAAATCACATCGAACGGGCCTTGATCCGCCCAACTATCGATTTCTGCGACCTCGAACTGCAACTGCGGCATGCGCTTGCGCGCGGCGTTGACCATGTCCGGCGAACTGTCGAGGCCCCTGACCTGGGCCTGCTCAAAACGCGGCACCAGCAGCTCGGTGGAGTTACCCGGGCCGCAACCGATATCGACCACCGATCGCGCCTGAACCGTGGGGATCGCCGCCAGCAGATCACGGGCCGGGCGGGTGCGTTCATCTTCGAAAGCGACGTATTGTCTGGCGGACCAACTCATTGCGTTCTCCTGTCGGGACACTTCAGCGGTTCGTCACAATACAGGCAGCCATGCGAGCAGTTCCAGAGCGACTGATTGCAAACGATGTCAGCGGGCGGGCTGCTTATCGCCAATTGGGCGATTCTTATGCAATCAACGACCGTCCGTCGAACCATTAACACGCATTTTTGACAGCTAAAAAATCAAACCTATAGTCAATTTGCGGCAGTCGGAAGGAACCCGACTCATCTGATTTCGTGCAAGGAACACGGCCTGCGCGTCTCTCATGACCGATGGGTTCCCCCAGTAGTGTGCTCGCAAAAGCCATACGGCAAGCAAGCGTCGTCGTGCCTGGATTGCAGTCCGACGTTCACTATGAAAAAGGAGCCTCACCATGTCTCGAGTTACGGATATTCTGGTTTCCATCGACACCGAAACCATTTTGAAAAAGTATCCAAACATCAGTAAAAGCCCTGCCTCACCGACCATGATTGATGTCAATCATGTGTACATGGTCACTAATCAGGACAACGTGGTCAGTGGCCAGGCCGGGGGTGAACTGAACCTCAAGGCTCAAGTCGGCGATCTGATTCGCTGGCGTGAAACCAGTCTGTCGCAGAGTTTCGAAACAGCAGTAATTTTCTACAAATTCATCGGCAACAAAGGTAGTGAACTGATCTCGACACCGACCCCGCGTAAGGCAACAGCCTGCGTTGCAGTACCTAATACCAGCGATCCGTCAGTGCCGAGCTGCCAGAAAGTCGATAACCATTACTGGTCATCCGAGACTCTGGACTGTGGCAGCGTTACCTATCACTTCCACTTCCTGATCGTCGACCGTAGCTGCAAAATCGTCGGCTGCTGCTCCTGGGACCCATTCATTACCATCCGCAATTAATGCTATTCGAGGCCTTTTGGAAACAATGGGCCTCCTCTTTCGATTGACGACCCGTATGGAACAGGATGACTTCCTCGACCGAAGCGATTGCCTTCTCGCGCCACCATCATGAAAGGAATCCATGATGACTTCCGAACCGATCACCTCCCCCTCTTCCACCGTCGACAGCGCGCAGAATGTATTGCTGATCGTCGATGCCGAATCTCTGCTTGCGCACTATCCAACACCCAGCCAGGACCCCGCCAACCCTACAGACATTGCCGATGGATTTATCTTTTTCGCCACGGGTAATAACTCAAAAGAAATAGTTACAAATGACAGCACTAACAAAGTCTTAGTCGTGATGGACCGTGATGTTCACTTTCGCGTCAGAAGCGTCAGCCTGATCGCCGAGCACAGCGTGGTGGCCTGTCGCATGACCGTCGATGACAGCGGCGTTCTTACTGTGCCCAAACTGGAAATCCACACCGGCCTTACCGTCCCCGCGCCCAACCCCGAATCCCCCACCGTGCCGGGCAGCCGCAAGGCAGACGATCATTTTTGGGCCTGCACCCCGAAAACACCTGGCACTGTCCAGTGCGGATTAACGTTCATGCTGGTCAATCAGCAATGTGAAGTGGCGGGGTACTTTCAGTGGCAGGTGGGGGTCGAACTGACGTCCTGAGCCTACTCATGTATGAGCCGGTCGCAAGACCGGTTTTTCATGGACAGGCAACGAAAAACAGAATTTTCGCAACGCCCTCACTGTCTGAATTTCTAGCGTCTCCCAATAAGGAACACCGCAATGAAATTCGCAAAAATATCCCAGACCCTGGCCCTTTGGGCCGGTAGCCCAAAAACCTTCATGGGCGCGTTGATCCTGATTTTTCTGTGGGGGCTGAGTGGGCCGATTTTTCATTTCAATGACACCTGGCAACTGATCATCAACACCTCGACTACCATCATCACCTTTCTGATGGTGTTCCTGATCCAGAACACGCAGAACCGCGATACGGACATCCTGCATCTGAAGCTCGATGAGTTGTTGCGGGTAAACAAGGAAGCGCAAAACGCGATGCTTGGCTTGGAATCGCTGGACCTCAAACAATTGGAGGCGCTGCGCAAGCATTACCGTAGCCTGGGGGAAAGCGAGGTGTTCAATCTTGATGGACTGGGAGAGAAGAGCAAGCCGAAGCAGGATTTGAATGACTGCTGAGTAAAGTCAAAAAAGCAAAAGATCGCAGCCTTCGTCAGCTCCTACATGGAATGGTGCAGGAGTTGCCGCAGGCGGCGATCTTTTGACTTGTAAGCGGGATCAGCGGCTGGCTTGCAGCGCTCGCGCCATTTCCAGATGGTTTTGCAGTTTTGGCAACGTCTCGTCGGCAAATGCCTTGATTTCCGGAACGTCGGTTGACTGCGCTTCCTGCTGGATCTGCTGAATAGCTTCTTCGGTCGCTTTCACCTGGCTTGCGGCGTAGGCCTGATCGAAGGTTTCACCGTCTTTCACCTGCGGGATCATGGTTTTGGCCTTGTCGGCAATTTCTTCACGAGGTGCGACGGGCAAGTCGAGCTTTTTCGCGATCTTTGCCAGATGCTGATTGGCCGTGGTGCGGTCATTGATCACGACGATGGTGTAATCCTTGACCTCTTTGGAGTCGGATTTCTGGTGCGCCAGACGACTGGCTTCGATGTCGGCCATGCCTTTGGCGGACGCATCGTTGATGAAGTCGGCAGGCGACTGGGCGAATGCACTGCCAGCGAACAAACCCAACAGCGTGGCAAAACTGAAACGACGTATCTGGGTGGCCATCCGGCTCATGGTCGCGCCCTCCTATCTCTGCAAATTCAAGCGGGGGCTTGCGCCCCCGCCTCTCAATCAAAACTACCTCACCGACTACTTCGACTTCTGAGCTGGCTTGCGGCCCATTTCGGTTTTCGCAGGCTCTTTGTCGACTGTCGTGGTGGTGGTTTTCCCACCTTTGCGACCGGCTTCAGAGGCCTTGGTTCGATCATTGGCGAAGTTTCCCGAGTTCGAGTTTCTTGAATTAGGCATGATTCTCTTCCTCTTGGTGTTGATCGTTGGCGAGCAGGTGCCCGCCTAGATTGAGAATTGCCGGACCGATAAAGGTTTAGAAAAGTTGCCCGCGCCGCGACGAACGGCGTGCACTGTTTCAGCTATCCACTACCCGGTGATTGAGGCGTTTGGCGGCGTACATCGCCTGGTCGGCGTGCCGGAACAGTTGTTGCTCTTCGCGGCCATGTTCGGGATAACGGGCCACACCGATGCTCGGCTCGATGCACAGGTTGTGACCGTCCAGGCGCATGGGCTGCATCAGCACCTGTCGGATTTTTCCGGCCACGCTGTCGGCGTCTTCAGCGGCATGAACACTGTGCAACAGCACCACGAATTCGTCGCCACCAATGCGCGCCACGGTATCGGTATCGCGTATGCAGCCCTTGAGCCGACTCGCCACCGTTTGCAGCAGCATGTCACCGACCGCATGGCCAAAGGTGTCGTTGACCTGCTTGAAGCGATCCAGATCAACGTACAGCAGCGCCATGTTTCCCGACGCTTCGCGGGCACCGGCCAGCGCAGCTTTGAGGCGGTCTTTGAGCAATCCTCGATTGGGCAGCTGAGTCAATTGATCGTACTGCGCCATGCGCTTGAGCCGCGCGTGCAGTTGCTGGCGCTCGATGGCGGTCGCGACCTGGGCGCAGACGTATTGCAGCAGTTCCTTGTCCTGTTCGGTGTAACGCTCGCCACCCGGCAGGCTTTTGACGATCAGCGCACCGATGGTGCCGTTCTTCGAATTCAGCGGCACACCGAGCCAGCACGGTGAATCCTGCCCCGCCACCAGCGCCGCGAAGTCGGGTGGGGCGTCGGGGCTGTCCGGCGTCAGCAGAATCGGCTGACCGCTGCGGATAACCTCCGCACACAGGCGCCCGGTGACGGTGCCCGGTTGCTCGGGCTGCAATTCGTGATCGTCGACGTGATAGGGAAAATTCAGCTGCGCACAGTGCTCGTCGTACAGCGCCACGGAGAAATTCAGCGCCGGCAACCATTCGCCGATGATCAGGTGAATGCGCTTGAACAGCGCCAGCAAGTCTTCGGCGACATGCGCCGCTTCGGAAATCGCATACAACGCCGCCTGACGTGACTCGGCCTGCTTGCGTTCAGTGATGTCGCGGGCCACGGCGATGCGCAGTTGATCGACCTGCGACCAGCGCGCCGACCAGAGGATGTTGACGATGCGGCCATCCTTGCGCACGTAACGGTTTTCAAAATTGTGTTTGGGTTCGCCGCCCATGATGTCGCGGGCGGCGGCGAGGGTGCGCTGGCGGTCTGCAGGATGCACCAGCTCGATCATCGGCCGACCGATCAACTCGTCAGGCGTATAGCCGAAAATGCGCTCGCAGGCGGCACTGACAAAAACGAAACGGCCCTGCGTGTCCACCGCACAGACGGCATCGAGCAACAGGTCCATATAACTCGCCAACGGCGCGGAATTTCGGCTTTCCATGGTTCAGCGTGGGTGTCCGGACAATGCAGCACTGTTCAACCATCCCTGACCCTTTGTTCACGCATCCCTGCACACAACTTCAAGCCTTGTTCGGCAGCAATCCCGGTAGTGCGTGCACCAGTGCGTTTATGGCAAAACCGATGAACATCACGCCACACAAACGCGTGATCATCAGCTCGTGGCGCTGATACAGCGTGCGCACCCGTCGGGCGCCGACCACGCCGATCAGAATAGCGTAGGCCAGCAAACCGCCGAGGAAACTCAGGGCGATCAGCGCCGGCAGCATCGACCAGTTGAGCAGTTCGGCACGGCTCGACAGCAGCGCGGTAAACGTCGCCACAGCCACCGGATACGCCTTGGGATTGGTCAGGCCAAACAGGATGCCGTGCCAGAACGGCTGACGCGCTGCGCCCTGGGGCTGATCATCGCTGCGCCGTTTGGCCCGCACTGCGCGCCAGCCGAGCCAGAACAGGTACAAACCGCTGAGCACACCCAGCACATCGAACGCGGTGCTGCCGATTTCGCGGGCGCCGACGATAGCGATCAGCGCGGTGCTGCACCAGACCACATCACCGAGCAGGTGCCCGCAGAGAAACCCCGCCCCGGCCCGCCGCCCATGCGCCGCGCCAATGCCGAACACCGCCAGCACGCCCGGCCCAGGCGTGATGCCGTAAATGAAACCCGAGGCCAGAACGGCCATTAGCAGCGATGGAGTCATGAAAAACCTGCTGGCGCCAGTACAAATGATGGCCAGTCTATATCAGCCCGCAACGCCAGATCACGACGCGTCGTAAAAACGCATGCCCGCGTACGGTTTGTGCCGACAGGCTGCCAGTCGCGACGCGAGATCGCCGACGTGAGCCTCGAGCTTGTGGCCATCAGGGTCGAGAAAGTAGAACGATGCGCCTTCACTGCGGTTGTCGCGCCATTCCCTCACATTCGCCGCTTTTAGCGTCTGCACAAACAACGGAAAATCCGCCTCGGCGAGGCTGAACGCGTAATGGGTGTAGTCGACGGACGCCTCGGTGGCGCGCTGCGCATCCAGCGACAGACACAACCACAGCCCCGGCAGCGACAGGTAGGCACCGGCGTCCCATGTGGCTTCGACGCGCAGACTCAGCACATCGCGGTAGAACGCCAGGCTGCGGGGCAAATCACTGACGGCGAGGGTCAGGTGGTTAAGGCCAGTGAGCATGGGGTCAGTAACCTCTGAGGTCTTCAGGAACGTTGTACTGCTGACCATCGTACGTCAGGGTGATCTGTTTTTTCTTCAGCTCGGTGGTGTTCGATACGCACTGATTGCCGGACTTGGTGTTTTTCATTTTGCTGCCGCTGGTGGTGACGATCAGATCGGCGAAACCATTGTGGCTCGTTGGAGCGATCTCGAGGGTTCGGCGGATTTTTTTGCTGTAGCCCTCGCAGTCATTCACGAACTCACCGTTGTCCTTGAAGACCACCAGGCCTTCAAGCACCGGACGTAACTCGTCCCCCTCGCGCACATACAGCGCCAGATCGGTTTTCTCGTAGGGAATGGCATGGGAACTGTGGACGAACTTGGCTCGCAGCCCAAAAGCGCGGATATCCGGCGTCAGTCGGTAGCGCGCAGTGTCGATGCGCACATCATCCAGGCGCACGGCATCAGAGTTGTAGGCGCCCGGTTTACGGTAGGTGGCGATGGGTTTGGCGTTGCTCGCATTGAGCAGCGCCAGATCCAGATCGAACGCCCCGGCATCGTCGCCGCCAGAATCGGCCAGATAGGTGGACTTGACCGAAATCGCCTGACTCGGAAACGCCGGCCAGACGTTGCAGCGCGACATGGATTTGCCGTCGAAACTCTTGGTGGTGCAGGCGGCGTGGGCGTGGGGGGTGATGGCCAGGAATGCAAAAGCCAGGATGAAGGTGTTTCTGCAGGTCATTTTTCTTCCTTGATAAAAGTCATCTGCGCAACCGTTAGACGAATGGCAGGCTGGGGCCAAGTATGACGCTGTAGTATGTTGCACTACAAACCACTACACCGAGACCACCATGTCCGTCATGTCTTTGCGGCTTCCCGACGAAATTGCAGATACTCTGGCCAACCTCGCCAAAGCGACCGGGCGCAGCAAGTCCTATCTGGCAGTCGATGCATTGCGCGAGTACCTGGCCCGTGAAGCCTGGCAAATTGAAGAAATCCAAAAAGCGCTGAACGAAGCCGATGCCGGTGATTTTGCTTCTGCCGATGATGTCAGGGCGATCGCTAACAAATGGAATGCCAATGCGCGTTGAGTGGCTGCGTACTGCACTAAAGAATCTCGATGACGAAGCCGCCTACATCGCGATTGAAAATCCGCAGGCGGCCTCCGAGTTTGTTCAAGCCATTCTCGACTGCGTCGATCAGCTTGCCCGCTTTCCCGCCTCCGGGCGCGAGGGACGTTTGCCCGGAACCAGAGAATGGGCACTCCCTGATCGCCCCTATCTGATTCCTTACCGCGTTCGTCAGGGCAGGCTTCAGGTTCTGCGCGTTTTTCATACTCGCAGGCTTCCTCCCCGCACTTGGTAGCACATTCTCAATCGCAGATCCCGGATCGATCTAACCCCTCCTCAATCCTGCGATTCAACCAGTTCAACGCCTGATCCCCACCCCGGCGCTTATGCCACGCCAGCACAAACGTGAACGGCGCGATCTCGAACGGTGGCGGCAGCACAATCAATTCCTGTTGATCAATCTCGCGCACGCTGCGTGACGACACCGTGAGAATCAAATCCGTACCGCTGATCAACTGCGGCGCGACGTTCCAGTGCGGCAGGCTGATGGCGACTCGGCGGCGTTCGCGCAATGAGGTCAGCGCCCGTTCGATTTCCGGGGTGCCGCTGCCGCGCATTTCCAGCAACACATGCGGGCGCGACAGGTAGGTCGGCAAATCCAGAAGCCCCTCGGCCGGCAGGCTGCGGCGATCCAGCAAACAGACGTAGCGCTCTTCGAACAGCAGCGTGCTGCGCAATTCGTTGGGCATTTCCGGGAACACCCCGGCGGCCAGATCAATGTCGCCGTTGAGCACACCTTCGAGCATGCCTTCGCGACTGGAGTGGCTGATTTGCAGGTCGATGCCCGGTGCCTCGCGACGCAAGGTGCGGATCAGATCGGGCAGGATGATGGCCGCGCCGTAGTCGGACATCGCCACACGAAAGGTCCGCCGCGCAGTGGCCGGATCGAAAGTGTTCGGCGCCAGCAGCGACTGCACCTGAGCCAGTGCTTCGGCCAGCGGTGCGACCAGTTCCAGCGCCCGCGCCGTGGGTACCAGGGTCGAACCGGCGCGCACCAGCAGCGGATCGCCAAGCAAGTCGCGCAGACGCGCCAGCGCATGGCTGACTGCCGGTTGGCTGAGGTGCAGCCGCTCGGCGGCGCGGGTGACATGTTGCTCGCTGAGCAAGGCGTCGAGAACCACCAGCAGGTTGAGATCGATACGGCGCAGATCATTCATCTTGTGCATGTTCTGGATGACAAAACGGAATTTAAATCTGCGCGACGAATACTCTAGAGTCCAGCAAAATCTGTTGGAGAATGATCATGAGTACGTTGCAGTGGGTCGGTTTGTTGCTGCTGGCCGCGTTTGCCGGCGCGGTGGTGCCGTTTCAAAGTGCGATCAACAGCAATCTGGCGCGAGGACTGGGACATCCGCTGTGGGCGACCTTGGCCTCGTTGCTGGTGAGTGTGCTGGTGCTGTTGCCGGTGATTCTGGCGTTGCGCTTGCCGCTGCCGTCGCTGGGGTTTATCAGCAAGGCGCCGTTGTGGATGTGGGCTGGCGGTGCGTTCGGCGTGTGCTTTGTGGCGCTGGCGGTGATGTTGCTGCCCAAACTCGGCGCGTCCGGGTTTGTTGCGCTGGCGTTGGCCGGGCAGGTGATCGCGTCGATGCTGCTCGATCACTTCGGGCTGTTTGGATTGGTGGAGAAACAGCTGACGATGTCGCGGGTTTTGGGCGCGTTGCTGCTGATTGGCGGGGTGGTGTTGATTCAGTTTGGCGGGGTTTTCGAGAGGAATGTGGCGGCGGTTGGCTGATGTGAAAACGCATGGTTTTGTGGTGTTGACGAGTACGTCTTCGCGAGCAAGCCCGCTCCCACAGTTGATCGCATTTCAACTGTGGGAGCGGGCTTGCTCGCGAAGGGGCCATTGAGCTCAGCTAAAAAATATCAGAACGGCGCATCTCAAAACGCGTTACGGAAAATCTCCTCGATCTGCCGCTGATCCGCCGCCCGTGGATTGGTCAGGCCGCATGCATCTTTCAGCGCGTTGCTGGCGAGTACCGGGATGTCGCTGAGCTTGGCGCCGAGTTCACGCAGGCCGCCCGGAATCTCGACGTCCCTGGCCAAACAACGGATCGAGTTGATCGCCGCCTGGGCGCCCTCTTCCGGGCTGAACCCACGAATATCCGCGCCCATGGCGTGGGCGACGTCAGTCAGGCGTTCGGCACAGATCAACGCATTGAAGGTCTGCACGTGCGGCAGCAACACGGCGTTGCACACGCCATGGGGCAAGTCGTAGAAACCGCCCAACTGGTGGGCCATCGCGTGCACGTAACCTAGGGATGCGTTGTTGAACGCCATGCCGGCGAGGAACTGCGCGTAGGCCATGTTCTCCCGCGCCGCGAGATCGCTGCCGTCGCGCACGGCCAGGCGCAGATTGTTGCTGATCAGGGTCATGGCCTTCAGCGCACAGGCGTCGGTGATCGGGTTGGCGGCAGTCGAAACGTAGGCCTCGATGGCGTGGGTCAGCGCGTCCATGCCGGTGGCGGCGGTCAGGCTTTTCGGCATGGCGACCATCAGCGCCGGGTCGTTGACCGACAGCAGCGGCGTGACGTTGCGGTCGACGATGGCCATTTTCACGTGGCGCGATTCGTCGGTGATGATGCAGAAACGGGTCATCTCGCTGGCAGTGCCGGCGGTGGTGTTGATGGCGATCAGCGGCAACTGCGGTTTGCTCGATTGATCGACACCTTCGTAGTCGCGGATCTGCCCACCGTTGGTCGCACACAGGGCGATACCCTTGGCGCAGTCATGGGGCGAACCGCCGCCGAGCGACACCACGAAATCGCAGCGACTGTCCTTGAGCAGCGCCAGTCCGGCCTCGACGTTGGCGATGCTCGGGTTCGGTTTGGCACCGTCGAAGATCACCGAGTCGATGTCCTGCATCGCCAGTTTCTCGGCGACCATGGCCGCCACACCGGCCTTGGCCAGCCCCGCGTCGGTGACGACCAGCGCCTTGCGAAAACCGTAGTTGCGGATCGCAAGCATGGCCTCGTCGAGGCATCCGTTGCCCATGATGTTTACGGCTGGAATGAAAAAGGTGCTGCTCATGCGCGTCTCCTGACTGGGGCCGAATCGACTGCTCCGATACGGCGGATGTGCACAGGATCGACCGATCGGTCACCACCGATGTTGATCTGGCTCAATGCCCGCTCGTGATAAAGTCGCCGCCCATCTGCCCTTTGTTTTGAGACTGCCCACGCAATGACCGATTTTCTGCAAGTCGATGCCACCCTCGAAGACTGGAGCGCCCTGCGCGCCACCGCCGACTTCAACGGTCTGCTGGTGGGCAATGGCGCCAGCCGCGCGGTGTGGGACGATTTCGGCTACGACTCGCTGTTCGAAAACGCGCGCACCGTGGAAGAGAAACCACTGAGTCCGTCGGAGCTGAGCGTGTTCGATGCGATGCAGACGCGCAGCTTCGAGCAGGTGCTCGGTGCGCTGAAAACCACCAGCCGGGTCAACAAGGCGCTGGCGGTCAGCTCGGCCGCACCGCGCAATCGCTACTACGCGATCAAGGAAGCGCTGATCAACACCGTGCATGCGGTGCACATTCCATGGCGACTGGTGCAAGCCTCGACCCTGGCGACGCTCAACGAAGAACTGGCACGTTATCGCACGGTGTTCACCACCAATTACGACCTGCTCAGCTACTGGGCGATCCAGCACCGCAGCGAGGCGATCGACGACCTGTTCAACGGCCCCGACGCCAGTTTTGATCTGAGCGAAAGCGCCAGCGTAAAACCGCGTCTGCTGTATCTGCACGGTGGTCTGCACCTGGTGCGCAATCAGGACGGCACCGCCCGCAAACTGACTTCGACCGAAGGCACCCTGCTCGGCAGTTTCGCGATCAACAACACGATCAAGACCCTCGACGACGTGCCGCTGTTCGTCAACGAAGGGCCGAGTGCGGACAAGCTGAAGACCATTCGCAGCTCGGATTATCTGTCGTTCTGCTATGAGCAGTTATTGGGCCACGCGCAGAACCTGTGCATCTTCGGGCATGCGCTGGGCGAGCAGGATGCTCACATCGTCAAGGCGCTGCGCCTGGCGAAACCGGCGAGCGTGGCCATCTCGATCTATCCGCGCAGTGCGGCGTTCATTCAGCACCAGAAGCGGCATTACGCGAAGGTGTTCGATGGGACCGGGGTTGAGTTGCGGTTTTTTGATGCGAAGACGCATGCGTTGGGGAGTCCGAAGCTTTCGGTGCCCGTCGAAGTCTGAAGCCAATACATCACCTGTGGCGAGGGAGCTTGCTCCCGCTGGGCAGCGAAGCTGCCCCCAAATATCAAGCTGCAAAGCGCTGACTGCTGCGCAGCCAAGCGGGAGCAAGCTCCCTCGCCACAACAGCAGAATCGGCTCATTCTTCCGAGCTGTGCACCACCACCAGCAACTGCGCCTGCACCTCGCCCACCGATCTGATCCGATGCGGCTTCTGCGCATTGAAATGCAGCGCATCGCCGCGCTCCAGCAGCACTCGCTCGTTCATGAAATCCACTTCCACCTGCCCTTCGTGGACGAACAGAAACTCCTCGCCCAAGTGCTCCTTGAAGGTCTTATCGGTGAATTCGCGCGGCGGGTAGATGATGAACGGCAGCAGGTTGCGTTCGCTGACCTGATGCGCCAGCACCGCATACCCCGGGCTCTGATCGTTGGCCGCCAGTGACTGGCGTTCGTGGCTGCGTACCAGGCTATAACTGTCGAGGCTGACGTTGTCTTCGGAGAACAATTCCTCGACCTTCACGTTCAGTGCCTTCGCCAGTTTCAGCGCGGCCGCAATCGACGGGTTGTTCAACCCGCGCTCGACTTTCGACAGATAACTCTTGGTCATGCCGGATTTTTCGGCCAGCGCCTCAAGCGTTACCCCAAGTTTTTTTCTCAATAATTTCAAACGGATAGACATGCGCAGCAGTTATTCCATCAAGGAAACGACGATTGATGCTTGCTTATGACACTTTGTGTCATATAGGCTCTTTAGTGTCATTTACAATCACCCAAAGGACACAGACATGGCCAAGACATTAGCACTACCCAAAGAGCAACTGGTCAAGCAAGCGCTGACCCAGATGCAAAACACCCTGGCGGATAATACGTGGACTGACCGGCAAAAGCTGGCGCTGACCTGCCGGATCCTGTTCGAGAGCGGTCACGACTCCGGTCTGGCCGGACAGATCACCGCCCGTGGCCCGCAACCGGGGACCTATTACACTCAGCAACTGGGCCTGGGTTTCGATGAAATCACCGCGAGCAATCTGCTGCTGGTCAACGAAGACCTGGAAGTGCTCGAAGGCCACGGCATGGCCAACCCGGCCAACCGTTTCCACAGCTGGGTCTACCGCGCCCGGCCGGACGTGAACTGCATCATCCACACCCATCCGACGCACATTGCCGCACTGTCGATGCTGGAAGTGCCGCTGCAGATTTCCCACATGGACCTGTGCCCGTTATACGAGGACTGTGCGTTTCTCGAAGGCTGGCCGGGCGTGCCGGTGGGTAACGAAGAGGGCGAACTGATTGCCGGTGCACTGGGCGACAAGCGTGCGATTCTGCTGTCGCACCACGGCCAACTGTCGACCGGCAATACGATCGAAGAAGCGTGTGTCATCGCCCAACTGATCGAGCGCGCCGCCAGACTTCAGTTGCTGGCAATGGCCGCCGGCACCATCAAACCGATCATTCCGGCGCTGGGGCGCGAGGCCCATGACTGGGTGTCGAAACCCAAGCGCCACGCCGCCGCTTTCAACTACTACGCCCGGCAGAACCTGCGCCAGCACGCCGATTGCCTGAACTGATTTCAGCTTTTCAAGGAGACACCGCATGTCCAACATTCACGGCATCATCGGCTACACCATCACCCCGTTCGGCGCCAAGGGCGAAGGCCTGGATCTGCCCGCCCTCGGCCAATCGATCGATCGTCTGATCGACAGCGGCGTCCACGCCATCGCCCCGCTGGGCAGCACCGGCGAAGGCGCCTACCTGAGCGACGCCGAGTGGGATCAGGTCGCCGAGTTCAGCATCAAATACGTGGCCAAACGGGTGCCGACCATCGTCAGCGTGTCCGACCTGACCACCGCCAAAGCCATGCGCCGCGCGCGCTTCGCCGAAGCGCATGGCGCCGACGTGGTGATGGTGCTGCCGGCCTCGTACTGGAAGCTCAGCGAAGCGGAAATCCTCGCCCATTACCGCGCCATCGGCGACAGCATCGGCGTGCCCATCATGCTCTACAACAACCCGGCCACCAGCGGCACCGACATGTCGGTCGAGCTGATTCTGCGCATCGTCAATGGCGTGGAAAACGTGACCATGGTCAAGGAGAGCACCGGCGACATTCAGCGCATGCACAAACTGCAATTGCTCGGTGAAGGCCAGGTGCCGTTCTACAACGGCTGCAATCCGCTGGCGCTGGAAGCGTTTGCCGCCGGCGCCAAGGGTTGGTGCACTGCCGCGCCGAACCTGATCCCGCAACTGAATCTGGATCTGTACGCGGCATCGCTGGCCGGCGATCTGGAGCGGGCACGTGAGGTGTTCTACCGCCAGTTGCCGCTGCTGGATTTCATCCTCAAGGGCGGTTTGCCGGCGACGATCAAGGCTGGATTGCGCGAGACGGGGCTGGAGGTCGGCGATCCCCGGTTGCCAGTGTTCCCGTTGAGTGACACCGGCAGACATCACCTCAAAGCGCTGCTCGACGTTTCGCGCTGATGAAAAAAATCCCGCCCGGAACACTCCGGGCGGGATTTTTCCTGCCTGTCGGTCAAAGACTGGCGGCGTGCTTCATCGCTTCGCGGTGGAAGGGCTGATCCTTCAGGACCTGCGCAATGAACGTGTCAGTGATCAAGCGCACATGCTCGAACTGCCCGCCCGAGGCGTTGAAGGCGCCCCGCCAGGATTCAGTGTGATTGTGCACGGCATAGACACCCAGTATCTCCTTGCCATGGCTGAGACTGAACACCACTGTGCTGTCGAAGCTCACCGGTACCGGCACCAGGAACAGCGTGAAGGCACTCAGGAACAACTGAGGCTGAAGCGCGCCGACATCGCTGTTGGCGACGACCAGAACGTTGTAGCCATCCTCGCTTCGACCGGCGCGAACTTCGTCGAAAGTGCCGCGCCGACGCAGTTCGTCTCGCAACATCCAGCTCGGCAGACCGAGCACATTGACGTTGATCGCCGGCAGTTGCTGGCCGTAGTCGACGTCGGGGGCCTTGAGGCTGTGGGTCGCCTGACAACCACCCAGCAACATGAGCAATCCCAGAAACAGAAGCTTGAGGCGCATTAGAGTTTTCCTGACAGCATGGCTTTATAGACAGAGGCGCTGGGGCCGTTTTCTTCGCGAATGAACGGCGTGGCGGTGTCCAGATTCGGCAGGTCCAGACGCTGCAACCCCGGTACTTGCGGGTATTTGGCACGAACCAGCGCCGCATCACGTTCAAGATGATCGCTGTGCAGGAACAGGCATGACAGCTGGAGACCGATCAGGCACCCGGCGCGAAAATCGCCGATGTAATAAGCCTTGCCCGCCTCGAGTTGCATACCGATGGTGAAGTCTTCACGGCTCCACGTCACCGACTGCCCATGATCGAAACGCACGTTGTAGATCTCGTAACGACCGGGTTTGAGCGGCATCACAAACAACGTGCCGATGCCGTGATCGGTCTCGCGTACATCTCGCTCGGTTCGGGCGTAAAACTCGTTGTGCAGACGTGCAGTGGCGAAATCATCGCTTCCACGCTTACGGATCATCAGCATTTGTTCCTTCGCCGAAAACCTCGTCTTGGGCCAGATGCCGACCACACCTACCACATAAGCCACGCCGGAATCGGCGGTTGGCTTGAGTTCATCGTCAATGTGGGTCGGTGACATGCTGTAGCAACCACTCAGGCCGAGCAGCGCCGTCAGAACAGCGAAAAAGCGAATCATCAAAGGGAAAACTCTCGCGTAAACATTGAAAAACACACGAAAGAGTATTGAACGCCGCCCCTTCCATGGATTGGTCGCGAAGGATAAGCGATGTAGTGGCACATAGCCAGAATTCAGTCGCCATTGTTTTGGCGACTGAGTCGTGGAGTTATTTCAAAGCACCGGCAACGTCTTGTCCTTGATCACTTTGCTCGGCCCGTTGGCCTTGACGCTGGCGATGCCTTTGGCGCACGCGGCGTCCGTGGAGTAAGACTCGCTGCTGCCGATGATCTGATGGTTGGCGGCCTTGAGGTTGAAGTATGGGTGGCCATCCTTCGTCGATTTCTTCTCGTAGCGTTCATCCAGCGGGCTGTTGGTCTGCACCGAAGCAATGCCGTTGTCGACTGCCGCGCGAGTGGTGTAGAGCTCGCTGGTGAGAATGGTTTCAGCGTTGGCGGCCTTCAGCACAAACCTGAACTGGCCGTTGCTGCTTTTGCTCACTTCGTACCATCCGGACATGCTCGATTCTCCTTGGCGGTTGAGAGGTTTCGCGCCAGTGAGTAAAGACCAGCCCAGGATTTCTGTCGCCTGTGACGGCCTCTTCGCGAGCAAGCCCGCTCCCACATTGGTTACCGAGTGCTCACCTGTTTTTGTGATCACTGGAGATCCACTGTGGGAGCGGGCTTGCTCGCGAAGGGGTCGACCCGCAGTGGGCTATTTCACAACTGCTCGCACCACCGACAACTGCGGCTCCGTCACCCGCCGCTGACTCAGATACCGCGTGCAGCTCACCCGCAGGAAAGAGGCAAAATTCACCACCTCCCCGCGATAGTCCATCACCTCTTCATACAGCTTGGCGATCAACTGGTTAGTGGTCATGCCATCGACTTCGGCGATTTCGCTGAGGATGTCCCAGAACTGGTTTTCCAGACGCAATGTCGTCACCACGCCGCAGATGCGCAGCGAGCGCGAGCGGGATTCGTAGAGAATCGGGTCGGCCTTGACGTAGAGCTCGCACATCGGCGCATCCTCGTTACAGGGTGATTTGGGTGCCAAGCAGGCCGAGGAATCCGGACAGCCAGTTCGGGTGCGCCGGCCACGCCGGAGCAGTCGCCAGATTGCCCTGAACGTGGCCGTCGGTCACCGGGATATCGATGAACGTGCCACCGGCCAGGCGTACTTCCGGCGCACAGGCCGGATAGGCGCTGCATTCGCGACCTTCCAGAACACCCGCCGCCGCGAGCAACTGCGCGCCGTGGCACACAGCGGCAATCGGCTTGCCAGCCTTGTCGAATGCTCTTACCAGCGCCAGCACCTTTTCATTCAGGCGCAGGTATTCCGGCGCACGACCGCCGGGAATCAGCAGCGCGTCGTAATCGGCCTCGGCGACCTTGGCAAAGTCGAAGTTGAGGGCGAACAGGTGACCCGGTTTTTCGCTGTAGGTCTGGTCGCCTTCGAAGTCATGGATCGCGGTGCGCACGGTGCTACCGGATGGCTTGTCCGGGCACACGGCGTGCACGGTGTGACCGACCATTTGCAGGGCCTGGAACGGCACCATCACTTCGTAGTCTTCGACGTAATCGCCGACCAGCATCAGGATTTTTTTCGCGGCCATGGGGAGGACTCCTCTGAGAAAGGGCTTGCAGGAGTATTCAAGGTAGACCTTATCCGTTCGGGCGGGTAACAACCGGCTACTACGCCTCCCCGCCTTTGTGGCGAGGGAGCTTGCTCCCGCTGGGGCGCGAAGCGTCCCCTCGCTTTCCGTGAGTAAAGAATGCATTCAGGTTTGGCGCCTGCTGCGCAGGCGAGCGGGAGCAAGCTCCCTCGCCACAGGACTTGTTCCAACTGTATGGATAACTCTGTGCCTAGCTGTAACAGCCCGACCCGCCCGGTTTATGGCTAGATGAAGCCACCTCCCTGTCACCTTCAATTCTGGTCACTCACATGTCCTCGCGCGAAAACACCGGCATGGCCCTCGGCCTGCTCGGGGTTGTGATTTTCAGCCTGACCCTGCCCTTCACGCGGATCGTGGTGCAGGAACTGCATCCGCTGCTCAACGGCCTCGGCCGCGCGCTGTTCGCGGCGATTCCGGCGGCGGCGCTTTTGTTATGGCGGCGCGAGAAGTGGCCGAGCTGGCAGCAGATCAAAGGCCTGAGCCTGGTGATCGCCGGGGTGATTCTGGGCTTTCCGGTGCTGTCGGCGTGGGCCATGCAGACCTTGCCGGCGTCCCATGGCGCACTGGTCAACGGTTTGCAGCCGCTGTGCGTGGCGCTGTATGCCGCCTGGCTGTCCCACGAGCGGCCGTCGAAAGCCTTCTGGGCCTGCGCCGCACTGGGCAGTGCGCTGGTGCTCGGCTACGCGTTGTACACCGGAGCCGGGAGCATTCAGGCCGGTGACTTGCTGATGCTCGGCGCGATTGCCGTGGGCGGTCTGGGGTATGCCGAGGGTGGTCGGCTGGCCAAGGAGATGGGCGGCTGGCAGGTGATCTGCTGGGCGCTGGTGCTGTCGACGCCGCTGCTGATCGGGCCAGTGTTGTATCTGGCGCTGCAACATCAGGGCGCGGTGTCGGCCAAGACCTGGTGGGCGTTTGGCTACGTGGCGTTGTTTTCGCAGTTTCTCGGCTTCTTCGCCTGGTACGCCGGGTTGGCGATGGGCGGGATCGCGCGGGTCAGTCAGATCCAGTTGCTGCAGATCTTCTTCACCATCGCGTTTTCGGCGCTGTTCTTTGGTGAACATGTCGAGCCGATCACCTGGGTGTTTGCCTGCGGGGTGATCGCAACGGTGATGCTCGGGCGCAAGACCGCCATCAAACCCCATGTGGGAGCGAGCCTGCTCGCGAAGGGGCCATAACAGCCAGCAGCATCCTTGGCTGGCAGTCCGCCTTCGCGAGCAGGCTCGCTCCCACAAGGTCAAGGTCAGGCCAGGTAGCCGTCCGCGCGCAGCAGGGCTTCCAGACAGTGCTCGCTGATGTTGTAGAACGCCTTCAACTCAGCAATCTTCACCAGCAATTGAGCCGGGTCCACCGGCTCGGCGCGTTTCACCGCGAGAATCATCTTGTTCTTGTTGGTGTGTTCCAGCGAGATGAACTCGAACACTTTGGTTTCGTAACCGCAGGCTTCGAGGAACAGCGCACGCAGGCTGTCGGTGACCATTTCCGCCTGTTGCCCCAGGTGCAGACCGTATTGCAGCATCGGTTTAAGCAACGCCGGGCTCTGGATCTGCAGGCGAATCTGTTTGTGGCAGCACGGCGAGCACATGATGATCGACGCGCCGGAACGGATGCCGGTGTGGATTGCGTAGTCGGTGGCGATGTCGCAGGCATGCAGGGCGATCATCACGTCCAGTTCGCTCGGCGCCACGCTGCGCACGTCACCGCACTTGAACACCAGCCCCGGGTGCTGCAGTTTCGCCGCGGCGGCGTTGCACAGGTTGACCATCTCGTCACGCAACTCGACGCCAGTGACTTCGCCTTCGGCCTTGAGCGTATTGCGCAGATAATCGTGAATCGCGAACGTCAGGTAGCCCTTGCCCGAACCGAAGTCCGCGACCCGCACCGGTTTGTCCAGCGCCAGCGGTGACGAGGTCAGGGCGTGGCTGAAGACTTCGATGAACTTGTTGATCTGCTTCCACTTGCGCGACATCGCCGGGATCAGCTCGTGTTGCGCGTTGGTCACGCCCAGGTCCTTGAGGAACGGCCGGCTCAGGTCCAGAAAGCGGTTTTTCTCGCGGTTGTGCTCGGCGGACGGCGCCTCGCGCAATTGCTGAGGTTTGCTCTTGAACAGCGAAGGCTTGCCCTTTTTGCTGTATTCGAGCTGGGCCTCGTCGGTCACGGTCAGCAAATGCGCATTCTTGAACGCCGCCGGCAACAGCTCGGCAATCACCGCCACGCCTTCGCTCAGCGGCAGATTCTTGGTGATGTCGCGGGTCTTGTAGCGATAGACAAACGACAGGTTTGGCTGCGCCTTGACCGTCACCGCTTTGATGATGATCCGCTGCAGATCCGCCTCTTCACCCACGTACTTGGCCAGCACCAGTTTGATGAAGCCGTTGTGTTCGAGGCTGGTTTGCAGCAGCTCGATGAACTGGGCGTGATGATCGGGCGCGGGTTTGGCAGACGGCGCGGATGGGGCGGTAACGGACATGAACAAGCGGCCTCGGGCGGGGCGAAACGGGAATGGCGGGTATTTTAGGGGGGATGGGGGTTGGGGACACGTTCTTATTTACCCAACGGCACAAGAACCCAGTACACCGGGCTTCTGTGGCGAGGGAGCTTGCTCCCGCTCGGCTGCGCAGCAGTCGTTAAAACAGGCGATCACTAACCAGACAAACCGCGTTTACCGGGTTCAGGGCCGCTTCGCGCCCCAGCGGGAGCAAGCTCCCTCGCCACAGGGAATGACTGCGGCCAGAGAATCAACCCAACACAATCAACCGATTGGGCAATTCATTGCGTACCTGCGTCACTGGCACATGCACCTTGAGCAGTTCACCGCAGGCCTCGATGCAGGTCACGAACCCCTCAAGCGTGCGCCCCTGCCGCACTTGCTCGGTGAACGCGGCGACAATCGCGTCCCAGCTCTTGTTGTCCAGCCGCCGGGAAATTCCCTCGTCCACCAGAATCTCCACGTAGCGTTCGGCCTCGCAGACAAAGATCAGCATGCCGGTGCTACCCACGGTGTGGTGCAGATTCTGTTCGAGGAACTGGCGCCGCGCCAGGTTCGACGCACGCCAGTGGCGCACACGGCGCGGGATCAGATGGGTGGTGACTTGCGGCAGACGAAACAGCAGGCACAGGACAATGAACAGCCCCCACTGCACCAGCAACAGGCTGTGCATGGTCAGCCAGCCGGTCAGGTAATGGACGATGCCCGGCACCAGCAGCGCCAACAGGCTGGCCCACAGCAACGGGATGTACGCGTAGTCATCGGCGCGGGCCGCCAGCACGGTCACCAGTTCGGCGTCGGTGTCGCGCTCGACCCGGGCGATCGCCTCGGCGACTTTGCGTTGTTCGTGTTCGCTCAGTAATGCCATGTCGAAAAATGCCTGATCATTATTGTTGTGTGTTCACCAGCCGCCGGACGAACCACCGCCGCCGAAACTGCCCCCGCCGCCGCTGAAGCCCCCGCCTCCACCGCCGCCGCCAAATCCACCACCGCCGAAACCGCCCCCACCGCCGGAGCCGCCACGGCCGGCGGGAAGGATACCGAGCATCTGGCAGACAAACACGGTCAGGATGAACAACACCACCAGAAAAACAAACAACAGCGGATGGCGCGAGACAAAATCGCTTTGCGGATCGCCGCTCGACTCATACACCGTCGAGGGCTCGTCCAGCGGGTTGCCGCCGAGCACCACCAGCATCGCCGCCACGCCGTCACTGATGCCCTTGCTGAAATTGCCGGTCTTGAATGCCGGGGTGATCACTTGATGGATGATCACCGAGGTCTGCGCATCGGTCAGCCGATCTTCCAGCCCGTAACCGACTTCGATGCGCAGCTTGCGCTCATCACGGGCGACGATCAGCAGCGCGCCGTTGTTCTTGTCTTTCTGGCCGATGCCCCAGTGCCGGCCCAGTTGCACGCCGTAATCCTCGATGGTGGTGCCCTGCAGATCAGGCACCGTGACCACCACCAGTTGCTCGCCGGTCGCTTGCTCGTGAGCCTGCAATTGCTGGCTCAACTGGGCGCGAACCGAGGGCTCGATCATCTGCGCTTCGTCCACCACCCGCCCGCTCAGCGCCGGGAACGTCAACTCGGCCCGGGCGCTGACGGCGAACAGCCAGAGCATCAGCACCAGGCCAATCTTCAACACACGCATGGGCAACCTCGAATCAGAACTTCACTTCCGGGGCCTTTTCCGCACCGGGGGTGGTGGCTTCGAAGGTTTCGCGAATCGGCAGATCGCTGTACATCACGCTGTGCCAGAGGCGACCGGGAAATGTGCGGATCTCGGTGTTGTACTTCTGCACCGCCAGAATGAAATCGCGCCGCGCCACGGCAATCCGGTTTTCCGTGCCTTCGAGCTGCGATTGCAGGGCAAGGAAGTTCTGGTTGGCCTTGAGGTCCGGGTAGCGCTCGGAGACCACCATCAACCGGCTGAGCGCACCACTCAACTGATCCTGGGCCTGCTGGAACTGCTTGAGCTTTTCCGGGTTGTCGAGGGTGCTGGCATCGACCTGGATCGAAGTTGCCTTGGCCCGCGCCTCGACCACTGCAGTCAGGGTTGCCTCTTCATGCTTGGCATAGCCTCTGACGGTTTCCACCAGATTGGGAATCAGGTCGGCACGACGCTGGTACTGGTTCTGTACCTGGCCCCAGGCCGCTTTCGCCTGTTCGTCGAGGGTCGGAATGTTGTTGATGCCGCACGCGGTCAACAACGTAGCCATCAGCAGCAGCGTGGCGACCTGCAAACGCGAGCGGTAGGTTGGACTGACATTCATCAAAGTGATGCTCCCTGGCGTATTTCATAAAAAACCGACCGTGAAACCTTCTGCATCGGCGGTTGGGGCATAATCGGCGGCGCCACT
The DNA here is from genome assembly GCF_023100605.1 of Pseudomonas sp. MWU12-2020. NCBI lineage: Bacteria > Pseudomonadati > Pseudomonadota > Gammaproteobacteria > Pseudomonadales > Pseudomonadaceae > Pseudomonas > Pseudomonas sp. MWU12-2020. Next base: position 195,463 of record NZ_JALMEX010000009.1, read on the forward strand.
GGATTGCAACGGGCCGATGGGCTAAAAAGAGGCCCTGCGCAAACGCTGCCGAAGGTCGGTGGGCGTTTTTGGCTCGGTCATTTTGAGCCTGCACCCGAACAACAATAGTCGCTCCCTAACTTTTGGCTGGCCGGCATTGCATTGCCGCTTTGGCCCTTGAGAAAAATATTCATGAAGAAGCTGTGTTTGCTGGGCCTGTTCGTCAGCCTGGCCAGTCATCAAGTATTGGCCGCCACGACCCCGGTACCCCTGGAAAACAAGGACGCGTTCATCAGCAATCTGATGAAACAAATGACCCTCGATGAAAAGATCGGCCAGTTGCGCCTGATCAGCATCGGCCCGGAAATGCCCCGCGAACTGATCCGCAAAGAGATCGCCGCCGGCAATATCGGCGGAACGTTCAACTCGATCACCCGCCCGGAAAACCGTCCGATGCAGGACGCGGCGATGCGCAGTCGCCTGAAGATTCCGATGTTTTTTGCGTACGACGTGATCCACGGTCACCGTACGATTTTCCCGATTCCGCTGGCCCTGGCATCGAGCTGGGACATGGACGCCATCGGTCGGTCCGGGCGCGTTGCCGCCAAAGAGGCTGCATCTGACAGCCTCGACATCACCTTCGCGCCGATGGTCGACATCTCCCGCGATCCGCGCTGGGGCCGCAGCTCCGAAGGCTTCGGTGAAGACACCTACCTGACCTCGCGCATCGCCAAAGTGATGGTCAAGGCCTACCAGGGCGACACGCCGAGCGCGGCCGACAGCATCATGGCCAGCGTCAAGCACTTCGCCCTGTATGGCGCGGTCGAGGGCGGTCGCGACTACAACGTCGTCGACATGAGCCCGGTGAAGATGTACCAGGACTATCTGCCACCGTACCGCGCGGCGATCGACGCCGGTGCCGGCGGGGTGATGGTGGCGTTGAACTCGATCAACGGCATCCCGGCCACCGCCAATACCTGGCTGATGAACGATCTGCTGCGCAAGGACTGGGGCTTCAAGGGCCTGGCCGTCAGCGACCACGGGGCGATCTTCGAGCTGATCAAGCACGGCGTGGCCGCCGATGGTCGCGAAGCGGCGAAGCTGGCGATCAAGGCCGGCATCGACATGAGCATGAACGACACCCTGTACGGCAAAGAGCTGCCGGGGCTGCTCAAATCCGGCGAGATCGAACAGAAAGACATCGATAACGCGGTGCGCGAAGTGCTCGCCGCCAAGTACGACATGGGCCTGTTCAAGGACCCGTACCTGCGTATCGGCAAGGCCGAGGATGATCCGGCGGACACCTACGCCGACAGTCGTCTGCACCGCGCCGACGCGCGTGACGTCGCGCGTCGCAGCCTGGTGCTGCTGAAGAACCAGAACGACACGCTGCCGCTGAAGAAAACCGCGAAAGTCGCGCTGGTCGGCCCATTGGCCAAGGCTCCGATCGACATGATGGGCAGTTGGGCCGCCGCCGGTAAGCCGGCGCAATCGGTCACGCTGTTCGACGGCATGAGCTCGGTGATTGGCGACAAGGCCAACCTGATCTACGCCCGTGGCGCGAACATCACCAGCGACAAGAAAGTGCTGGATTACCTGAACTTCCTCAACTTCGACGCCCCGGAAGTGGTCGATGACCCACGCCCGGCCAACGTGTTGATCGACGAAGCGGTGAAGGCAGCCAAGGACGCTGACGTGATCGTCGCCGCCGTTGGCGAGTCCCGTGGCATGTCCCACGAATCCTCGAGCCGCACCGACCTGAACATCCCGGAAAATCAGCGCGAGCTGATCCGCGCATTGAAAGCTACCGGCAAACCGTTGGTACTGGTGCTGATGAACGGCCGTCCGCTGACCATTCTCGAAGAGAACCAGTCGGCTGGTGCGATTCTGGAAACCTGGTTCAGCGGCACCGAGGGCGGCAACGCCATCGCTGATGTGCTGTTCGGCGACTACAACCCGTCGGGCAAACTGCCGGTGACCTTCCCGCGCTCCGTGGGCCAGATCCCGACCTACTACAACCACCTGAGCATTGGCCGGCCGTTCACACCGGGCAAACCGGGCAACTACACCTCGCAGTATTTCGATGACACCACCGGGCCGCTGTTCCCGTTCGGTTATGGCTTGAGCTACACCCAATTCGCCCTGAGCGACATGGCGCTGTCCTCGACCACGCTGAACAAGACCGGCAAGCTCGACGCCAGTGTCACCTTGAAAAACACCGGTCAGCGCGACGGCGAAACCGTGGTGCAGCTGTACATTCAGGACGTCACCGGCTCGATCATCCGCCCGGTGAAAGAACTGAAGAACTTCCAGAAAATCATGCTCAAGGCCGGCGAACAGAAAGTCGTGCACTTCACCATCACCGAGGATGACCTGAAGTTCTACAACGCCCAGCTCAAGTACGCGGCCGAGCCTGGCAAGTTCAACGTGCAGATCGGCCTGGATTCGCAGGATGTGACGCAGCAGAGCTTTGAGTTGCTGTAATTTTTCAGGCAACACATAAACCCTGTGGGAGGGGGCTTGCTCCCGAAGGCGGTGTATCAGCTACCTATATGCTGAATGACGCTCCGCCTTCGGGAGCAAGCCCCCTCCCACATTAGATTTCTGTAATTTTCGAAATTGACGTTATCCACGCCGATCGAGAATATTCACCACCACCCGATCCACCCAGCCCCAGATCCTCTGCTTCACCCGCCGCCACAACGGCCGGCGCTGCCACTCCTCCAGACTGACCTGCTGGCTCAGACCGAAATCCTTCTCGAAACTCTGCACCACCGCTGCCGTCAACGACGGGTCCAGCGCCTCCAGATTCGCCTCCAGATTGAAGCGCAGGTTCCAGTGATCGAAGTTGCACGATCCGATACTCACCCACTCGTCCACCAACACCATTTTCAGATGCAGGAAGCACGGCTGGTATTCGAAGATCTGCACCCCGGCCTTGAGCAGGCGCGGGTAGTAGCGATGGCCGGCGTAACGCACCGACGGGTGATCGGTGCGCGGCCCGGTCAGCAGCAGCCGCACGTCAACCCCGCGAGCAGCAGCCTTGCGCAGCGAGCGGCGGATGTTCCAGGTCGGCAGGAAATACGGGGTGGCCATCCAGATGCGTTTCTGCCCGCTGTTCAAGGCGCGGAACAGTGATTGCAGAATGTCACGATGCTGGCGCGCATCGGCGTAGGCCACACGGCCCATGCCCTCGCCCATGTCCGGCATCTTGGGCAGGCGTGGCAGGCCGACATGCGCCGACGGTTTCCAGGCCCGGCGATGGCGGTTGGCGATCCATTGGCGGTCGAACAATATCTGCCAGTCGAGCACCAGCGGGCCGCTGATTTCCACCATCACTTCATGCCATTCGCTGCTGTCCTGCTCCGGCGTCCAGAATTCATCGGTCGCACCGGTGCCGCCGACGAACGCCAGACGCTGGTCGACCAGCAGCAGTTTGCGGTGATCGCGATAGAAGTTGCCGACCCAGCGCCGCCAGCTCAGGCGATTGTAGAACCGCAACTCGACCCCGGCCTGAATCAGGCGCTGACGCAGGTGCAGGGTAAACGCGAGGCTGCCGTAGTCATCGAACAGGCAGCGCACCCGCACACCGCGCTCGGCGGCCTGCACCAGCGCCTGCACCACGGCTTCGGCACAGGCGCCCGCCTCGACCAGATACAACTCCAGCTCGACCTGTTCCTCGGCGCGGGCAATCTCCACCAGCATGCGCGGGAAGAATTGCGGGCCGTCGATCAACAGCTCGAAGCGGTTGCCGTCACGCCACGGGAACACCGCGCCGCGCATGTCAGCGCGCCGTGAAAATCAGCACCGCACCCACCGGCACCGACAGACTGATGGCCGAAAGACCGGCCAGGTTGCGCAGAGTTTCCAAACCCGGCACCAGGTCGAAATCCTCGGCGTTGATCACCAGCGGCTCCAGCGTCACCACTTGAAAACGTCGGTCATCGAGACGGGTGGCCAGCAACTCCGCCGGGTATTCATGTTGCTTGCCGTGCAGGTTGACGGTCAGCGGCAAGCGTAATTCCAGTTGCGCGCCGGGGGCCAGATCGTTGATCGGGCGCAGGTCGATCCGGGTGCTGATGGTCGCTTCGGGGAATTGCTCGATCTGGAACAGCTCCTTGCGCATGCGCTCGTCGCGCAGCGGGATGCCGCTGTTGATCGACTCCAGTTCGACTTCAACCTCGGCCCGACCGCTGGGATCGACCTTGCCGTGCAACACCAGAAAGCGCTGCACTTCGGAAATGTGAGCGTTTTTCGTGCTGACAAACGACAGCCGCGACGACTCGCCATCCAGATACCAATTGGCCTGCGCCGGCAGCGCGGCGGCGGCCAGCAGCAGACTGGCGAAGGCTTTATAGAGGGAGCGGTTGAACATTGAATACTCGTGGGGGCGATAAACCTGCACGAACCTTAACCGCCCACGCCGTTATTGCAAACTGATCGCCGCAAATCCATCGATTGGTGAAACCTCCTGTGGAAGCTGGCTTGCTCGCGAAGGCGGTGAATCAGTCAACACAAATGCTGAATGGCACACCGTATTCGCGAGCAAGCCCGCTCCCACAGGGTTGTTCATTGACTGAAGGATCGAGGATTTCAGGGATTGAGGCGGCAGCCCTGCCGTTCACTCAACCACTGCGCACTATTGCTGCGGCCAATGCCGCTGACGGTGATGGTTTTGCTCGCGCTGTCATCGGTAAAGCGGCTGGTTGGCAGCCACTGTTTCACATAGCCGCGGCAATATTCGGCGTCGTTGTTCATCACATAACGACACGAACAATATTCCTTGGCGGTGTACGCGCTGATGATATCGGGGAAGGCCCACAGGTTGTCCCGCTCGAGCCAGATCCAGCAGAGGAGCACGATCAGCACCAGCAGCAGCGCCCGTTTCAACAGCTTCATGGCTGCACCGCCTTGAGCACGCGCTTGAGCAGTTCGTTATGGCGATAGCTGCCGTCGCGATCATCGGCGTAACGCACGATCACCAGTTTCTCGCTGGGGATCACATACAGTGCCTGCCCCCAATGCCCAAGGGCGGCGAAGGTGTCGGGCGGCGCGTCGGGCCACGGCGCGGCGGCAGCATCCACCGGGCGATTGAGCCACCATTGGCCGCCGGGCACCGCTTCGTCCTGATGCGCCTTGTAGCCGGCGAAGGGAGTGCGGTTGAAGGCGACCCAATCCTTGGGCAGCAATTGCCGGTCACCCCAACGTCCATCGCGCTGCATCAACAGGCCAACCCGCGCCAGATCCCGCGCCGTGAGATACGCGTAAGAAGAGGCGACAAACGTGCCGCCGGCATCGGTTTCCCACACGGCATGGCGGATGCCCAGCGGCTCGAACAGCGCCGTCCACGGATAGTCGGGATAACGCTGGGGGCCAACCATGGCTTTCAACGCAGCAGCCAACAGATTGCTGTCGCCACTGGAGTAACGGAACGCCTGCCCCGGCGGCGCGTAGGCGTCGTGATCGGCGGTGAACCCTGGCATGTCGCGGTGCCCACGGGTGTAGAGCATCGCTACCACCGAGGATTTCAGCGGCGCGTACTCGTAGTCTTCCTGCCAGTCCAGCCCGGAAGCCCAGTGCAGCAGATCCGCCACGGTGATCGCCGGGTGTTTTTCCAGCGCCGGATAAAACCTCGAGACCGGATCATCCAGTTTGAACAGCCCTTCGCCATACGCCACGCCAAGCACCGTGGCCATCAGGCTTTTGCTGATCGACCAGGTCAGGTGCGGGGTCTCGACACGGGTCGGGCCGGCGTAGCGTTCGTAGATCAACTGACCGTCGCGGATGATCAGCAAGGCGTCGGTGCGGATGCCTTGGCGGGTGGTGTCGTCGCGAGGCGGGAAGGCGTAAGTTTCCAATGCCTCGACCGCGGCGCCGCTGATTTTTGCGCCAGTCGGCCATTGTTCATCGGGCCATTGCCCGGCCTGAACCGTGAAGCTGATCAGCAGCAGAAACAGGGACAGGCCTTTGTACATGTTGAGGGCTCTGGGAATGACTTTGCTGAGGGTAGTCGGGGTTTATGACAGGGGTGTGGTGATTTTGCGGCCGCCTTCGCGAGCAAGCCCGCTCCCACAGTTTGATCGCATTCCTGCTGAAGGAACTCGGTCAAATTGTGGGAGCGGGCTTGCTCGCGAAAGGGCCCGTCAGCCCACCGCCAAAGCCTTGGCCAAGCGCTTGGCCCGCGCGCCCGCCGCCAACTGCATCACCGACTGATCACGCTGCCACATCGCCGCCCACTCCGGATTACCCTCGGCCAACGCCCGATCGATCTCGGGTTTGAACGCATCGAACTGCGCAAACAACCCACCCAACAGCACATGTCCGGCCGGGTTGTTCGGCGGCTGGCGACTCGCTTCCGCACACCCACCCAGCAGCGCCAGCAAACGCAACAGCAGCGGCTGCGACCAGCCGCTGTCCTGACCGACGCCATACAGCCACGCGGTCATCGCGCTCAACACGTAAACATCTTCCAGAGTGCGGAACGGCTTCACATAAGCATCCCAGCCGTCCCCCGCGAGCAACTCGCACAAGGCGCCGTCCAGATACAGACGACCGTGGCTGATGTCCGGCATCAGCGGCAACGCCGGGAGTTTTTCCACGCGCACGCCGGGTTCGCCGGGATAGACCACCGCCAGACTCAGGCGCGGCGTTTCGCCGGGTTCGTCACTGCGCGCGGCGATCAATAGCCAATCCGCCGCATCCCCTGCGGTGACGAAATCCTTTTGTCCGTTGAGGCGCAAATCCGTCAGGCGCGTCTGCATGTCCGCCGGGCGCAAGCTGCGCTGTTCGGTCGCACACAACGCGCCAAGACTCGGCGGGGCGCTCGGCCAGAGCATGCGCAATGCCGCCTGATACCCCACCAGAAACGCCAGCCCCGGCGTCGCCATCCGCCGCCCTCCGGCCACCGCCAGTTCGAACGGCGTCACGCTGCCCAGTTGATGCAACAACGTGGCGAAACCTTCCGCCAGATCTGCGACGGCGGGCAGGCGTTCACGACTTTCGAGCAGGGTTGGCCAGGGCATAAGAGGCTCCTTGTGGGCTGTCATACAAGCATCACCAAACGTTCATGGCGATGACACCGGGGCTACATAGCCTGACTTTGCACAACATGGCTGCATAAAGAAAGTCGATCGGCTGCAACCCACGACGGGTTCAAGGCCCGTACGGAGATTCCAATGACTCAGATCGCCCGCATCAGCGACACCGGCAATGAACGCCGCCTGCAAGCCGAACGCCTGATCGGCGCCGAGGCCTTGCAGCAAGCCCAGGCCCTGCGCTTCAACGTGTTCAGCGGCGAGTTCAACGCCAAGCTGAAAGGCGCGGAGCTGGGTCTGGACATGGATGACTATGATGTTCACTGCAGCCACATCGGCGTGCGTGACCTGAACACCGGGCGCCTGGTGGCGACTACCCGTCTGCTCGATCACACCGCTGCCAGCAGTCTGGGCCGTTTTTACAGCGAAGAAGAATTCAGCCTGCATGGCCTCGCCCATCTGCAAGGGCCGATCCTCGAAATCGGCCGCACCTGCGTCGACCCGGCCTACCGCAACGGCGGCACCATCGCCGTGCTCTGGGGTGAACTGGCCGAAGTGTTGAATCAGGGCGGCTACAGCTACCTGATGGGTTGCGCGAGCATTCCGATGCAGGACGGCGGTGTGCAGGCCCACGCGATCATGCAGCGTCTGCGCGAACGTTATCTGTGCACCGAACACTTGCGCGCCGAACCGAAGAATCCGCTGCCGTCGCTGGATATCCCGTCGAACGTGATCGCCGAAATGCCGCCGCTGCTCAAGGCCTACATGCGCCTGGGTGCGAAGATCTGCGGCGAGCCGTGCTGGGACGAAGACTTCCAGGTCGCCGACGTGTTCATCCTGCTCAAGCGCGACGAACTCTGCCCGCGCTACGCCAAACACTTCAAGGCGGCCGTGTGATGAGCCGGTTGCGCGTCTACGCGCGGATCGCGCGGGTGCTGCTGGTGGTGGCGCTGGGCTTGACCATGGCCAGCGTCTTCGGGATGTTCGAACGTCTGGGCCTGGCGCACTCGATGCAACGTCGGCAGCGCTGGTCGCGGTTTTTCATGGCGCGTCTGAGCAATGCCCTGCCCTTTCGCGTAACCGTGCACGGCGAGTTGCCGAAGCAGCCGATGCTGTGGGTCAGCAATCATGTGTCATGGACTGACATTCCGCTGCTGGGCATGCTCACGCCGCTGTCGTTTCTGTCCAAGGCCGAAGTGCGCACCTGGCCGGTTGCAGGTTGGCTGGCGGCGAAAGCCGGCAGTCTGTTCATCCGTCGCGGCTCGGGCGACAGCCAGTTGATCCGCAAACAGATGACCCGTCACCTGCAAACGCAACATCCGCTGCTGATGTTCCCGGAAGGCACCACCACCGATGGCCGTTCGCTGCGCACCTTTCATGGTCGCCTGCTGTCGGCGGCGATTGATTCGGAGGTGATGCTGCAGCCGGTGGCGATCCGTTATCTGCGCGATGGCGAAATCGACACGCTGGCACCGTTCATTGGCGACGATGATTTGCTGTCGCACTTGATGCGTCTGTTCAGCAACGACTGCGGCGATGTCGAGATTCACGTGCTCAAGCCGATTGCCTGCGTGGGTCGCGAGCGTGCAGCACTGGCGTTCGAAGCACAGCAGGCGGTGCAGAAGGCGTTGTTTGGGGATATCGCCAAAGCGGCCGAACCACGGCGTGCCGGCGAATTGATCGCTGCCTGAAACACAGATCCCCCCTGTGGGAGCGGGCTTGCTCGCGAAAGCGGTGGTTCAGCCAATGCACATGTTGAATGACCTACCGCTTTCGCGAGCAAGCCCGCTCCCACAGGGGGTTACTGCGTTGCCGACGTTTGTGCAAATTCTTGAAGCTGCGGATAGAACAAACGGAAATCCTCACTCAGCGGCTCGTACAACCGCCGCAATTCCTGCATAGCCCCCGCCAGCTCCTCTGGCCGAGTCAGACGCCGCGAGATCCCGCGCAGCACCTGGTCCAGCACTTCGAATTGCTGGTACGAACCCAGCCAGTCATTGGCGACCATGTGCGGGGCGATTTTCGCCAGGCGTTCGGGCAATTGCGGCTCGCTCGACAGCACCCGGTAAACGTCGCGGGTGAAGTGCTCCAGCGGCTGCTCGGCGTACTGCGTCCAGTCCCGCGCCAGGCAATGGTCGAAAAACACATCAAGGACAATCCCGGCATAACGCCGCCGGGTCTCGGAGAAACGCCCGAGGGCGATGTCCACCAAAGGGTGGCGATCGGTGAACACATCGATTCGCCGGTGCAGCTGAATCGCCGCTTCGATCTGCGGAGCAAACTGCCCCTGCAGCCGTCCTTTGACGAAATCGCCATACAGGCTGCCAAGTAATTGCTCGGGGCGCTGGCCTCCGAGGTGTAAATGTGCGAGATAGTTCATGGGCGCAGCTTAGCACTGCGCGCTTTCATCGTTACAGCACACATATCGTTATAACCCGATATACCGATTTATGCGGTCGTCAGATCAAATTCATATTGGTATATCGCGAAATACCGATTTAAAGTTCGCCTCATCGCGATATAGCGCTACACATCACGAGCATAAAGCCATGAACCTCGACCTCGACGAAATAATAAAAGCCCTGGCACACCCGGTACGGCGAGACATTCTCATCTGGCTGAAAGACCCCAAAGCCCAGTTTCCTGAGCAGATTCACAACCACGAGTACGGCATCTGCGCCGGGCAGATCGATCAACGCTGCGGTCTGTCGCAGTCGACCGTTTCCGCCCACCTGGCGACCCTGCAACGCGCAGGTCTGATCAGCAGCCAGAAAGCTGGCCAGTGGCACTTCTTCAAACGCAACGAGGACGTGATCCAGGCGTTCCTCGACGCCATCGTCAAAGAGCTCAGCGCTCCCACAAGGAATTGATTCAAATGCCCCTCTCGCTACTCATTCTGGCCTTGAGCGCCTTCGCCATCGGTACCACCGAGTTCGTCATCATGGGCCTGCTGCCCGATGTGGCGGCTGACCTCGGTGTGTCGATCCCGGGCGCCGGCTGGCTGGTGACCGGTTACGCCCTGGGCGTGGCCATCGGTGCGCCGTTCATGGCACTGGCCACCGCCAGACTGCCGCGCAAGGCCGCACTGGTAGCGCTGATGGGCATTTTCATCGTCGGTAACCTGCTGTGCGCCATCGCCAGTGACTACAACGTGCTGATGTTCGCCCGTGTCGTCACCGCGCTGTGCCACGGTGCGTTCTTCGGTATCGGTTCTGTGGTAGCTGCCGGACTGGTAGCGCCGAACAAACGCGCATCCGCCGTGGCGCTGATGTTCACCGGCCTGACCCTGGCCAACGTCCTCGGTGTACCGCTGGGCACGGCACTGGGTCAGGAGGCCGGCTGGCGTTCGACGTTCTGGGCGGTGACCGTGATTGGTGTTGTGGCACTGATCGGTCTGATCCGCTTCCTGCCGGCCAAGCGTGACGAAGAAAAACTCGACATGCGTGCCGAACTCGCCGCCCTCAAAGGCGCCGGCATCTGGCTGTCGCTGAGCATGACCGCGCTGTTCGCCGCGTCGATGTTCACCCTCTTCACCTACGTCGCGCCGCTGCTCGGCGATGTCACCGGCGTCTCGCCCAAAGGCGTGACCTGGACCCTGCTGCTGATCGGCCTCGGTCTGACGGTGGGCAACATCATCGGCGGCAAACTGGCGGACAAGCGTCTCGGCGCGACCCTGATCGGTGTGTTCGTGGCGATGGCGGTGGTCTCCACCGTGCTGAGCTGGACCAGCGTTGCGCTGATCCCGACGGAAATCACTCTGTTCCTCTGGGCCACCGCCTCCTTTGCCGCCGTCCCGGCGCTGCAAGTCAACGTGGTGACCTTCGGCAAGGCCGCACCGAACCTGGTGTCGACCCTGAACATCGGCGCTTTCAACATCGGCAACGCCCTGGGCGCCTGGGTCGGCGGCAGCGTCATCGCCCACGGTTTCGGCCTGACCAGCGTGCCCCTGGCCGCCGCCGCGCTGGCCGTGCTCGCGCTGCTGGTGACCCTGATCACTTTCCGTCAGAACGGCGATGCCGGCCTGGCCCCTGCTACCCACTGATTAACCACTTCACTGACGAGGGTTGTACACATGGCAACTATTTTCGATCCGATCAAACTGGGCGACCTCGAGCTGTCCAACCGCATCATCATGGCCCCGCTGACCCGCTGCCGCGCCGATGAAGGCCGCGTGCCGAACGCACTGATGGCCGAGTACTACGTGCAACGCGCCTCCGCCGGCCTGATCCTGTCCGAAGCCACTTCGGTGACGCCGATGGGCGTTGGCTACCCGGACACCCCGGGCATCTGGTCCAACGATCAGGTGCGCGGCTGGACCAACGTGACCAAAGCCGTGCACGCTGCCGGCGGCAAGATCGTTCTGCAACTGTGGCACGTCGGCCGCATCTCGCACCCGTCGTACCTCAACGGTGAAACTCCGGTCGCGCCGAGCGCCATCCAGCCTAAAGGTCACGTCAGCCTGGTGCGCCCATTGGCCGACTACCCGACTCCACGTGCCCTGGAAACCGCTGAAATCGCCGAGATCGTCGACGCCTACCGCACCGGTGCCGAGAACGCCAAAGCCGCCGGGTTCGACGGCGTTGAAATCCACGGCGCCAACGGCTACCTGCTCGACCAGTTCCTGCAAAGCAGCACCAACCAGCGCACCGACAACTACGGCGGCTCCCTGGAAAACCGTGCACGTCTGCTGCTGGAAGTGACTGACGCGGCGATCGACGTCTGGGGCGCCGGCCGCGTCGGCGTGCACCTGGCACCACGCGCCGACTCCCACGACATGGGCGACGACAATCTGGCCGAGACCTTCACTTACGTCGCTCGCGAGCTGGGCAAGCGTGGCATCGCCTTCATCTGCTCCCGCGAGAAAGAAGGCGCCGACAGCCTCGGCCCACAGCTGAAAGAAGCCTTCGGCGGCGCGTACATCGCCAACGAACGCTTCACCAAGGACAGCGCCAATGCCTGGCTGGCAGAAGGCAAGGCTGACGCGGTGGCATTCGGCGTACCGTTCATTGCCAACCCGGACCTGCCGGCACGTCTGAAGGCCGATGCACCGCTGAACGATCCGCGCCCTGAGCTGTTCTACGGCAAAGGCCCGGTCGGCTACATCGACTACCCGACGCTGTAAACCTTATTCAGGACGCGACAGCAGAAACACAAAAGCCCCCGACTTGTGAAAGTCGGGGGCTTTTTCTTGGGTTTTGCCCCGCAATCGCTGAAGCTCCATTGTGGGAGCGGGCTTGCTCGCGAAAGCGGTATGACCGTCGGCAGATGTATTGAATGTTCAGACGCCTTCGCGAGCAAGCCCGCTCCCACAAGGTGATGCTGTCATTATTGGCGACAGCTAACATTCGTTCACAGCGAAGACACAAAATCCCTACAAAATCCGTAGCTCGCTACGTTTAAACTCGCGGTTCGGGTCTATATAAAAGCAGGCCGATTGACATAACCTGTGCCAATTACGCATTTTGTTTCATTTGCGCAGGCTGGGGCTCAGGCGCAGCATGTCCAGCCCTGTATCGACCCAGCGCTCGGCTTCGGCATGCAATTGAAAGCTGTCCGGCGCCAATAGCCATCCATACAGGAGGCCATCGATATACGCATGAATGCTGATGGCCGCTCGGGCAGTGTCGAGATCTTCCGGCAACTGGCCGCGATTTACCGCATTACGCAAGGTCAGGCCGATGCGCAGGTTGCAATCGAGACTGGCCGTGCGGCGCTGCTGGCGCAGATCGCACATTTCATCGGTGAATTCGCACTTATGAAAAAGAATCTCGTTGATGCGACGGGTCTTCGGATCCAGGGCTACCTGATGGAACAGATGGATCAACAGCTTGCGCATGCACCCCAGTGGGTCGAGTTCGTCCTCGCTCTCGCTGGCCTTCGCCAATTCATCCAGCGGTTCATGCAGGCTGTCGAGCATCGCCTGCACCAGATCCGCCTTGTTGCTGAAATGCCAGTAGATGGCACCGCGCGTGACGCCAGCCAGCGTTGCGATATCCGCCAGGGTCGTGCGGGCCACGCCTCTTTCATAAAACGCTTTCTCGGCCGCTTCGAGAATCTGGCTGCGCGTTTCCTGAGCTTCCTCTTTGGTACGACGGACCATGGCAGTAAAACCTCAAACAGGATGTTTCAGGGATGGCTGAATATCCGCTGAATAAAGAGGGGGCCGATCTCTCACGAATCGGCTCCCCGGCCTACAATTTCAAACCTTGCGACGCATTTTGTAACAGGGTGGGTACGACGCCAAGCTATTTACAAACAACCATGAACGTAAGTATATTCCTTAGCAAGCTACTTATCCACTCGACCCGATTTTTTTACCCTTCCACACTTCTTGTGCGCACTGTGCGCGCCTGACCCGAGGATCTTCATGCAATTCAAGCCAGCTGTTACCGCTCTGGTCACTGCCGTCGCCCTGGCATCGCTGCTCAGCGGATGTAAAAAGGAAGAAGCGGCCCCAGCCGCTCCGCCTCCTCAGGTCGGCGTCGTCACCCTGCAGCCACAAGCCTTTACACTCACGTCCGAACTGCCGGGCCGCACCAGTGCGTACCGCATCGCTGAAGTTCGACCACAGGTCAACGGCATCATTCTCAAGCGCCTGTTCAAGGAAGGCAGCGACGTCAAGGCCGGTCAGCAGCTGTATCAGATCGACCCGGCCGTCTATGAAGCCACCCTGAAAAGCGCCGAAGCCAACCTGCGTTCGACCAAGTCGATCTCCGACCGCTACAAGCAACTGGTTGACGAGCAGGCCGTAAGCCGCCAGGAATACGACACTGCCGTGTCCAACCGCATGGAGTCGGAAGCCTCGCTGCAGAGCGCGCAGATCAACCTGCGTTACACCAAGGTCTACGCACCGCTCTCCGGGCGTATCGGCCGCTCTTCGGTGACTGAAGGTGCGCTGGTCAGCAACGGCCAGGCTGACGCGATGGCGACGATCCAGCAACTGGACCCGATCTACGTCGATGTCACGCAGTCCTCGGTTGAACTGCTGGAACTGCGCCGCGAGCTGGAAAGCGGTCGCCTGCAGAAGGTCGGCGACAACTCGGCAGCGGTCAAACTGACCCTCGAAGACGGCAGCCAGTACAAGCTCGACGGTAAGCTGGAATTCTCCGAAGTGTCGGTTGATCCGACTACCGGCTCCGTGACCTTGCGTGCCGTGTTCCCGAACCCGGATCACACCCTGCTGCCAGGCATGTTCGTCCGTGCCCAGTTGCAGGCCGGGGTCAACGCTGCCGCCATTCTGGCGCCGCAACAAGGCGTGACCCGCGACCTCAAAGGCACCCCGACCGCACTGGTTGTCGGCCCGGACAACAAGGTTGAACTGCGTCAGCTCAAGGCCAGTCGCACCGTCGGCAGCCAGTGGCTGATCGAGGATGGCCTGAAAGCCGGCGATCGTCTGATCACCGAAGGCCTGCAATATGTTCGACCAGGTGTTCAGGTCAACCCGACTGAAGCGACCAACGTAGCCAAGAACCCGGCCCCCGCTCAGGCAGCTGACAAAGCCGCTGGCGGCAAAGGGGAGTAACTCATGTCGAAATTTTTTATCGACCGTCCGATTTTCGCCTGGGTAATTGCCCTGGTGATCATGTTGGTCGGGGCACTATCGATCCTGAAATTGCCGATCAACCAGTACCCGAGCATTGCGCCTCCGGCCATTGCGATCTCCGTGACCTACCCGGGTGCTTCGGCGCAAACCGTGCAGGACACCGTGGTCCAGGTGATCGAGCAGCAACTCAACGGTATCGACAACCTGCGTTATGTGTCCTCGGAAAGTAACTCCGACGGCAGCATGACCATCACCGCGACCTTCGAGCAAGGCACCAACTCCGACACCGCGCAGGTTCAGGTTCAGAACAAGCTGAACCTGGCCACCCCGCTGCTGCCGCAGGAAGTGCAGCAACAGGGTATCCGCGTGACCAAGGCAGTGAAGAACTTCCTGCTGGTGATCGGCGTGGTGTCGCGTGACGGCAGCATGTCCAAGGACGACCTGTCCAACTACATCGTGTCGAACATGCAGGACCCGATCTCGCGGACTGCCGGTGTCGGTGACTTCCAGGTCTTCGGTGCCCAGTACGCGATGCGCATCTGGCTCGACCCGGCCAAGCTGAACAAGTACAACCTGACCCCGGCCGATGTCAGCACCGCGATTTCGGCGCAGAACGTCCAGGTGTCGTCCGGTCAGCTCGGTGGTTTGCCGGCGCTGCCTGGCCAGCAACTGAACGCCACGATCATCGGCAAAACCCGTCTGCAGACTGCCGAGCAGTTCAAGGCGATTCTGCTGAAGGTCAACCAGGACGGCTCGCAAGTACACATCGGTGATGTTGCCGACGTCGGCCTGGGCGGTGAAAACTCGACCATCTCGGCCCAGTTCAACGGCAAGCCTTCTTCCGGTCTGGCGGTAAAGCTGGCCAACGGCGCCAACGCCCTCGACACCGCCAAAGCCCTGCGTAAAACGATCGACGAGCTCAGCCCGTTCTTCCCGCAAGGCATGGAAGTGGTGTTCCCGTACGACACCACTCCGGTGGTGACCGAGTCGATCAAGGGTGTGGTTGAAACCCTGGTCGAAGCGATCGTGCTGGTGTTCCTGGTGATGTTCCTGTTCCTGCAGAACTTCCGCGCCACCGTCATCACCACGATGACCGTGCCGGTGGTATTGCTCGGTACGTTCGGCATCCTCGCGGCGTTCGGTTTCAGCATCAACACCCTGACCATGTTCGGTATGGTGCTGGCCATCGGCTTGCTGGTGGACGACGCCATCGTCGTGGTGGAAAACGTCGAGCGGGTGATGAGCGAGGAAGGCTTGTCACCGAAGGAAGCGACCAAGAAGTCCATGGGCCAGATCCAGGGCGCTCTGGTCGGTATCGCCCTGGTTCTGTCGGCGGTACTGCTGCCGATGGCGTTCTTCAGCGGCTCCACCGGTGTGATCTACAAGCAGTTCTCGATCACCATCGTTTCGGCCATGGCCCTGTCGGTGATGGTGGCGCTGATCTTCACCCCGGCGCTGTGCGCCACCATGCTCAAGGCGATTCCGAAAGGCGAGCACGGCACACCGAAAAAAGGCTTCTTCGGCTGGTTCAACCGCAGCTTTGACCGCGGCGTGAAAAGCTACGAGCGCGGTGTCGGCAACATGCTGTCGCGCAAAGCGCCGTACCTGCTGGCCTACGTCCTGATCGTGGTCGGCATGATCTGGCTGTTCACCCGCATTCCGACCGCGTTCCTTCCGGAAGAAGACCAGGGCGTACTGTTCGCCCAGGTGCAGACCCCGGCCGGTTCCAGTGCCGAACGTACGCAAGTCGTGATCGACGAAATGCGCTCCTACCTGCTGGAAAAAGAGTCCGGTGCGGTGTCCTCGGTGTTCACCGTGAACGGCTTCAACTTCGCCGGTCGTGGTCAGAGCTCGGGTCTGGCATTCATCATGCTCAAGCCGTGGCACGAGCGTGATGCGAGCAACAGCGTGTTCGCCCTGGCCCAACGCGCCCAGCAGCACTTCTTCAGCTTCCGTGACGCGATGGTGTTTGCCTTTGCCCCGCCTGCGGTACTGGAGCTGGGTAACGCCACCGGTTTCGACGTGTTCCTGCAGGACCGCGCCGGTATCGGTCACGAAAAACTGATGGAAGCGCGTAACCAGTTCCTCGGTATGGCCGCGCAGAGCAAGGTGCTCTACCAGGTCCGTCCGAACGGTCTGAACGACGAGCCGCAATACCACTTGGAAATCGACGATGCGAAGGCCCGCGCCCTGGGCGTGAGCATTACCGACATCAACAGCACCCTGTCGATTTCCTTCGGTAGTAGCTACGTCAACGACTTCATCGACCGCGGTCGTGTGAAGAAGGTGTACGTGCAAGGCCAGGCCGGTTCGCGCATGAGCCCTGAAGACCTGAAGAAGTGGTACGTGCGCAACAGCGCCGGGACCATGGTGCCGTTCTCCGCGTTCGCCAAGGGCGAGTGGATCTACGGTTCGCCGAAACTGGCGCGTTACAACGGTGTGGAAGCGATGGAGATCCTCGGTTCTCCGGCGCCGGGTTACTCCACCGGTGAAGCGATGGCCGAAGTCGAAGCGATTGCCAAGAAGCTGCCGGCCGGTGTCGGTATCTCCTGGACGGGTCTGTCCTACGAGGAACGTCTGTCCGGTTCGCAGGCGCCAGCGCTGTACGCCCTGTCGCTGCTGATGGTGTTCCTGTGTCTGGCGGCACTGTATGAAAGCTGGTCGATTCCGATCGCGGTCATGCTCGTGGTACCGCTGGGGATCATCGGTGCGCTGATGGCCACCAGCCTGCGCGGCCTGTCCAATGACGTGTACTTCCAGGTGGGCCTGTTGACGACCATCGGTCTGGCAGCTAAAAACGCCATTCTGATCGTCGAATTCGCCAAGGAGCTGCATGAGCAAGGGCGCAGTCTGCGCGATGCGGCGATCGAAGCCTGCCGCATGCGTCTGCGACCGATCATCATGACCTCGCTGGCATTCGTCCTCGGTGTAGTACCGTTGGCGATCTCCACCGGCGCCGGCTCGGGCAGTCAACACGCAATCGGTACAGGTGTGATTGGCGGTATGCTCACGGCCACGATCCTGGCAATTTTCTGGGTCCCCCTGTTCTTCGTCACCGTGTCGTCCATGGGCCAGCGCAAAAATGCGGACCAGGATGACACCACAGAAACTCCTAAAGAGGCTGGCCAATGAGCAAGTCGCTACTCTCCATCGCGGTCGCAGCCTTCGTGCTGAGCGGTTGCTCGCTGATTCCTGATTATCAGCGACCAGAAGCACCGGTTGCGAACCAGTTCCCGCAGGGCCCGGCGTACTCGCCGGCCCAGGCACCGGCGCAAGCCGCTGCCGAGCAAGGCTGGAAGCAGTTTTTCCATGATCCTGCCCTGCAACAGCTGATCCAGGTCTCGCTGGAAAACAACCGCGACCTGCGCGTCGCGGCGCTGAACATCGACGCCTACGCCGCTCAGTACCGCATCCAGCGGGCCGATCTGTTCCCGGCGGTTTCGGCGAACGCCACCGGCAGCCGCCAGCGCGTTCCGGCACGGGCTTCGCAGACCGGTGAAGCGGGCATCACCAGCTCCTACTCCGCCACCGTCGGCATCAGCGCCTACGAACTCGACCTGTTCGGTCGGGTGCGCAGCCTGAGCGAACAAGCACTGCAACAATACTTCGCCACTGAAGAAGCGCGTCGCAGCACCCAGATCAGCCTGGTGGCCAGTGTGGCCAACGCCTACCTGACCTGGCAGGCCGACAAGGAACTGCTCAAGCTGACGCAGGACACCCTCGGTGCCTTCGAAGAAAGCTACAAGCTGACCAGCCGCAGCAACGAAGTCGGTGTCGCCTCGGCGCTGGACCTGGCGCAGTCGCGTACCTCGGTGGAAAACGCCCGGGCGCAACTGGCCAAGTACACCCGTCAAGTGGCTCAGGACGAAAACAGCCTGACCCTGCTGCTCGGCACCGGTATCCCGGCCAACCTGCAAGCGGCCAAACCGCTGTCGGATGACCTGCTCAGCGACGTACCGGCCGGCCTGCCTTCGGACCTGCTGCAACGTCGTCCGGACATCCTGCAAGCCGAGTACAACCTGAAAGCGGCCAACGCCAACATCGGCGCGGCCCGTGCCGCGTTCTTCCCGAGCATCAGCCTGACGGCCAACGCCGGTACGCTGAGCCCGGACCTGTCCGGTCTGTTCAAGGGTGGTTCGGGGACCTGGCTGTTCTCGCCGCAGATCAACCTGCCGATCTTCAACGCCGGCAGCCTGCGCGCCAGCCTCGACGCGGCGAAGATCCAGAAAGACATCGACGTGGCGAACTACGAGAAGTCGATTCAGACCGCCTTCCAGGAAGTCGCCGACGGCCTGGCCGCCCGCCAGACCTACACCGAGCAGTTGCAGGCGCAACGTGACTTCGTCGCGGCCAACCAGGATTACTATCGCCTGGCCGAGCGTCGTTACCGCATCGGTGTCGACAGCAACCTGACCTTCCTCGACGCCCAGCGTCAGTTGTTCAGCGCGCAACAGGCGCTGATCACCGACCGCCTCGCGCAGCTGACCAGTGCGGTCAACCTGTACAAGGCCTTGGGCGGTGGCTGGAATGCACAGACCGCGCAGAACGAACCGCTGAAAGAAGAAGCACCGAAGATGAAGCTGTTCTGATCATCCGGTGAACACAGGGAGCCCGCCACTTGGCGGGCTTTTTGTTGCCTGCCAGAAAAGTGTGTGGTTTGGGCTGGCCCCTTCGCGAGCAGGCTCGCTCCCACAGGGGATCGCATTCCAAATGTGGGAGCGAGCCTGCTCGCGAAGAGGCCCTCACAGACACCCTGAAACCCAACTGAATCTTGCGTTCGATAATCGCCCAGAACCCGCTTTTACCAATTGAATCAAAACATCCGCCCCCCGCACCATTCGCTCCACAAAACCAATAACAACAGGTTCGACACCATGCTCCCGCGCCCTGTCCCGTCCGGCTGATCGCCGCCGCTGCATCCCAGATTCTGCAAGCGCTTGCCTGCCCCGAAAGTGGCGGCAACGGACCCGTTCGCCCCAAAAAAAATAACAAGAGACCCTGCGATGACTCATCCAACTGCGCCGTACGCCCTCCCCGGCCTGATCGCCCTCGCACTGACCGGCGCTGCCCTGCCTGTCGCAGCCGAAGAAGCCGGATTTGTCGAAGGCGCCAGCGCCAACCTGAACCTGCGCAACTTCTACATCAACCGCAATTTCACCAACCCGACCAAGGCTCAGGGCAAGGCTGAAGAGTGGACGCAGAACTTCATCCTCGACGCCAAATCCGGCTTCACCCAAGGCACCGTCGGCTTCGGCATGGACGTGCTCGGCCTGTATTCGGTAAAGCTCGATGGCGGCAAAGGCACCGGTGGCACGCAATTGCTGCCACTGGATCACGACGGGCGCCCGGCGGACAATTTCGGCCGTACCAACGTCGCGTTCAAGGCCAAACTGTCGCAGACCGAAATCAAGGTGGGCGAATGGATGCCGGTGCTGCCGATCCTGCGTTCGGACGACGGCCGTTCGCTGCCGCAAACCTTCCGTGGCGGACAGATCACCTCGAAGGAGATCAACGGTCTGACCCTTTACGGCGGGCAGTTCCGCGCCAACAGTCCGCGCGACGACAGCAGCATGAGCGACATGTCGATGTTCGGTAAGCCGGCGTTCACCTCGGACCGCTTCAACTTTCAGGGCGGTGAATACGTTTTCAACGAAAAGCGCACGCAGATCGGCCTGTGGAACGCCGAACTCAAGGACATCTACAGCCAGCAATACGTCAACCTGACCCACAGCCAGCCACTGGGCGACTGGACCCTGGGCGCCAACCTCGGCTTCTTCTATGGCAAGGATGACGGCAGCGCCCGCGCCGGCGAACTCGACAACAAGACCTGGTCGGGGATGTTCTCGGCCCGCTACGGCGGCAACACCTTCTACGTCGGCCTGCAGAAACTCACCGGCGACAGCGCCTGGATGCGCGTCAACGGCACCAGCGGCGGCACCCTGGCCAACGACAGCTACAACTCCAGCTACGACAACGCTCAGGAGCGATCCTGGCAGGTGCGCCACGACTACAATTTTGCCGCCCTGGGCATCCCCGGCCTGACCCTGATGAACCGCTACATCAGCGGCGACAACGTGCACACCGGAACCATCACCGATGGCAAGGAATGGGGCCGCGAATCGGAACTGGGCTACACCGTGCAGAGCGGCGCCTTGCGCGACCTGAACGTGCGCTGGCGCAACTCGACCATGCGCCGCGACTTCAGCAACAACGAGTTCGACGAAAACCGCCTGATCATCAGCTATCCGATCAGCTTGCTGTAAACACCAAGTCCCTGTGGGAGCGGGCTTGCTCGCGAAAGCGGTTTATCAGTCACTTCAATGCTGCCTGACCCTCCGCCTTCGCGAGCAAGCCCGCGCCCACAGGGGTGTTGTGCCATCCGTCAGGATCTGTAGCGCTTCGCAAAGCCTCGGGTAGAGTAGGAAACACCTGAAGGACTCAGGCGCCACACCCTCCCCGCTTCCGCTATCCAAAGTTGTTGGTCCTCAAGATTTGGCCAGGTTGTCATCGGAAGACACTGCTGATCATCGGAGGACCACCTCATGATCAACCCACTCAACGCAGCCCTCGACTGGGACGCCAAGGCGTACCAGCAGTTTTCCCGTCAACGCCAGCGCCCGGTCAACGAATTGCTCGATCGCGTCGAACTGGATAACCCCAAACACATTTACGACCTGGGCTGCGGCACCGGCATTGCCACGCAGTTGCTGGCCGAACGTTGGCCGCGAGCGCAGTTGCTGGGCGTCGACAGTTCGCGGCAGATGCTGGATCAGGCCCGATGTCTGTCGATCAACGCCCGCTGGCAAGAGTGCGACCTGCTCGAATGGCAACCCAGACAACCCGCCGACCTGCTGCTCGCCGCGGCGGTGCTGCATTTCATTGGCGATCATCAACAACTGCTGCCGCGCCTGCTGGGGCATCTGAACCCCGGCGGCTGTCTGGCGGCGCACATGCCGGACTGGCGCGATGCCTTGTGGTATCGACTGATGCTCGACACCCTGGAAGACGCCGGCCCGGGTCACACCCCCATCGGCACGCCGCAACTGCGCCAGCACATGGCGGCGCGACCGCTATTGTCGCTGGAGGATTACTACCGCTTGCTGGCGCCGCTGACCACGTCACTGGACATCTGGGAAACCGAGCAATTGCAGGTGGTCGGCGGCAAGTCGCCGATCTACGACTGGGTGAAGGTCTCGGCACTGCGGCCGGTGATGCAGGCGCTGAGTTCAGAAGAACAGGCGCGCTTCATCTATCACTATCTGATGCGGGTGCATAAGCATTATCCGCCGGAGAAAAACGGGCAGACGCTGTTTCCGTTCAAGCGGATTTTCATTGTCGCCAGGGTCTGAGTGCCTGTGCTGATTAATGCATCACGGCTTCTGCCGCTTTCGCGAGCAAGCCCGCTCCCACAGGGGAAATGTATTCCAAATGTGGGAGCGGGCTTGCTCGCGAAGGCGTCAGTTCAGGCACCATCACTCCCGAGACTCGCCCCCCAGCTCATCCCACACCGACTCCGCCAGATGGAACGTGGCATTCGCCGCCGGGATCCCGCAATAGATCGCACTCTGCATGATCACTTCCTTGATCTCGCCCCGGCTCACACCGTTGTTGGCCGCCGCACGCAAATGCAGTTTCAGCTCGGCCTCGCGGTTCATCCCGATCAGCATGGCGATGGTGATCAGGCTGCGGGTATGCCGAGGCAGGCCCGGGCGGGTCCAGATGTCGCCCCAGGCGTGACGGGTGATCATCTCCTGGAATTCCGAGTTGAACTCGGTCAGCGCATTCAGGCTGCGATCGACATGGGCATCGCCCAAGACCGCGCGGCGTACTTGCAAACCTTCGTCGTAACGTTGTTTCTCGTCCACAAATCTTCCCTCACTGAGCGTTCAGAAACGCCAACACCCGATCACTGAAAGCGGCACCGGCCTGCACGTTGGACAGGTGCGCGACATAGAACTCGGCGTACTCGGCGCCGCGCACATGCTCCTGAATGAAATGCCCGCCGGACGGTGGCGTCACCGCATCTTCGGTGCCGGCGATCACCAGCAGCGGCAGGTTGATCGACGCCAGTTGCTCACGGAAATCGGCATCGCGCACCGCCGCGCAATTGGCCGCATAACCTTCAGGTGACGTCGCCGCGAGCATGTCGGTGATCTTCTTCGCCGCGGCCGGATTGGCCGTGGAAAAGTCCGGGGTAAACCAACGGGCAATCGATGCATCACGCAGTGCGACCATCGCTGCCGGGCCGTCACGCAACACGGTTTCGATGCGCGGATTCCACACCGACGGGTCGCCGATCTTCGCGGCGGTGTTGCACACAATCAGTTTGTGCAGACGATGACCGGCATTGATCCCCAGCCACTGGCCGATCAACCCGCCCATCGACAATCCGCAGAAATGCGCACGCTCGATGTGCAGCGCATCCAGCAGACCCAGCACGTCGCGCCCCAGTTGCTCGATGCTGTAGGGCCCCGGCGTCACCAGCGACTGGCCGTGTCCGCGAGTGTCGAAACGCAGCACCCGGAAGTGCTCGGTGAACGCCGGTATCTGCGCGTCCCACATGTGCAGGTCGGTGCCCAGCGAGTTGGACAGCACCAGCACCGGCGCATCGACCGGCCCATCCAATTGATAGTGCAGTTCGCCATCGGCGAGTTGAACGAAAGCCACAGCCCTCTCCTTCAGACAGTCAAAGCATTGTGTTCGGCGACTGCGCGCTCGACCCAGGTTTGCGCCTGGCCGAGGTAATGCGCAGGGTCGAGCAGATGATCGAGTTCGGTGCTGCTCAGTTCGGCAGTCACTTGCGGCTCGTCGCCGAGTACCGCACGCAGGTGGCGCTGTTCGGCCACCGCGCGTTTGCAGCATTGTTCGAGCAAATGGTGCGCGGTGTCGCGTCCGACCCGCTGCGCGAGGACGATGCTCACCGCTTCGGCGAGCACCAGCCCTTGGGTCAATTGGAGATTGCGCGCCATGCGCTCGGCGTCGACTTCCAGACCATCGGCCAGCAGGCGCGCCTGTTGCAACGCACCGGACACCAGGCAGCAGATGTCCGGCAGGGTTTCCCATTCGGCATGCCACAGACCGAGGCTGCGCTCGTGCTCCTGCGGCATGGCGCTGAACAGCGTCGAAACCAGCCCCGGCACCCGCGTCGCGGCACCGATCAACACTGCCGCGCCGACCGGATTGCGCTTGTGCGGCATGGTCGACGAACCGCCCTTGCCCGGCGCCGACGGTTCGAATACTTCCGCCGCTTCGGTCTGCATCAACAGACTGATGTCGCGCCCGAGTTTGCCGAGGCTGCCGGCGATCAAACCGAGTACCGCGCCGAACTCGACAATGCGATCACGCTGGGTGTGCCACGGTTGCTCGGGCAGCGTCAGTCGCAGTTCTTCCGCCAAGGCCTGAGCGATCGGTAATGCTTGCCCGCCGAGTGCCGCGAGGGTGCCGGACGCTCCGCCGAATTGCAGCACCAGCAGCCGTGGCTTGAGTTCGCGCAGACGCTGACGACTGCGGGTCACCGCACCGAGCCAACCGGCAATCTTCATCCCGAGCGTGACGGGCGTGGCGTGCTGCAGCCATGTGCGCCCGGCCAGTGGCGTCGCCGCATGACGTTGGGCTTGGGCGGCGAGCGAGTCGGCGAGCGCTGCCAGATCGCTTTCAATCAGCTCCAGCGCCTGACGCAATTGCAGCACCAGCCCGGAATCCATCACGTCCTGACTGGTCGCCCCCAGATGCACATAGCGCTCGGCCTCGGCACTGCTCGCGGCGATCTGCTTGCCCAACGCCTTGACCAGTGGAATCGCCGAGTTACCGGCCGTGGCAATCGCCTCGCCCAGCGCCGCGAAGTCATACAGGCTGGCGTTGCAGGCGGCGGCAATCGGTGCGACGGCGGACGCCGGAATCACCCCGACCCGCGCTTCGGCCCGGGCCAGTGCCGCTTCGAAATCGAGCATCGCCTGCACCCGGCCCTGATCGCAGAACACGTCGCGCATATCGCGGGCAGTGAAGTAGGCATCGAACAATTGATTGCCCGGTCGCTGAGTCATAAACAGTCCTTGCCGGCGCGGGCCTTCACAGCCCGCGCTCATCGGTTTACAGATCGTGATGCAAGTACGCCGCCTGTTTCGGCAGGCGCAGGCTGAACAGGAACGCCACCGCCATCATCACCGTGACGTACCAGTAGAAGGCATTTTCCATGCCCCCGGCCTTGAGGCTCAGGGCCACGTATTCAGCCGAGCCGCCGAAGATCGCGTTGGCCACCGCGTAGGCCAGACCGACGCCGAGGGCGCGGACTTCCGGCGGGAACATTTCGGCTTTCACCAGGCCGCTGATCGAGGTGTAGAAACTGACAATCGCCAGCGCCACGGTGATCAGCACAAAGGCCAGCACCGGGCTGCTGATGCTTTTCAGGCTCAACAGGATCGGAACGGTGAACAGCGTGCCGAGCGCGCCGAACCAGAGCATCGAATTACGTCGGCCGATCTTGTCGGCGAGCATGCCGAACAGCGGCTGCATGCACATATACAGGAACAGCGCGCCAGTCATGATGTAGCTGGCGGTCTTCGCGTGCATGCCGGCGGTGTTCACCAGGTACTTCTGCATATAGGTGGTGAAGGTGTAGAAAATCAGCGAGCCACCGGCGGTGTAACCGAGCACGGTGATGAACGCGGCTTTGTGATCACGGAACAGCGCGCGGATGCTGCCGGCGTCCTTGTTCTCGCGCATTTCCTTGCTGGTGGTTTCTTTCAGGGAGCGACGCAGGAACAGCGAGATCACCGCCGCCACCGCACCGACCACAAACGGAATCCGCCAGCCGTAAGCACGCAGTTCATCTTCACTGAGGAACTGCTGCAGGATCACTACCAGCAACACCGCCAGCAGTTGTCCGCCGATCAGCGTCACGTACTGGAACGAAGCGAAAAAGCCGCGCTGGCCCTTGAGCGCAACTTCACTCATGTAGGTCGCGGTGGTGCCGTATTCGCCACCCACCGACAAACCTTGCAGCAGACGCGCGAACAGCAACAACAGCGGTGCCCACACGCCGATGCTGGCGTAGGTCGGCAGACAGGCGATGAGCAGCGAGCCGAAGCACATCATCAGCACCGAAATCATCATCGAAGTCTTGCGGCCCTTCTTGTCCGCCAGCCGTCCGAAAATCCAGCCGCCAATCGGGCGCATCAGGAACCCGGCGGCGAATACACCGGCGGTGTTGACCAGTTGCACCGTGGGGTTGTCGGAGGGGAAAAACGCCGGGGCGAAATAGATCGCGCAGAAGGCATAGACATAGAAGTCGAACCATTCGACCAGATTGCCGGACGAGGCACCGACAATGGCGAAGATGCGCTTACTGCGCTCTTCGCCGGTGTAATGAGCGGTGGTAGTTGTCATTGTTTTTACTCTGAGGGGACAGGTGAGAGTCTAGACACACTTCGCAACAGTCCCGTTCCACATCGAATCGGCCATACAGTTTCCCTGTGGGAGCGGGCTTGCTCGCGAAGAGGGCGTGTCAGGCAATATTAATGTTGACTGACCCACCGCCTTCGCGAGCAAGCCCGCTCCCACATGGGATGTGTGTTGCCCCTTCAATAATCGAAGAACACCGTCTCCGCCTCAGTGCCCTGCAAAATCACATTCCACTGATAAACCCCCGCCGCATCCGGCTTCGCCAGCAACGTCCCGCGGCGCTCGGCCGGCACACATTCCAGCAGCGGATCATTGACGTTCGCCGGATCGCCTTCGAAGTAGATGCGTGTCAGCAAGTGTTTGACCAGGCCGCGGGCAAACACCAGCACCACCAGGTGCGGGGCCTGGGTCGAGCCCTTCAGGCCTTCGACCGTGCCCGGTTTGATCGTGGTGAAACGGAAGCGCCCTTCGGCGTCCACCGGCACCCGGCCGAAACCTTCGAAGTGCGGGTCCAGCGGTTTGTCCTGCTCGTCTTCCGGGTGCGCGTATTTGCCGGCGGCGTTGGCCTGCCAGACTTCGAGCATCGCGTCGTTGACCACATCGCCGTTGCCGTCAACGACTTGGCCGGTGATCGCCACGCGCTCGCCGAGGGTTTGTTCGACCGCGAGGTTTTCGCGGTTCAGCCAGGTCAGGCCGATGTGGTAGTACGGCCCGACGGTATGGGACGTGGTGGCAGTCAGCGTCATCTTATTTCTCCATCGGCGTGGCGTCGCGGCCGCGCAAGACGATGTCCCAGCGATAGCCGAGGGCGTAGGACGGAATGGTTTTTTCCAGATCGAAAGCGGCGATCAGACGTTCCTTCGCGGAGGTGTCCGGCACGCAGTTGTAGATCGGGTCGTAGGCCAGCAGCGGGTCGCCGGGGAAATACATCTGCGTCACCAGACGGGTGAGGATGCTCGGCCCGAACAGCGAGAAATGGATGTGCGCCGGGCGCCACGCGTTGTGGTGGTTGCCCCACGGATAGGCGCCGGGCTTGATGGTCTGGAACTGGTACCAACCGTCGGCGTCGGTCACGGTGCGGCCGGTGCCGGTGAAGTTCGGGTCAAGCGGCGCGTCGTGCAGATCGCGTTGGTGGTTGTAGCGGCCGGCGGCGTTGGCCTGCCAGATCTCCACCAGAATCCCCGGCACCGGCAGACCGTTTTCATCGAGCACACGGCCGTGAATGATGATGCGCTCGCCCAACGGCTCGCCGTCGTGCTGGGCGGTCAGGTCGTTGTCTTTTTCGGCGATGCGTTCGGCACCGATGGTCGGGCCGGTGATCTCCGACAACGAATGCGGCAGAAACACCAACGGCTTGGACGGCGAGCGCAGGTTGGTGGATTGATACGTCGGGTGCAGGTACTCAGGCTGGGTGCCTTCCTGCGGACGACGGTAGCCAGGCTTGTCAGTCATTTCGCTTTCCTCAGTTCTTATTCGTGCAGCTGTGCGTCAGACGCGTTCGATGGCCAGCGCCAGACCCTGCCCGACGCCGACGCACATGGTTGCCAGACCTTTCTTGCCGCCGGTCTTTTCCAACTGATGCAACGCGGTCAGCACCAGTCGCGCGCCGCTCATGCCCAACGGGTGACCCAAGGCAATCGCGCCACCGTTCGAGTTGACCTGCGGCGCATCATCCGCCAGACCCAACTCACGCAGCACCGCCAGGCCTTGGCTGGCGAAGGCTTCGTTGAGTTCGATCACGTCGAAATCACTGACCGCGACCCCGAGACGCTCGATCAGTTTGCGCACCGCTGGCACCGGGCCGATGCCCATCACCCGTGGCGCGACGCCGGCACTGGCCATGCCCAGCACTTTGGCGCGGGCGGTCAGGCCGTGTTTCTTCACCGCTTCAGCCGAAGCGAGAATCAGCGCAGCAGCACCGTCGTTGACCCCGGACGCGTTGCCGGCGGTGACGGTCTTGTCCGGGCCGTTGACCGGTTTGAGTTTGCTCAGGGCTTCAAGCGTGGTGTCGGCGCGTGGATGTTCGTCCTGGCTGACCACGGTTTCGCCCTTCTTGTGGGCGATCCGCACTTCGACGATTTCCTCGGCGAAGTAGCCCGCCGCCTGCGCGGCGGCGGTGCGTTGCTGACTGCGCAGGGCGAACGCGTCCTGGTCGGCCCGCGACACGTTATAGTCATCGGCCACGTTGTCGGCGGTCTGCGGCATCGCATCGACGCCGTACTGCGCTTTCATCAACGGGTTGATGAAACGCCAGCCGATGGTGGTGTCTTCCAGTTTCATGTTGCGTGAGAACGCCGCGTCAGCCTTGCCCATCACGAACGGCGCGCGGGACATCGACTCGACGCCACCGGCAATCGCCAGCTCCATCTCGCCACTGGCAATGGCGCGGAACGCGGTGCCGATCGCGTCCATGCCCGAAGCACAGAGACGGTTGAGGGTCACGCCCGGCACGCTCTCCGGCAGGCCGGCCAGCAGCAGCGCCATGCGCGCCACGTTGCGGTTGTCTTCACCGGCCTGGTTGGCGCAGCCGAGGAACACTTCGTCGATCGCGTTCCAGTCCACCGAGGGATTGCGTTCCATCAGCGCCTTGATCGGCACGGCGGCCAGATCGTCGGCGCGCACGCCGGCCAGACCACCGCCGAAACGGCCGATGGGGGTGCGAATCGCGTCGCAGATATACACGTCACGCATCATGCTTCTCCCGGTGCCTGGCCGTGGGCGGCGGCGGTGCGCGCTTCGAGATCACGCAGGGCGGTCAGTTCGACCTCGGTCGGCGCCGCCGTGGTTTCAACGTTGTCGGCAAAGCGGATCGCCCAACCGGTGGCTGCGATCACCTGCTCGCGGGTCACGCCCGGGTGCAGGGCGGTGACCACGAATTCGTGGGTGCCCGCTTCCGGCTCCATGATGCACAGGTCGGTGATGATCCCGACCGGACCGGCCCCCGGCAGGCCCAGACGCTTGCGTGAATCGCCGCCCTCGCCGTGACCGACCGAGGTAATGAAGTCGAGCTTGTCGACGAACGAACGCGCCGACTGTTTGAGGATGATCAACACGCTTTTCGCCGAACCGGCGATTTCCGGCGCGCCACCGGCACCCGGCAGGCGCACTTTCGGCGCGTGATAGTCGCCGACCACGGTGGTGTTGATGTTGCCGAAACGGTCGACCTGCGCCGCGCCGAGAAAACCGACGTCGATGCGCCCGCCCTGCAGCCAGTAGCGAAAAATCTCACCGGTCGGCACGACGGTGTCGGCAGTTTCCGCCAATTCGCCGTCACCGATCGACAGCGGCAACACGCTTGGCTTGGCGCCAATCGGGCCGGATTCGTAGATCAGCACCACGTCCGGCGACGAGGTCAGGCGCGCGAGGTTGGCGGCTTTCGACGGCAGGCCGATGCCGACGAAGCACACCGAGCCGTTTTTCAGGCGACGGGCCGCAGCGACGGTCATCATTTCGTTGGTGGTGTAAGTCATTACTTGGCCTCCGAAGCAGCGGCCAACTTGGCCTGGAACTCGCTGAAGTCAGCGCAGCCATGGATGTATTCGTTGATCCACGCGGTAAACGTCTCACGGTCACGGGCGATCGGATCCCACGCCTGATAGAAACGATTGTCACGCTCGGTGTAACCGTGGGCGTAGGACGGATGCGCACCGCCCGGCACGTGACAAACCGCGCTCAAGGCCCAGGTCGGCAGCACGCAGGCATTCATCGGGGCGTTGAGGTTATCGACGATCTCCTCGACGGTGACGATGCAACGCTTGGCCGCCAGTGCGGCTTCTTTCTGCACACCGAGAATGCCCCACAGCAGCACGTTGCCTTGGCGGTCGGCCTTCTGCGCGTGGATCACGGTCACGTCCGGACGTACCGACGGCACCGCCGCCAGCACTTCACCGGTGAACGGGCAGGTCACGGATTTGATCAGCGGATTGACCTTAGGCAGGTCGGAACCGGCGTAGGCCCGCAGCACGGCGAAAGGCAGGCCGGAAGCGCCGGCGACGTAGGCGTTAGCCAGGTCAGCGTGGCTGTGCTCTTCGATTTCCAGCGCATGCGGCCACTGCTTCTCGACCGCATCGCGCAGGCGGTGCAGCGAACCCACACCCGGGTTGCCACCCCAGGAAAAGATCAGCTTGCGTGCACAACCGGCACCGATCAGTTGGTCGTAGATCAGGTCAGGCGTCATCCGCACCAGGGTCAGATCTTTCTTGCCCTGACGAATGATTTCATGACCTGCGGCTGTCGGAATCAGGTGAGTGAAGCCTTCGAGCGCGACGGTGTCGCCGTCGTTGACGAATTGCTTCACCGCGTCGTGCAGCGAAAGGATCTCAGCCATGGAGCAGGCTCCCGTTTTTGTAGTGAATCGCCAGTGAGAAAAAGGCGCGAGGTTCAGCGCCGGAGTCACTGCAGATTAAGCCGCTGAAAATCGCCAAACAATCCGATAATCGACTGAGTGTTCGTTTATCGAACAGATTGTTACCACCCTATCAATCACAAGCAAAAGCTTCGCGAGCAAGCCCGCTCCCACATTTGAAATGTGTTTTCCCTGTGGGAGCGGGCTTGCTCGCGAAGGCGTCGGAACATTCAACGCAAATCAAAATGACTCGACTCAAGTCGCATCCGCATGACTCACCACGCCTTTAATCACCACCGCCGTCGTCGCCAACGCCGCCGGAATCACCAACGCCGTCAACACCTGCTCAAAGTTCCAGCCCAACCCCAGCAACGTCGCGCCCATCCACGCCCCGAGAATCGCGCCAAACCGGCCGATCCCGAGCATCCACGACACCCCGGTTGCGCGGCCCTGGGTCGGATAAAACCGCGCCGCCAGCGACGGCATCGCCGATTGCGCGCCGTTGACGCACATCCCCGCCACCAGCACCAACGTCGCGAGCAAGGTGATGTTGCCCAGGCTCTGCCCCACCGCGTAGGCAAACACCCCGGCCAGCAGGTAGAACGTGCCGATGACCTTGTGCGGATTGAAGCGGTCCATCGCCCAGCCCACAGCGACCGCGCTCAACACCCCGCCGAACTGGAACAACGCGCCGATGAACGCCGCCTGCTCCATGCTCGCGCCGCTGTCACGCATCAGGGTCGGCAGCCAACTGGTCAACAGGTAGACGATGACCAGGCCCATGAAGTAGGTCAGCCACAGCAGCAAGGTGCCGGCGCTGTAGGTGCCGGAGAAAATCACCGCGAACACGTTGCGCGCCTTGACGGTTTTCTGTTCCGGCACGCTGAAGCTCGAGGCCTGCGCGACGGTGACCGGATCGATCGGCGACAAGGTCTTGCGCACTTTGTCGGTGCCGCGATTACGCACCACTAGATAGCGCGCGGATTCCGGCAGCCAGAACAGCAGCACCACCGCGAGGATCAGCGGCAGGATCCCGCCGATCAGCAACAGGCTGTGCCAGCCGAACGCCGGGATCAGCTTCGCCGAAATGAATCCGCCGCCGGCCATGCCGAGGTTGAAACCGCAGAACATGCTGGTCACCAGCAAGGATTTCTTGCGCTCCGGGGTGTATTCCGAAAGCAGTGTGGTGGCGTTGGGCATGCCGGCGCCCAGACCGAGGCCGGTGAGGAAGCGCAGCACCAGCAATTGTTCGACGTTGGTGCTGTAGGCCGAAGCCAGACTGAAAGCGCCAAACAGCAGCACCGCGCCGACCAGTACCACTTTGCGCCCGAAGCGGTCAGCCAGTGGGCCGGAACCCAGTGCGCCGAACACCATGCCGATCAGCGCGGCACTCATCACCGGGCCGAGGCTGGCGCGGTCGATGCCCCAGTCCTGGGACAAGGCCGGGGCGATAAAGCCCATCGCCGCGGTGTCGAGGCCATCGAGAAACACAATCAGGAAACACAGGATCACCACGCGCCACTGATAGCGCGAGATCGGTTGGGCATTGATGAAGGTCTGCACGTCGAGGCAGTTACCTACAGCGGACTGAGGCTGGTTCATTATTTTTATTCCACGCAAAAAACGCAGTCGAACGGCGGCCGGCCAAAGCGCGGCACGGTCACAAGAATAGAAGATCGGGATCAGGCGTTGCGGTGAATCCGGCAACAGGGAATGGGGCTGAGACAGTCGGGGAACATGCGCATGGTGAGTTGCCTCTTGTCATTATTATGGGAGTCGACAATCCGGCAGGCTCATTCACATCTGCGCCGGATGACGCTGCCGCGACATTAATGATCCGAGGCTTTTAGCGTCAATTCGATAAACGCAACACTGTGCGTTTATCGAACAGCTTCATCAGGCGAACAACTGGGCGCTGAGGTCGCGGCTGGCACTGAGCAGGCCCGGCAGAAAGCGTTGCTCCAGCTCGGTACGGCTGACGCGACCGGCGTGGGTGCTGACGTTGAGCGCCGCGACCACCTGGCCCGACGCGTCGTACACCGGCACGGCAATCGAACGCAGGCCTTGCTCGAGTTCCTGATCGACGATGCACCAGCCCTGCTGCCGTACTTCCTGCAGGCATTCGAGCAGACTTTCCGGGGTATGCAGTGTGCGACTGGTTTTGGCCACCAGTTCGGCATGGTCGAGGTATTCGCCCAGCGAGGTGTCGTCCAGCGCCGCCAGCAGGATGCGGCCCATCGACGTGCAATAGGCCGGCAGCCGCCCACCCACCGACAGGTCCACCGAAATCAACCGTTGCGTGGTCGCCGAACGGGCGATGTACAGAATGTCGTCGCCTTCGAGTGTGGCCATGTTGCAGGCTTCGTGCAGTTGCTCGCTCATGCGGTCGAGGTACGGCTGGGCCGACACCGCCAGCGGCGTCGATGACAGATAGGCGTGGCCAAGGGTCAGGACTTTGGGCAGCAACGAATATGTGCGGCCATCGGTGGTGGCGTAACCCAGTTTGATCAAGGTGTGCAGGCAACGGCGCACGGCGGCGCGGGGAATTTCCGTGCGGTGGCTGATCTGGGCGATGGTCAGGTGTCGCTTACGCTCCTGAAACGCCTGCACCACCGCCAGGCCACGGGCCAGCGAGGTCATGAAATCCGGATCGCCGGTCAGCGCCTGGATGCGCTTGGCCGGCGAAGCGACGATCGGCGGCGCCACGGAGGTGAAGGAGTTGCGCATTTGATCGTTCATTTCTTGTCCTTTTGCATCACGGATCAATGGCTATACAAGCGGCTCGCCGACAGATGCACAAGGGCCGAGACGCCAAGATTGGGCGATTATCGAACCGCCGACCGATTATCGCAATCCATCAGCCGCCATCCTTCGCGGCTTCTTCTATCGTTGGGCCAACCTGTTCAGCCAACTTTGCATGACCCATTAGTTGCTCGACTTAATGGCGCCAGAAACTGAACGCGCGTCCTTAAAGGTTTCGACAAATTTCAACTAGCGATAAAACTTGTCAGCAACAAAACGATCACACATCCCGAACCGTTTTTAACTTGGCAAAGATAGTCAATCCCGATTCGACCGCTATAATGCACCTCAGTGGCGCCGCGTTTTCACTGGCCGAGGGTGCCGCCCGCTGATGCGCTGCCTATTGCCGTCAGCCCCGGCCAGCGCCTGACGCTCATTATTCATGCACCGCCAGCGCGCTTGCTGAAACAGGAAACTGATGCTGCGTCAGTTTTAATCTGGTGCCGTAGCCGCCTGCAACATGGAAGTCTTGATCGCCCTGCCGACAACTCCAATGCCTGAACTGGCATTGCCCCTCGGTGGACGTGTTCAATCGACTCGTTGCCGTGCGTTTCACCAGACATTTATCTCAACTCAAACAGGTAGCACTGTGACGAAAGACGAACTGCGCGCGGAACTTGAGCGCCAGGAACAACGTTACAAGGAAGTTTACGGCGGGGAAGTCACCACCTACGCCGCTCAACCCGAACCGGAACGCAAGGCATGGCGTAAACGCCCCACAGTTCAGGATCAGGTTTTCCAGCAAGAACTGAAAAAGATGGAAGAAGAACTCAAAACCGAAGAGCCATGAACGGGCGATCCTGAGTTTTTCGAGGGCCTGCGTCGCCACCGGCTACAAGCACGGTGACCCGATGATGCCTTGCGCGCCCGCTACCCGCGGGCAGCGGCCACCTCCCCCGTCCTGCACGGGAAAGGAGCGTGTCTGACTCGTTTCAGAGATATTTCACACAAACGTTTGAGGCTCCTGCGCGCTCGACAAAATGCCTGTTGCCTGAAAGTTTTTCCAATCGAATCAAGCACTTGAAAAACCCTGCAACACGCTCGGGCTTTGCACCTTGCAACAATTTAATTCGACATTGATTGCTACCGATGAGCAGGTAGGGGATCGATTTCCAGTCTTTTCTGGCATAATCGCGCCCCCTTATGACCGGGTCAGAAAACCTTCATGATCGATTTATTCAGCGGACTGGATGCTTGGGTGCTTGTGAGCCTCTTGCTCGCCCTGACGTTTGTCCTCGCCTTCGAGTTCATCAATGGATTTCATGACACCGCTAACGCGGTAGCCACTGTTATCTACACCAAAGCCATGCCGCCTCACCTGGCGGTGTTCTTCTCCGGTGTGTTCAACTTCCTCGGCGTGTTGCTGGGCGGCGTTGGCGTGGCGTATGCCATTGTTCACCTGCTGCCGGTAGAACTGCTGATCAATGTGAACACCGGCCATGGCCTGGCGATGGTGTTCTCGTTGCTCGCCGCGGCGATCACCTGGAACCTGGGCACCTGGTACTTCGGTATCCCGGCCTCCAGCTCCCACACCCTGATCGGCTCGATCCTCGGCGTCGGCCTGGCCAACGCCCTGATCAACAACATCCCGTTGGCCGACGGCGTGAACTGGCAGAAAGCGATCGACATTGGCGCCTCGCTGGTGTTCTCGCCAATGGCCGGTTTCCTGATCGCCGCGCTGATCCTGATCGGCCTGAAGTGGTGGCGCCCGCTGTCGAAGATGCACAAGACCCCGGAACAGCGCCGCAAGATCGACGACAAGAAGCACCCGCCGTTCTGGAATCGCCTGGTCCTGGTGATCTCGGCCATGGCCGTGAGCTTCGTGCACGGTTCCAACGATGGTCAGAAAGGCATCGGCCTGATCATGCTGGTACTGATCGGTATCGTGCCTGCGCAGTTCGTGCTTGACCTGAGCAGCACCACCTACCAGATCGAGCGCACCCGCGACGCGACCCTGCACCTGAGCCAGTTCTACAAGCGCAACGCCGATTCCCTGGGCGAATTCCTGGCCCTGGGCAAAAGTGTTGAAGGCGATCTGCCGGAAAAATTCCGCTGCAACCCGCAGCAGACCGAACCGACCATCAACGCCCTGCTTGGCACCCTTAAAGGTGTAGCGGACTACCATTCGCTGTCCTCGGAAAGCCGCATCGAAGTCCGTCGCTACTTGCTCTGCCTGGACGACACCGCGAAGAAAGTCGGCAAGCTGCCAGGCCTCGAAGCGCGTGAAAAAGCTGACCTGGACAAACTGCGCAAAGACCTGACCACCACCACTGAATACGCGCCGTTCTGGGTGATTCTGGCGGTCGCACTGGCCCTGGGCCTGGGTACCATGGTCGGCTGGAAACGTGTGGTACTGACCATCGGCGAGAAGATCGGCAAGCAAGGCATGACTTACTCTCAAGGCATGTCGGCGCAGATCACTACTGCCAGTCTGATCGGCATGGCCAACATTTTCAGCCTGCCAGTGTCCACCACCCACGTGCTGTCCTCGGGCGTGGCCGGCACCATGGTCGCCAACAAGAGCGGCCTGCAGGGCGGGACTGTTCGCACTATCCTGCTGGCGTGGGTGCTGACCTTGCCGGCGACTGTGGCGTTGTCGGCTGGGTTGTTCTGGTTGGCGTCCAAAGCGTTGGGTAGCTGATAGACCGCAGCACATGAGAAAGGCGTGATTCGTGAGGATCGCGCCTTTTTTTGTTTTGGTTGGGGTTGGATTGGGGGCATATCCGTTGCTGCGGGGGTTGCTGATTACGGTTCCGCCCTTACGGCGGGTCACTTTTTCCAAACGCCGAAAAAGTAACCAAAAAGGCTTCCCCCGGCGTACGGCACTTCGCTGAGGCTCAGTGTTCCCTCGCTACGGTGTCCATCAGGGGGCATCGCCTCCGGTTTGCTTCGCTGCACCTCCTCTCGATGTATGCGGCTCCGCCGCATGGCGCTGCGCGCCTACCCCCTGATGGACACCTTCGCTCGGCCTGCCGATGGGGCTTGAAGATCAAAAGCCACATCAAGAGCCAGAGCCAGAGCCAGAGCCAGAGCCAGAGCCAGAGCCAGAGCCAGAGCCAGAGCCAGATCAAAAGATCGCAGCCTTCGC